>DAIOGM010000652.1:0-3312 GCA_036745215.1 Gemmataceae bacterium
ATACGACTATGACGGGCGCGGCAATGTCGTGGAGAAGAAGGACCTCAAGCGCAAGAAGCCGACGCGGAACGAGAACCGCACCTATTGGACGGAATCGCAATTCAAACAACTGCAAGCCGCCCCGCCGGGCAAATTGTACAGTAAAGGCCCCCTGCCCTGGCGATTGCTGGCGTACCTCTTGAAGGTGTCACCGGACGTGTCGCTGATTCGCTCGGTGATTCGCAAGCGGCTGATGGACGAAGCACGCGTCAAGGCGCAGGACGCGATGCTCGACCGGATGCTGGTGACGCTGGCGAATGCCGGGTTCGTGACACTGGATCCGCCGCCGCCAGCGGCCGTGGAACACGATTCCAATCGTGTCGAACCCGAGGCGACCGCATCGGTATCCCGTCCGACGAAAACCGAAGAGATGCTGGCGAAAGCGCTCGGTGTCACCGAAGCAGCGCCACAGGTGGAACGTTATCAAGTCAAGCTCGCGACGCCAACGGCGAAGCTCGATCAACTGCTCGTCTTCCGCAGCATTCATCCGTTGTACGGCGCATATCTATTGGCGCATCTGGGCATCGCGGATCGCGGCGAGCGATTACAAGCGTTTGAAAGCGTGCTGGAGTTGCCGCGCAGCGTGCTGCGATTTGTCCGCGTGCCGTGGCAGGAACATCTGCCACCCGGACCGCTCGCGTTAACGCGCCTGGATGACGAGTTGGTCCAGCGCGGGCTCATGATTGCCAAAGCGCCGGCCGCCGAAGGCGAAGAGGAAGACGACGACTGGAGTCCCTGGCGTGAGGAAGAACATGCGCCGACGTTAAGTGAAAAACTGCGTCTCCTGTTCGACGCGACCTATCACGACGTCCACGACGTGACGACGCAATCGGTCTGGTCCGCCGGCGAGTTGTTGAGCTTCGGCGGCAACTTCAACAAATACGTCCAGGCGAAAGACCTGGTCAAACAGGAAGGCATCATCTTCCGTCACTTGTTGCGCTTGATCTTGCTGTTGGGTGAATTCACGCAAGTGACGCCCGACGGCATGGACGCCGCAGTCTGGCAAACGGAGCTGCGCGACATCGCGGAGCAGTTGAGCACGAGTTGCCGCGAGATCGATCCGACGAGCACGGACGAGGCGATCGCCCAGGCGCATGCGGCGGATTTGGTAGAGGGGGAGAACGTATTGCCGGCGGGGACGTGACGTCACTCGCCCTCGGCCGCTAACAACGCGCGCAAGCCTCGCGCGATCAACGCATCGCGCGTCAGGCGCTTTTTCTTCGCGAGAGCGGTGCAGCGTTTGAGCAGGTCCTTGTCAAGGCGCACGGCAATATGCGCTTCCGACTTGCCGTTCGTGCCTTCTTCGCCCTTGGCTTTGGCCCGTTCCCAACGAGCTTTCATTTTAGGCGACATTGGTTTCGTACGTTCAAAAACGAATTCTTCGTCAAATTCCTTGGTTGCTTCGCGAAGCTCCGCGGTGGTCATCTCCCAATACGGTTTGGTGTTGGATTTCTTGCTCATCGTCGAGTTCTCCGTCGAAATCGTCGTTTTTCTCGGTCATTCAAGGGCCGCGCGTGAATAACGAATGCGGTGCCATCCGAATCAAGTAAATATGCGACTTGGAGGAAACGCCCGCCGATCCCGCGACCGACAACGTATAGTTTGTCATCACCGGCTAACTCAGGATACGGTGGTTTCGCATTGCGCACAACCATTTCCGCTTCCGCCGGCTCGATGCCATGCTCGGCGATGTGGTCGCGATTCCAGTCGATCCATCGAAACTGCATTGCTGATTCCTATTGTAACGCACAGGGAGTATTCAGCAAAACCCAAGGCTGCGCGAGCGCTAAACAAATTCATTCATTGCAGGCCCTTCGCCATCTCCTCCTGAATTTGCTCCAGCGGCTCCACGCCGACCGACAGACGAATCAAGCCATCGGTGATGCCTTGCCGCTTACGTTCGGCCGGACTCGTGTAACGATGCGACGTAGTTGCAGGATGGCTCAGCGTCGTCGCACTGTGGCCGAGCGAGGGGCTGAATGGAATGCCGGGGGCGGCGTGCATGAAGCGATTGACGGCGTCGCGGTCGGCCAGTTCGAAACACAGCATCGGACCGTAGCCGATGACTTCCCCCTCACCCCCAGCCCCTCTCCCCCGGTGGGGCGAGGGGAGAAATACGCTGGACGCCAATTCGTGATCGGGATGATCGTCGCGGCCGGGATACCAGACGCGCGACACGCCGGGCTGATCGACGAGCCAGTCAGCGAGCTTGTGTGCATTGTCGCTGGCCGCTTTCATGCGCAACTCCAAGGTCGCCAGGCCGCGCTCGGCGAGCCAGCAGTCGAATGGATTCGACGCAAGGCCCCAGATGCTGACGGCCGAGCTGATCGCGGGCAGCATGTCGGCGTCGTTCGCGGCCAGGAAGCCGAGCGTCACGTCGCTGTGGCCGGCGATCATTTTCGTCAAGCTTTCCATCACGAAATCGGCGCCCATGTCCATCGGCCGCGTCAACACCGGCGTCGCGAAGGTGTTATCGACGACCAATAATGCGCCGGACTCGTGCGCCAGCTCCGCCAGCGCGGTAATATCGACGACGCGCAACAGCGGGTTCGACATCGTTTCGACAAAAAGCAAACGCGGGCTTTTCTTGAGCCCCGTCTCCACGGCGTCGAGGTCGTTGGCATCGACGTAATCCGTCGTGACGCCGAAACGCTCCAGTTCCGTTGTGAAGAGCTGCACCGTGCGGCCATAAAGCCGATTGCTCGCGAGAATGCTCTGGCCCTTCGTCACCGTGGCGAGCACGATCGCGCTGATGGCAGCCATGCCGGAGCCGGTGACGACGCCCCACTCGGCGGCCTCCGCCGCGGCAAGAAGCTCCGCCAGCCGCCGGGCGTTCGGATGCGCGTCGCGCGCGTAAATGTAGCCGGGCTCGCCGTCGTTCATGATGGCGTCGAGCGCGTCGAGATCGGGAATCGTGTAGACGGAAGATTGATAGATCGGCGGCACGAGCGGGCGGGTTTTGCCGAGGGAATGCTTCTTCGGTTGCGACATGACGATAACCCCAGGAGTCAGGAATCAGGAGTCAGGGATCAGGAGTCAGATTCCACCAATTGGCGCCTGATTCCTGACTCCTGATTCCTGACTCCTGGCTACGGGTTATTCTCACTCAACAGCTTCTGCACGGCAACCCACATGTCGCGTTGTAAGCCCTCGCGGTTGGTTTGCAGGCCGAGCGAGCGAGCGCGAAGTTGAGCGGGTTCGTCGTCGAGGTATTCGCCCATGCGCAGATACAGGTACCACATCGGGCCGGCGATTGAGCCGTCGCGGTCGTAG
>DAIOGM010000653.1:0-3287 GCA_036745215.1 Gemmataceae bacterium
TGGCTAAGATAATCTTCGTGGCGTGCGTTGAATTTGATTGATAGTAGTACAGAGAAGAGAAGACGGGGAAATGAGACGCGGGATTTTTCTTACCTATCCTGCCTTTCTCTGTATCTCTGTGGTTCAGTTGCGTTGCAAAGCCCCACGGGGATAAACCCCGTGGCTCGCCGAACAAATCGTTGCAATCCGCAATCCTTCGCCCAATTCCCTTCCTTCCCTGGCTTGCCGACGCAATTCGTGCTACAACATAAGTCTCAGCATCTTCTCGATTTTTGGGCCCTTTCCACAGGTGCGTCCATGTTCAAACGCCTCGTCGTCGTCGCGCTTTTTGTCGGCTTCGCGACCCTCCCCGCGTCCGATTTGACCGCTCAGAAAAAAGAAGGGCCGCCCAAGAAAACCGAAGGGCCGCCCAAAATCGAGGGCCCGCCGCTCGGCGGCAAGCCGCCGACTCCGACCAAGGCGGGCGAACCGAAACCCTACGACGAGGTCATCCCCAAGACCGCGAAGAGCCAGCCGGGCGTCTTCACCGTGCACAAGGTCGATGAGAAGGTGTTCTTCGAGATCCCCAAGGACGGCTTCAACAAGCTCATGCTCTGGCAAGCCGAAGTCGCCAAGGGACCCGCCGGCGTCACATGGGGCGGATACTCGCTCGGCAGCCGATATTTGCGCTTCGATCGCCGCGGCAACAAGGTCTTCCTCTGGCAGGTCTCCTTCGCCAAACGCGGCGACGGCAAGGCGATTCAGGCGGCCGTCGATTCAGCGAACATGGACTCGATCATCTATTCATTCCCGGTTGAGGCCGAAGGCAAGGATCGTTCGACCGTCGTCAATGCGACGCCGCTCTATACGACCGACATCCTCGACCTGTCGATCAAAGGCGCGGTCGGCTCCGGCGGTGGCATCGATCCGAATCGTTCCTACCTCGACGACATCAAGGCGTTCCCGACCAACATCGAAGCGCGCTCGCTGCTCACCTTCACCGGCGGCGGCGGTGGCGGCGGCTTCGGCGGCCCGGGCAAGGGCCCCATCTTCGGCGGCGCCAAGAGCTACACGGCGCTCGTGCATTATTCGCTCGTCATGCTCCCCGAACGGCCGATGATGGGGCGCTTCTTCGATCCGCGCGTCGGCTACTTCACCCGTTCTTTCGAGAATTACGCGTCGTCGAAGACGTGGATGGAAACGCAGCAATATATCGCTCGCTTCCGCCTGGAGAAAAAGGATCCGACCGCGGAAGTCTCCGAGCCGATCAACCCGATCGTCTTTTATGTAAGCCGCGAGGTGCCGGAGAAGTACAAGCCATATCTGTTGAAGGGCATCGAGGACTGGAAGCCGGCGTTCGAGAAGGCGGGCTTCAAGAATGCGATCATCGCGAAGGAAGCGCCCGATCCGCGCGTCGATCCGAACTGGGACCCGGAAGACGCTCGCCACTCGGTCATTCGCTGGGTCGCCGATCCGTTCCAGAACGCGATGGGCCCGCACGTTCACGATCCGCGCTCCGGCGAAATCATCTCCGCGCACATCATCTTCTGGCACGGCGTCGTCAAGCTTGCTCAGTCGTGGTACTTCGTGCAGTGCAGCGCCGTCGATCCGCGTGCCAAGAAGCTGCCGTTGCCGGACGATCTCACCGGCGAACTTTTGCGTTATATTTGCGCCCACGAAGTCGGCCACACGCTCGGCCTAAGGCACAATCACCGTGCCTCGGGCGCATATTCAATCGAGCAACTTCGCGATCCGAAGTTCACCGCCAAGCATGGCTCCGTCGGCTCGATCATGTCGTATGGCCGATTCAATTACGTCGCGCAGCCGGAGGACAAGGTCAAACAGTTGATCCCGATTCTGGCCCCGTACGACTTCTTCGCCATCGAGTGGGGCTACAAGTCGATCCCCGGCGCAGCTTCACCGGACGCCGAGCGAGCGACGCTCGACAAGTGGGCGTCGCGCCAGCTCGAAGAACCCATGATTCGCTTCGGCGGCGAGGACGGCCCCGCGACCGTTGATCCGACGGTCAAGACCGAAAACATCGGCGCCGATTCGATCAAGGCGACGGAACTCGGCCTGAAGAACCTCGATCGCGTGCTCGATCATCTCGTCGCGGCCACGACCAACGTCGGCGAGGATTTCTCGCTCCTTGATGACACGTACAAAACCATCATCACGCATCGCCGCAACTGGTTCAACGCCGTCGCTCTCAACGTCGGCGGCGTCGTCGAGAATCGGACTCTCGGCGGCCGCGGCACGGAGACGTTTACGCGCGTGCCGAAGGACAAGCAGAAGGCCGCCGTCAAGTTCCTGAACGACAACGCGTTCACGACGCCGGCGAAGCTCTTGAATCCGGCGATCGTCAATCGCTTCCGGTACACCGGCGTCGCCAACGACGTCGGCGGTTTGCAAAAGGCGTTGATGCAGAATCTGCTCTCCGGCGCGCGCATTCGCCGATTGATGGATGAAGAGCTTCTGCAAAACGGCAACGCGTACACGGTCACGGAACTCGTCAACGACGTGCAGGACGGCATCTTCAGCGAACTGGCGTCGTCAAATCCGAAGATCGATGTACTGCGTCGCAACTTGCAACGCGCGTACCTCGATCTCTTGAAAGCCGAACTTGTGCCCGCGAAGGACGGCGGCGGTCCGATCTTTGGCGGCGGCGATTCGGCGAGTTCCGACTTCCGCGCCGTCGCTCGCATTGCCTTGCAACGTTTACGAGCGCCAATTGACTCCGCGGTGAGCCGATCGAAGGATGCGATTACGGTAGCCCATTTGCAAGATTGCGATCGCGAGATCGAGGCGATGCTGTCGCAAAAGAAATGATCCAATCTTTCCCCGTTTAGCGCTCGCAGGGCCCTGCGAGCGCTTAACGTAAACAAAGGATGCCAACGCCATGATGAAATTCGTCATCCCGTCCGTTTTGTTGCTCTTGGTTCTTGTTTGCACCGCCCACGCCCGCATCGCCCCGCTTCGAGCCGTCTTCATCTCCGGCTCCGCGGAGTACGATTCGGACAAGACCATGCCGATTTTGAAAAAGTATCTCGAAGGAAAATATCCGTCGGTCGTGACGATTCTCAACGCCAAGCAAACCAAGGAAAAGGACGACCTGCCCGGCCTCGAGGCGCTCGAAAAATGCGAGGTCGCCGTCCTGTTCACGCGCCGCCTGAAACTGGAAGGCGATCAGCTTGAACGAGCGGCCATCCGACAGCTCGAAAATCACCTCGTCGCGCTCGGTCGTCACCGTGACGCGCGACAGGACGCACCCGAGCAGCTCCGAGAACGTCGTGACCTTCTGCATCGTC
>DAIOGM010000654.1:0-3282 GCA_036745215.1 Gemmataceae bacterium
ACCTGGTCAAGATGAACGTCGAGAAGGAGCGCGAGCTGTGCCACGACGCACCGTTTTATGTGCTCGGCCCCCTTGTGACGGACATCGCGCCCGGTTACGATCATATAACGAGCGCGATCGGCGCCGCTCTCGCCGCGGAAGCCGGGGCGGCCATGCTTTGCTATGTGACGCCGAAGGAGCATCTCGGCTTGCCGAACAAGGACGACGTGCGTCAGGGCGTGATCGCGTACAAGATCGCCGCCCACGCCGGCGACATCGCGCGGGGCCGCAAGGGCGTGCGGCAGCGCGATGATGAACTATCGAAGGCGCGGTTCGCGTTCGACTGGGAGAAGCAGTTCGCCTTGTCGCTCGATCCCGAAACCGCGAGGTCGATGCACGACGAGACGTTGCCGCAGGACGTGTTCAAATCGGCGAAGTTCTGCTCGATGTGCGGCCCGAAGTTCTGCTCGATGCGCATCACGCAAGACATCCGCAAGCTGGCGGGCGAGCCGGCGATTGCGGAGTGAGACCCATCCAGCCGCTTGCGGTTTCGCGCTCGCGTCGCAACGCAAGCGCGAAACCGCAAGCGGTGTAGGAGCCCACCCATGGCCGGCGCCGGCAATGCCATCTTGTTCATCGTCTCGATGGTCGGCCTGACCATCTGGTCGCTCGTTTTCTTCACGTTCACATCGCATTACTTCCTCACCACTCTCACCGAATCCAGCAGCGGCAACGACGAGGTGCAATACCCCAGCGAAAGCTTCATCGAATGGTGGTGGAAGCCCATCTTCTGTCTGTGGGTGCTGTCCTTCTGGGTCATCCCGGTTACGGTTTTGCTGTCGCCGTTGGCCGTGATCAATCCGCATGCCTTTGTGGTCGTGTTAGCCGCGATTGTCTGGTTGTTTTATCCGGTGAGCCTGATATCCGCGCTGTACACACAAAACTGGTTCTTCTTCGTGCATCCGGTCATCCTCTGGCGGATGGTTCGGCATTTAGGTGCATTCACCTACGTCCATTTGCTGACGTTGCTGTCGGCGTCGATCTGCGCAGCGCTCTTGTTCGCGGCGTTCACGCAGACGTTTCTCTGGGCGATCCCGGCGGCGATCATGATTCCAACGTCGCTCCTGTTCTATGCGCGTCACTGGGGCCGATTCGCTTGGCTTTCGCTCAACTTCGTGCCGCGCAAAGGCAAGGCGAATCGCGCCGTGCAGGCCGATGCGAAGGCGAAGGCCACGACGGAGACGTGGCCCGAAATGGATGTTCAGGAAGTCGAGGAAGGCATCCGCCCCGGCGCCCCGACCGACCTCAAGCATGGAGTCCAGAAAGGCTCATCAGCGACGCCCGAAAGCGTGGCGCCGGTGGCGCCGAAGACGCCGCATTACATGATGGACGAAGAATGGTCAACGGACACCGACCCGTATCTGGTGGCGGACGATCCGACGCAGCCGTCGTTCCACGAAACCGGCAAGAAACCGCCGGTCCCGATCGCGGCGCAAACCGCGGCGGCGGCGCCGGAAGTCGAGGAAGAGGATGAATGGTCCACCGAGAAAAAGCCGTACGGCGTCGTTGGCGACGGCGATTTCCAATCGCGCCCGACGGATGCAGACGACGGACGCTCGGAAGCGGACCGGCCGATGTCTGTCGCCAAGCACTACGATGATCAAGCCGATCGCGAGAAGGCCAGGAAGAAGAAAGCCAAGGAGGACGCGACCGTTTTCGGCATGCCGCCGCCGACGCGAAACGCGCCGACGTTTGCGGACGCCCTTTTCTTTGGCGTCTGGCGTTTCATGATCTATCATCGCACGCTGGGGGTGTGGGCGAACCTCGTGGTGTTGACGATGGTGGAGTTGTTCTTTTTGTTCCTGGTTCAATCGTTTGTGCCGCGGGTGGATTGAACGGCCCGTTTACGTTAAGAGCACGCGTGGCGCCATGCGAGCGCCACTGATCATCAGGAAAGAATAGCGATTGGCTCGGGAGGGCGAGGCTCCTGCCGAGCCGTGTTGGGCGCCGTTTTCTCGAGGTTCGCGGCTCGGCGGGAGCCTCGCCCTCCCGGCACGTCGCGCTTTCCTTTCCTGAAGATCAGTAAACGTAAACACCGGGGTTCACTTCGTTTTGTGCGTCGCCAAAATCTGGCTGACGTCCCAGATCGTGACATTCCGATCGATGCCCCCCGTCGCCAACCGGCTGCCGTCCGGACTGAACGCGACCACTTGAAAGCCGAGCGTCCCTTCTTGCATCGACGCGGCGATCTTGCCCATCTCAACGTTCCACAAATTCAGCGTCCCCTCGCGGCCGGCCGACGCGAGCCATTTGCCGTCCTTCGACATTGCCAGCGCACGCACGAGTCCATGGTGCGCTTCAAGCGTCTTGTGCAGCTTCTTGCCTTCGATGTCCCAAACGCGAATCGGCCCGTCCTTGCCACTGGAGTAGAGGAATTTGCTGTCAGGAGAAAACACTAAATCGCGGACGAACTCCGTATGCGCTTTGAGCGTCGCGTGGTGCTTCTTGGTCAAGACGTTCCAGACTTCGACGTTGCGATCCCAGGCGCCGCTGGCGAGCCATTGGCCGTCAGGTGAATAGGCACAGCAATTGACGTCGGCGGAGTGTTGCGTGTACGTATCGAGGAGTTTGTTCGCGTGCCAATCCCACAATCGCACGGACTTATCGACGCCGCCGGACGCCAGCAGCGTTCCTTTGGGATGAAACGCCAGGCCGCGCACATCGCCGGTGTGGCCTTTGAGTTCGCCGATTTTCTTGCCGGAGTCGGCGTTCCACAGGAGGATGACGCTGTCATGGCTGACGGACGCGATCGTTTTCGAATCGTGCGAAAAGCGCACGGTGATGACCATGTCCTTGTGCCCGCCGAGCGTGGCGCGACTCGTTTGCTTCGCTGCGTCCCAGAGGATGACCGTCTCATCCTTGCTGCCCGACGCGATCGTCTTGCCGTCGGCGGACCACGCCAGGGCGGTGATGGTGTGCTGATGGCCTTTGAGCGTGGCGACGGTCTGGGCGTTGCTTGCGGATGTGACGATCAACGACATGATCAACGCGATGTCCGTAGTTTGACGACGCATGACTGGTATCTCTGGGATTTCGGGACGGACGACACTTTGCTAGAATATTCGCAGACCGAGGAGCCGTCGCCGGGAGACATGCCATGATTCAACTGACTGCAAATGAAGCGCAAGCGCGTCTGCCCGAATTGTTGAACGCCGCCCGCCGCGGCGAGACGGTTGAGATTCAAGAGAACGGTTGCACGTTTCGGCTAACCGCGCTCCAACCGACGTCGCCACGGCCTCGCCC
>DAIOGM010000655.1:0-3276 GCA_036745215.1 Gemmataceae bacterium
AGACCATCTATATCTCCGGCCTGGTCAGCAATAACCACCAAGGCGAAGTCGTCGGCAAGGGCGACACGAAGGCGCAGGTCGTGCAAACCTTCGAGAACCTGAAGGCCGCCCTCGCCGCCGCGGGCGCGACGTTCAAGAACGTCGTGAAGTCGAACCTCTACGTCGTCGGCCTGAAGCCCGAGCACGTGCCGATCATCCGCGAAGTCCGCTCCCGTTACTTCGATCAGCAAAACCCGCCATGCAGCACGCTCGTCGGCGTCGAGAAACTCGTGCATCCGGACTGGCTGATTGAAATTGATCTGGTGGCCGTCGTGTAGGATAAAGCGCATGAAACAATCCGCCGGCACCCTGCTCTACCGCGATGGCCCCGCTGGGCTGGAGGTGCTTCTCGTGCATCCGAGCGGCAACTACAATCGCCACAAGCCGTGGAGCATCCCGAAAGGCGAGCCCGACGCGAACGAAGACCTCGAATCGACCGCGCGCCGCGAGACGCTCGAGGAAACCGGCGTCGTTGCGGGCGAGCTGATTTCGCTCGGCTCGATCCAGTACACCAAGAGCAAAAAGACGGTCCATGCGTATGCCGGCCCTGCCCCCGACGACGCGGCGCCGCGCTGCGCGTCGTGGGAAGTCGATCAGGCTCGTTTTGTGCCGATCAACGAGGCGCGGGAGTTGTTGCATCCGGAGCAGCGCGTGTTCTTGGAAAGGCTGAAGGAGCGGCGCGGATAATCTCTCCGATCACGATGCATTCACATCTTGCACACGGCATTCCCCGCAATACGTTGTCCACAACGCCCTTCATCACATCCAAGGAGAACAACATGCGAAGATTCCTGACATTGGGTTTGATTATGGTCGTCGCCATCGGCCTGGTGCGCGGCGACAACGGCAAAGACGGCAAGGAGAAACACACGGACGAGCACGTCGTCGTGAAACCCGCCGACATCAAGTGGGGGCCTGCGCCGCCTGGGTTGCCGCCCGGCGCCGAAGCGGCGGTGCTGTCCGGCGATCCGAGCAAGGCGGGCGGCCTATACACCCTTCGCGCGAAGTTGCCCGACGGCTACGTCGTGCCGCCGCACTGGCATGGGTCCGATGAAAACGTCACGGTGCTCAAGGGCACGCTCCTGATCGGCAAGGGCATGAAGCTCGAAGCCGATCATTTCCAGGAGCTGACGGTCGGCTCGTTCATGCGCATGCCCAAGGAGATGCGGCATTACGCGAAGGCGAAGGGGGAGACGATCATCCAGGTGCATGGCGTCGGGCCGTTTGATATTACTTATGTGAATGCGGCGGATGATCCGCGCAAGAAGAAGTGATTGATTGGTACGTTAGATCAACCGGCCAATCACGACGCCGCAAACGAGAGCCGCGAACGCGACCGCGCCGACGAGCCACCATTGCGGCGCGGCGCGCGATTCCGGCTCCGGGTCGTCGAACCGCGGAAGCGGCTTGCGCTTGGTGCCGGGCGGGATGGGTACGGATTCGCACTCGATGAACACGAGATCATCATCTTCAGTTGACGCATCGATCGCCATTTCTCATTGCTCCAAACGGATTTCAAGTCGCCGTTCGCCGACCACTTTGTTGTCCGCGACAATCTCCACATAGTATACGCCTAGCTCGGGAAACTCACAATTACGAACGTCGAAAATCACATTGCGAACAGCCGTGGGATCTTTGAAGTTAATGTTTCTCGCACTGCTTTCGTAGACGATTTCGTCTGTCGCAACACGGAGAACACGCACCAAGCAGGACGTGGCACCGCGGTGACCACTCATATGAAGGAACACGTAGAGGTGAGGTCGAATTGCTGGAAAACTCGGGACGGAGATTGAGTGCCTAACGCCAGTGAGATGATAGACGCCGCGGTCTTTGCTCGACTTGGCAACATCATCACAAATCAACATCGCCTGCACGCGCGGCAACACCAGTTGGGCCATGCGAATTCCCCCCTTGCGTTTGACAGCATTCAAATCCGCTCAATCTTCAACGCGTTCGCCTTCATGAACGCCTCGCACTCTGCTTTTGTGAATACACCCGGCGTCGTGCCGATCGCGCGGACGCAACTGGCGCCGAGCGCGCTGGCGAGCCGCAGGCAATCCTCGGGGCCTTTGCCTTCGAGCAGGCCATGAATGTAGCCCGCGTCGAACGCGTCGCCGCCGCCGGATGCGTCCACCATCGGCACCGCGTAGGCGCCGGCGCGCAGGCGAAGCTTATCTTGTACTAAGAGTGAGCCTTCGCCGCCCATGGTGATGATCGTTGTCTTCGCGCCGAGCTTCTGAAACACGTCGGCTTGTTTGAGCGGATCCTTTTCGCCGGTGATGCGTTCGCCCTCCAGGTCGTTCGGCAAAAACACATCGACGTGCGGCAACAGGCGATCGAAGTGCGATAGGTATTCTCCCTTGGCCGGCACGACCACGTCGAGCACCGTCTTGACCCCCTTCGCTCGGGCGGCGGCAAACACCGGCGCGAGATCGTCCTGCGTCACGCCCGGCAAGACGAGATAGCCGCCGAGGTAGAGCACCTTGACCTGATCGAGCAGTTGCAGCGGAATGTCGGCGGCGGCGAATGCGCGATTGGCGCCGAAGGTGTGCACGAAGCGGCGATCCTGGCCCTGCACGTTGACGATCAACGTCTGGCTGGTGTCGTGGGTCGCGCTTGTTTTGATGCACGAGACATCGACTTTCGCCTCGCGCAACAGATCCGTGACGATGCGGCCAAAGATATCGCCGCCGACGCGGCCGACGACGGCGACGCGATTTTGCATCTTCGCGAGATCGACGGCCGCGTTCGCCGCGCAGCCGCCAATGGTCAACAGCATGCTGTCCGCCATCACGAGTTCGCCAGCCGCCGGAATATGAGAGATGGGCGCGCAGACGTGGTCGGCGACGATGATGCCGGCGGAGAGGACGTCGATCATGATCAATCTCCAATTGGTCGTTCGTGCGAATCAACGCGGTTCAATCAACCCCGGGATGCCCGCTAACGGCCGGAGCGTAAAGGATGCCCACGCCGTGACCGTCGCGCCGGGTTGCATGCGGAAGCGAAACTTCTGCGCGATGGTCGCCAGAATCAGAACCATCTCCATCATCGCGAACTGCTGACCGATGCACACGCGCGGACCGCCGCCGAAGGGGAAGTACGCGAACTTCGGCAACGACTTGATCTTCTCCTCACGCCAGCGCTCCGGGCGAAACGCGTCCGGCTCGTCCCAGAAGCGCGGATCGCGATGCACGACCCATTGCGACATCATCATCGTCATGCCGCGCGGCACATGAT
>DAIOGM010000656.1:0-3274 GCA_036745215.1 Gemmataceae bacterium
CGGTCACGATTCGGCCCGGCGAAATCCCCGTCTTCTGGGCGTGCGGCGTCACTCCGCAAGCGGTCGTGATGAAAGCGAGGCCCGCGTTTTGCGCGACGCACAAGCCGGGGCACATGTTCGTGACGGATTGGAAGGACGTGGATTTGGAAGGTTAATCGCCGCTTGCGGCTTCGCGCTCGCATGGCGCCACGCGAACGCGAAGCCGCAAGCGACATCACAGCGCCTTCTTGAGCACCTGCGACCTCCGCCCGCTCGCGTCATAGCGCTGCCGGCGTTCGGGAGGCAAATCGTCCGGCGTGCCGAGCGTGTAGTGTCCCTTCTTGACGAAATAGTTGACCGCTTGCGTCGATAGGCAAAACAACTCGCCGGCGCCGGTTTGCCGCGCTTGCTCTTCGACGAATTGCATGAGCCGGGCGCCGATGCCTTGATTCTCATACTTCGGCGCGACGCACACGCAAGCCATCT
Organism: Gemmataceae bacterium; assembly: GCA_036745215.1. GTDB lineage: Bacteria > Planctomycetota > Planctomycetia > Gemmatales > Gemmataceae > SIAQ01. The sequence goes on from DAIOGM010000656.1 coordinate 466, forward strand.
CCGCTTTCTTCACATCGGGAAAGCGGTGCAGCGCGACGCAGCCGGCCAGGTTGCCGTCGATTTCGAAGACATAGTAAGCCGCGATTTGCCGTTCGATTTCAGCGCGCGAGCGAGGCAACAGCTCTTCGTTCTCGACGCTCGTCTTGATGAGATATTGGATGCCGCGCGCATCTTTCTTTTGCGCCTTGCGAATCGCTTGATACTCGTTGGTATGAACGAGCGTGCCAATGCCTTCGTTGGAAAAGACTTCGGCCAGGAGGCCTTCCTCGACGGTGCCGTCGATGATGTGCACGCGTGGCACGCCGCCGCGCAGCGCCTTGACGGCGCCGGCGAGCTTCGACATGCCGGAGCCGACGAGATCGCTTTTGTTTTTCTTGAGGAGCATCTCAGCTTCTTCGACCGTGAGCTGGCGGATCAGGCCGTTGCCGCCGGGTTGTTGAATAACGATGCCGGGAATCGTGGTGATGTAGATGAGCTTGACGGCTTCGAGCGCCCGCGCGATTTCGACGGCGACGACGTCGGAATTGAGCCGATAGGTCGCGCCTTCGCCGTCGGAGCCAAGTGGCGGCACGATCGGCACAATATCGCTCGCCAGGAGCGCTTTCAGAAGCTGCACGTCGACGCGCTCGACCCGACCGGTGTGCTGCTGATCGACGCCTTGCAGGATGCCGGCCGGATGCGCGACCAGCGCGTTCGAGAGTGCGCCGCGCAGATCGCTCGCGGACAGTCCTTCCAGCACCTCGTGGCTCACGCGATTGGCGGCCGTCAAGGCGAGATCGAGCGTCGCCGCGTCCGTGACGCCGGTGCCGTCGATATTGGATGGCGTCTTGCCCGTCGCCGCGGCGAGCTTGGCAATTTGATGTCCCGCGCCGTGAATCAAGACGACGCCGATGCGCAGGCTGCGCAAGAGCGTGAGATCGAGCACCAGATTGCGAAAGTTGTCGTGCTCGACGATGGCGCCGTCGAAGGCGATGACGAAGATCTTGTCGCGATATTGAGGGACGTAGCGCAAGATTTCGCGCAGATCGACGAGCCGCTGCAGCGTGCTGTTCGCAGGCGGCTCGGGGGCTGGCTTTGGCATATCGTTCGTCGGCGTTTTGTCCGGGTGAATTCGCATGGCCCATTCAGTATATCCGAGCCGGAAGCGTATGCGAAGTGGTGCGTTGTCTTCGCTCACGCTTCAGGCTCGGACCATTCGATACATCCTCCGATGAGCGTTCGCCAGCCACCAATGACATTCCGGCAACCAGCGCAAAAACCGCGGCCAACCCCGTATGCGTTCGTGACAGCGATGATGCCAGTATGCGTAATATTGACTGAAGCTGGCGTCCGCCGCGTGCCGCCGACTGACGGCCAAAATTTCGCGATACACCTCGAGCCGCGCCGATTGCGTCTTCGTTTCGGGATAAACACGCGAGCACGCCAGGAACTCCGGCACGTGCACGAGCGTTCCGCCGGCTTGGCCCAGGCGAAGCCAGTATTCGTAATCCATCGCATAGTGCAAGTCATCGTCGAACCAGCCGATTTGCTCGACGATCCGCCGACGCCAGAATGCTGCAGGTTGACATATGCAGCACGATTGCAAGAGCCGATCGAACGCATAAGGCGCCGTCGGATACTCGGCGAAGATGCGATTGTCCACGTCGATTTCATGAGCATTGCCGTAGAGGAGATCCCAATCGGCGTTGCTCTCGAAATGCTTGACGACCGTTGCGATCGTGCCGGGCAACAGCACGTCGTCGGAATTGAGATAGCCGAGAATGTCGCCGCGCGCCAGTTGCAAGCCTTGATTGATGGCATCGCTTTGGCCGCGATCGGGCTGCGAGCGCCAGTAAAAGCAATTGCCGTAGCTTCGCAAAATGTCCACGGACTCGTCGCGCGACCCGCCGTCGATCACGAAATATTCGATGTGCGGATAATCCTGGCTCAAGACGCTGTCGATGGTGCGGCGCAAAAAGCGGCCTTGATTGAACGACGGCGTCACGATCGACACGAGCGGCGGCATGGCGGAGTCCGTATTCAATGGTACCTCGCTTGCGGTTTAGCGCTCGGGTCGCCTGGCGGGAATGCGAAACCGCAAGCGGCAGCTCATTGTCCAAAGTGTTTGATTTTCGAGCAAGCCCGATTGGTCAGGCGGAATTGGCCGGCGCCGTCAGATCAATGCGCAACAGGCCGACGGGGGTGATGAAGCCCGTCTGGCCCAGGGCTTCCTCGATTTGATGCTTGAGGTGGCGATTGCGCTCGACGAGACTGCGCCACTGCGCCGCTTCGTCGTCGTTGAGGAACTTGGTGGCATGGTGAAAGCCGTCATGCGTATCGACCGAGTAGACCCAGACTTTGTGATCGTGCAAATCGACGAGTTGAATCCGCAATTTCAGATGCGGATAACTCACGCTGCCCAGGCGGAATTCGTAGCCGACCAACCCGCCGGCGCGCGTCGCCAAATCTTGACAGACGCCGGCCGAGCACGACGACGGCGGCAGGTACGATTCCAACGCTCGTTCGGCGTTGATTTCGCAATAGGCGCGTTTGCCGGAAGGAATCGTGGACGCACCGCCGGGGTACGCCAGCGTCAGGAACACGCGGCAAGCGTCGGCCAAGGCTTTGGTCGTCAACGGCTCCACGAAAACTCCTGGTTCGCCGCACGGAAGGGGACATTGCGGATTTGCGTCCTTACAAAGGTAACAGGTATTATAAGACGATTCGCCGGCGACGCCTTGCCATTTTGGCGGCGCTCGGAAAAAAAGGAGATACGTATGGATCGGCGTCTCGTGCTCGCGTTGGCGATTCTCTGGTGCGGCGCGATGCG
>DAIOGM010000657.1:0-2523 GCA_036745215.1 Gemmataceae bacterium
CCACAAGGGCCTCGCCGAGGAGCAGCCGAAGGCGTACAAGAACGTCGATGACGTGGTGGATGTGGTGCATCAGGCGGGCTTGTCGAAGAAGGTGGCGAGGATGCGGCCGATTGGGGTGATCAAGGGGTGAACCGGTTTCTTCGTTTAGTGCCCGCTTGGCGCCGCGCGGGCGCTAAACGAATCCAGGCGGACCGTCTATGGGTTACAATCCAATTGTCCGCAACTTCAACCGCATCCGGCGCGTGCTGATGGAGACGCTGGACTTGCCGCGCGAGTCGGTGAAGCCGACCTCCACATTTGCATCGCTCGTACCGCGACAACATCGACGGCATGTCTGGAAGCGATTTCGGCAGGAAAACCTCGAACTCGACGCGCTCCATATGTCCGTCGAAGATTTCGTGCTCATCGTCGTCGTCAAATATAGCGCCTTCGTCTTGCCGTTTGTGTTTTGGCCAGAGCTGTATTGCGCGTGGGCAGCATTGGCATTGGCGATCGGTATCTTCGTCACGTGGGGTATCGTACTTTTCATTGCGGAGGAAATTGATCCGGCTTACACCATCGGCGATGCGGCCCTGGCGATGGCGACCGTTGACCAGTGTGATCAAGCCGGCTATCGCTTGAATCGCAAGGAGATCTTTCTCAAAGTGCGCCGCGTCATCGTGGAAACGCTAAATGTTGACCCGGCGGAGATCACGCCGGATAAAAAGCTGATGGATCTTGGCATAGAATGAACGTGCAACGACTCGTCATCACGCCAATGCGAGCGAGCGCATGATTTACCTCATCACCCTGTTGATCATCTTCGTCTACACGACCATCCTCTGGTTCCTGGTGATCGTCCTCTACAACTTCGTGCTTGAACCGTTCGATTTCGGACCGCTTCGGTCTTTCGCATTGAAATCGCTCGGCCTGATCCTTTTGGTTTCCCTGATCGTCACATTCGTGACGGCAGGAATATACGCGTCATTGATCGTCTGGTGGCTTGGCTTGATGTTGCTTTTCAAGAAAGACTTCTGGGAATGCAAAGTACTCGTCATCCTGATCTGGGGCATCAATTTGTTGGTCGGGCTCGGGGTCCAGATGATCATCGCGTCATTTCAAAAGTCGCCTATTTCGACGGTCTGATTTCGGTTGACTTGCCATCAATGCGATGCGGCACAAATCGGCTCGTGTTCGTCGTGATCAAACCTTCCGTCTCGCGAATGCCCATGCCGCAGGCGTAGCCATTGACCAGCCAACTGCCGATGACGATCGAACGGCCATCGAACTTCGGCGTCTCGTGATATTGCTGATAAATGAACTCGCCGTCGGCATAGTCTCCGCTCGTCGCCTCGACCTTGGCGCCGTATTCGAGAATGGTGATGTTCGCGCCTTCGCGGCCCAGCACCGGCTTCTTGACGCATTTGCCCGGCAGCGAGTCCCGCGACGCGGGCAGCAAATTCGGATGATCGGGAAACAATTTCCACAACAGCGGCAAGATCGCCTTGTTGCTCAACAGCGCCTTCCACGGCGGCTCCAGCCAGCGCGTCGCGGCGCCGGGCACGTGCTGGCCGAACTTCTCGCGCATCAGCCATTCCCACGGATACAGCTTGAATATGCAAGCGAGCGTACGTTCGCGCAGATCGACGAACGTGCGCCGCCCCGCATTCCAGCCGATCGAGGTGATCGGCAGGTACTGATTCAACAGCCCGGCTTGCTGTGCGGTGTCGCGCAGGTACGTCACCGTCATGAAGTCTTCCGTGTGGCCTTCGACGGACACAAACGTCACCGGGCAATTGAGGTCGCTTTTGACGCGTTTCCAGACTTCGATCAATCGTTCGTGCAAGGAGTTGAATTGATCCGCATCCTTCGCCACGTCTTGCAGCCAAAACCATTGGACGACCGCGGCTTCGAGTAGCGCCGTCGGCGTGTCGGCGTTGTACTCGGCGAGCTTCGGCGGATTGACGCCGTCGTAGAGAAGATCGAAACGTCCGATGATGCTGATTTCGTCTTCATCCCAGCTCTGACGAATGAATTCCTGGAACGGGCGCGGAATCTGGAATTCGTCCCAGAGATTGTGCTTGAGAATATGCTCGACCGCTTGCAGGCAAAGATCGTTCAGCGCGAGCGTTGCCGTTTCAATTTGATCGATTTCGGCGAGCGAGAAGACGTAGCAGGCCGATTCGTCCCAATAGGGCTCGCCGGTGTTGAGCGTGTGAAAGGAGAGGCCGACCGATTCGACCTTGCGTTGCCAATCGGGACGCGGCGTGAGAGGAACGCGTTGCATGGCTCAACCTCCAACGCTGCCGCCGCCATGGGAGCCGCCGCTGCCGTGGCTGGACGACCCGAAGCCGCCGCGCGAGGTCGTTGCGCGCCTGCGTGAACTCGTCGAGCGGCAGCCCGTAGAGGGCGTCGATGTCGTCGGAGAGCGCCATCTCCGTAGGAAAGCAGGACGTGCCTAGCGGCGGCTGGTCGCCGGCTTCCGCTTGCGCGTCTTGGACGACTTGCGTGTCTTGGACGAGCTGCGCGAACGGGCCGCCGGGG
>DAIOGM010000657.1:2533-3252 GCA_036745215.1 Gemmataceae bacterium
ATGCGATCCACCAAAGCCGCCGCCGCCGAAGAAAATCGGAATGAAGCCGCGGCCGGTGCGATGATGTCGGACGTGCCCGCCCTGGCCGTCTTTGCGCTCTTTGTCGTGCCAGTTTGACAGGCAACAAGCGCAGGACCCGACGGCGGCGATGGCGCCGATGATGCACAGCGTGATGATGCTCGATTTCCGCGTCATGTTGATTTCTCTTATCCATGCACCGCCGCCGCCACAATGATGCAAATGCCGAGAATGAACGAGCCCGCCAAAATCGCGGCCGCGATGTTCTGCTTCTGCAGGATCTCTTCATCGAGCTTGCCCGGCGTGATCTTGTCGAACAGCTTGAACCCAAGGATGGCCAGCACGATGCCGAGCGCGGCATAGATCACCACGTTGATCATGCTGAAGCCGACGCGCTCCAGGTGCACGAGGATTGGATTCGCGACCTGTTCCTGGGCGAAGAGCAAAATGCTAGCGGCGAGCATGCGAACTCCTTGGCGTTAAGACATGGTTCCATCCAGAGAATTGTGGGATTCTTGTTGCGAAAAAGCAAGGGATTTTCCAGGACGCCGATCCCACAGGAGGTTTTTCGATGTAGCGCGTCGAGTATTTTGAAATTCAGAAAGAACCACAGATGAACACGGATCTGGCGAGCCGAGCCCCGTAACAGTACTCTCAGGGTTGTATAAATGACGCAAAGCAGCTGCAATTCAAGTAGTTAC
>DAIOGM010000658.1:0-3230 GCA_036745215.1 Gemmataceae bacterium
CTTGCCGCACACGATGGCGAGGGAGCGGGCGACGTTGTTGCCGTCGCCGACGAACGCAATCGTCTTGCCCTTCACGTCGCCGCAGCATTCGCGCACGGTCAACAGATCGCCGAGCGCCTGACACGGGTGATAGTAATCCGACAGGCCGTTGATGACGGGTTTCGATGCCCAGCGTGCGAACTCGACGACGTTTTCATGCTGAAACGTCCGCAGCACGATGGCATCGACATATTCGCACATGGTGCGGACGATGTCGGGCAAGCTTTCGCGTTTGCCGAGGCCGGCGTCCGTTCCGTTAAGAAAGATCGCCTGTCCGCCAAGCTCGGCCATGCCCGCTTGAAAGCTGACGCGCGTGCGCAGCGACGGTTTCTCGAAGATCATGCCGAGCACCTTGCCTTCCAGGCGCGGCTTGTACTTGCCCTTGAGCTGCGCTTTCTTCAAGCGCACCGCGTCCTTGAGGAAGGTGAGGATCTGAGCTTCGTCCCAGTCGAGCAGGTCGATTACATGATGCATGACAATGGTCCCAATTCCAACGAAAACAAACGTCGCCCGATTTCTTCGTTTAGCGCTCGCATGACGGCATCGGCGTCCAACTCGTCACGACTTGATCGACAACAAGACCTCTTCGAGAATGTCGCAGCCCGCCTGCAGCGCCTCATCGGGCAGATTCAACGCCGGCAGCAAGCGCAGCACATTTCCGTGGGTGCAGTTGATAAGAAGCTGACGCTTGATGCACGCATCAACGATCGGCGTGCCGTCAATCGACAGCTCGACGCCGACCATCGTCCCCTTGATGCGAATTTGCTGGATCAGCGGGCAACGTTGGCGCAATTTCTCGAAGCGAGCGCGGAAGGCTGCACGCGGCAGGAGTTTATCGTCTTCGATCGTCTCGATGGTGGCGAGCGCCGCGACACATGCGACCGGGTTGCCGCCAAAGGTCGCCGCGTGCGTGCCGGGAACGAGCTTGTCCGCGAAGGGTTTTTTCGCCAGAACGCCGCCGCACGCGATGCCGCCGGCGAGCGCCTTGGCCAGCGTGATCGCGTCAGGCTGCACATTGAAATTCTGAAAAGCATACCACGTCCCGGTACGGCCCATGCCGGTTTGCACTTCGTCGAAGATCAACATCAAGCCGTGCTTGTCGCACAAGGCCCGCAAGCCTTCGAGATAACCGGCCGGTGGCAAGTTGATGCCGCCTTCGCCCTGGATCGGCTCGATCAGGATCGCGCACGTCTCGGCATCGACGAGCTTCGTCGCCGCGTCGAGATCGCCGAACGGGGCGTACTGAAAACCCGCGAGCATCGGCTCGACGCCCTTATGATACTTCGGCTGCGCCGTCGCGCTGAGCGCGCCGAACGTGCGGCCATGGAAGCTATTGAACATCGTGATGATCTTGTAGCGCCCATTCGGTTTGCCATTGAGGCGTGCGATTTTGATGACGGCTTCGTTCGCCTCCGTGCCGCTGTTGCAGAAGAAGCATTGCGCGTCCAGACCGCTGCGTTCGACGAGCGCCTTGGCGAGCAATCCTTGTGGCTCCATGTACCAGGTGTTCGGCACGTGGATCAACTTGCGCGCCTGTTCGGCGACCGCTTCGGCGACGCGCGGCGGCGCGTGGCCGATGAGATTGCAGCCCCAGCCGGGGAAGAAATCGAGATAGCGTTTGCCTTCGGCGTCCCAGACGTACGAGCCTTCGCCGCGCACGAGACAAACCGGAAATCGCTTGTAATTGGCGATGACGTATTTGTCGAAGATAGCAATCGTTTCAGCGCTGGTCATAGTTTTCAACCCAAGCCCCGGGATGAGCGCAGCGATTCCCGGGGTTCGTACCCCCGGGAATCATTGCGCTCATCCCGGGGCTTATAGGAAAATCTCCGTACCGACCCCGCGGTCGGTGTAGATTTCCAATAAAAGCGAATGCCGCAGCCGCCCGTCGATGATGTGCGTCTTCTTGACGCCGGCGCGGAGCGCGTCGAAGCATGCCTCGACTTTCGGGATCATGCCTTCATCGATGATCTTTTGCTGGATCAATTCCTGGCAGCGCGTCATGTCGAGGCTCGTCAAAAGCGACTCGGGTTTGGCGCGATCGGTCAAGATGCCCGGTGTGTCGGTCAACAGCACGAGCTTTTCCGCCTGCAATTGCGCGGCAACCGCGGCGGCGGCGGTGTCGGCGTTCACATTCAGCCATTTGCCGTCGCCATCGAGCGCCACGGATGGAATCAGCGGAATGATGCCCGCTTCACAGAAATCACGCAGCAAATCCGCATCGACGCGCGTCACCGCGCCGACTCGGCCCAGATCGATCGGCTGCCCGTCCGGCCCGTTGAGCGCCAGCTTTTCGCCGAAGAGAAACTGCAACGAGCCCAGATGCGGCCCAATCGCCCGGCCGCCGAGATTGCGAATTTGTTTTTCGAGATCGGCGTTGATTTCTCGGAGCAACACGCGCACGACGATGGCAAGCGTTTCGTCATCGGTGTAGCGCCGGCCGAGCACCTTGCGCGGCTTCAATCCCGATTCGGCCATGGCGCGGTCGATCGGTTTGCCGCCGCCATGCACGACGATGGGCCGGAGGCCGACTGTGGACATGAAGATGACGTCTTCGAGCGTGGCCTTGAGCGCATCGGGCTCTTCCATCGCGCTGCCGCCGAGCTTGATGACGATCAGCCGATTGCGAAACTGGCGAATGTAGCTGAGCGCTTCGATGAGCGTCTCAGCCTTGCGGATGGCGTGGTCCATGGCCGCGGTTCCGGGCGTGCGAAACAAAAGATTGATTGTAGTGAGGTTTGAGGGGGCGTCAATTGACGGAGGTGAAATATCGGTGAAGGGGCGTCACGACTTTCAATCCGGCAAGATCACAGCCTCGCCGCCGGTCGGGGTGAGGAAGGCGCCAAATAGGCCGACGTGACGTCCCAATACAGGCGGCGCTCCTGGCGGATCGGCGGAAACGCCGTTGGTGATGACGCCGCCGGTATGCTCATAGGAAACCACTCGGACGGTGCAATCGCACCAGACGAAAACACCGCCCTGCGAAAAAGGCCCACCCCAGAAGAGCGAACTGTCGCCTGAATTATCTCGCTTATTCGTTGTCGAACGACGCGCAAGGGCAGCAGCGCCTCCCTTGAAGATGTCCGTCGATTGCGGAATTGCGACAACGGAATGATAGAAGTTTGGATCAATCATGCCGTGTCCGCACATAATGGTGTTCGACGTGCCGTCCGTGATGCCGAGAAGGGGGA
>DAIOGM010000659.1:0-3212 GCA_036745215.1 Gemmataceae bacterium
CGCTGCACATCATCGTCAAGACCTGCGAAGCACTGCAACATGCACATGAAAAGGGCATCATCCATCGCGACATCAAGCCGGACAACATCCTCCTGACTGCGGACGGCGTCATCAAGGTCGCCGACCTCGGCCTCGCCAAGGACACCGACGAGGACGTCTCGCTCACCAAGACCGGCGCCGGCGCCGGCACGCCCATCTACATGGCCCCCGAACAGGCCCGCGATGTCAAACGCGTCGATGTCCGCGTCGATATCTATGCCGTCGGCGTCATGATGTACGTCCTCCTGACCGGGCAGCCGCCGTTTCAGGGCAACACGCTCGTCGAGCTGATTTCCGCGAAGGAAAAAGGCAAGTTCGACCCAATGCGCAAGCACAATGACGAAGTGCCTGCCAAGCTCGACTTGATCGTTGACAAGATGATCTCGAAGGACCCGAAGCTGCGTTACAGCAGTTGCCAGGAAGTGCTCGACGAATTGGAACCGCTGGGATTGACCGCCGATCACCTGAGCTTTTTCGCCCCCGAGACCGGCGCCGGCATGCCCGCGCTCGGCAGCGACGAGATGCCCGAGGAAGAAGGCGAGCCGACGCGCATCACCACCAAGGCCGCCAAGACGAAGGGCCCCGGCAAGGTCGCGCCGAAGACGACCGGCCCCGGCAAGATGGTCGCCGCCAAGACGTCCGGCCCGCAAAAGAACATGGGCGCCAAGACCACGGGCCCGCAAAAGAACATGGGCTCCAAGACGACCGCCCCCACGCAAGGCGGCGGCTTGACCAGGATTGAGGAAGAAGAGGAAACCGATCGCGACGCCTGGTACTGGAACATGGTGACGCCGGAGGGAAAGATCGTCAACAAGAAGCTCTCGACCGAACAGGTGCGAGCCTTGATCAAGGCCGGCCACATGGATCAAAAAGCGGAGCTCAGCAAGACGAAGAACGGCCCCTTCCGCGCCGCCGCGACGTTCATGGAGTTCCAGGGCGCGTTCAAAGCGCGCGAAGCGACCACCAAGGCGAACATCAAGGGTCAAAGCTATCGCGACAAGTACAAGGAAATCGAACGCGACTACGACCGCCAGCAACGCTATGGCTGGATTGGCCGCATGTTCAAAGGCGCGTTCGGCCGCGTGTTCGGCTTATTGTGGATTCTGATTATTCTTGGTGTCGTCGGCGCGGCGGGGTATTTGGGGTACAAGCACTTCATTGCGCCGTGACGGAGCCGGTCCGCTGGTTTCAATACATCTGCATCGTCAATCCTTAGTAGTCCGTAATTTGACGGTCGTGTATGCAGACGACGATCATCGCGCTGCTTCTGGAGCACCGAAGGTGCGGAAACAACTTAGCCCAGGGCAGAGCGCAGCGCCGCCCTGGGTTATGTCACGTCAAACGACGTAGCTCTGAAAGAGCGCAACAAGCGGCAGTACTCTGTGTTGCGCACTTTCAGTGCTAAGACGATTTGGTTTTGTTGACCCAGGGCGGCGCTGCGCTCTGCCCTGGGCTAAATTGTTTGCGCACCATTGGTGCTCAAGCGCGTTTGTTCGTTACATGTGCAGCCACGCAAATCGGGCGCTCAATCACTTCCGCCACAGCCGCTCCGGATTGAAATCATCGTCATCGAGCCGCACCGGCCACTGGATGTGATCGTGGCAATAGTACTCGACTTCGCCGTCCGGATCGTGCGCAATCACCAGCACCGGCCAGCCGTGCGTGGCGTCGAAGTAGAACCAGCGCTGGCCCCCCTTCGGCAGATTCGGATCGCACTTCGCCGGCAACACCTGATGCGCGGCTTCGACCTCGGCTTCGAACTCCGGACGCTTCACCTTGCCCAGGTATTTTAACGAGCCCTCATTCGAATCGCCCTTCTCGACGGCGGTCACGATCTTGCCGAACCGATCAATGACCGCCGCGAAGCCGGTGCTCGTGATCGGATAACGGCTACGCGCGCGGGCCAGCGCGTCGTCCGGCGCGAGGCTCCATTTCATGCCGGCGGGCGAGAGCGGGAACAGATCGTTGGCGGCCATCAGCACTTGCATCTCGTTCTTGAACTTACCTTTCACGTAGATCGTCTCGCGGCCCTTGCCTTCGGCGCCGAGCCATTTCAGGTGCACGCTGAACGGGTCGCGCCGCACCTGCGCGCGCATGAGCTCCTCCGGCATCTTCTTGCCGCTCACGACCTCGCGACGGCGCAGGCGGAAGATGTACGACTCCATCTGCGCTTGACGGTCGGCGGCGCGTTGATAAAGGACGCGCAACGGATTGTCGGAGGCCTTTTGATTGACGACCGGCGTTTCAGGGATGAAGGTCGCCTTCTGGATTGGCTCTTCGATCGGATTCCTGGCGACCAGCACCGGCGGATTGGGAATTTGCAAAGTGGGCGCGGTCTTCGGCGGAAGTTGCGCGACATCCTCGAAATGGCGGATGCCGCTGATGCGCCGCTGGGAGAAATCGCTGCAACCGGCCAGCATGCCTGCCAGCGCGAGTGCGAGCACGGGGTACGTTCGCTTCATTGCACGTTCTGCCTCTCGGAACAGTCCGTCCCTGTACGATCCCCGCAAACAGAATACGGCGGCAATTTGGCGGATTCCAGGTCAATTGAAGAATTGCGCCGGTTTTTTGGAAATGTGCCGTTGAAGTGCGCAAATGAGGAAGGATGGCGAATCTTCCGGTCTTGTTTCCGTCTTCGTTTAGCGCCCGCGTGGCGCCGCGCGGGCGCTAAACAAATTCAATCAATCCGGCTCCGGCGGCGGCAGCACGCTCATATCCGCCGACGTCGCGCTCATGTCCGCGGCGAGCATGCTGATGATCGGCAGCTTGAGCACAAACTTGCTGCCCACGTTCACCTGGCTTTGCACGACAATGTCGCCGCCGTGCTCGCGCAGAATCTTGCGGCTCACCGACAACCCGAGGCCGGTGCCGCGCGAGCCCTTGCTGCTGACGAACGGCTTGAAGATTTCTGCAACCTGCGCCGGCGCAATGCCCGGCCCGTTGTCGAGGACGACGATGCGCACCCAGCCTTCCAGGTCCGTCCGCGTGCCGACCGTGACGTGCGGCTCCTCGCGATCCTCGACGGCGTCGATCGCGTTGCACACGATGTTCAACAAGGCGCGATGAATGCCTTCCTTGTCCGCCTGCACGATCGGCAAATTCTCGGCGAGATTCATGTCCAGCTTGACTTTCAACTCCTTGGCGCGCGGCCCGAGCAAGTCGTGGATGTCCTT
>DAIOGM010000660.1:0-3140 GCA_036745215.1 Gemmataceae bacterium
ATTTACCCCGAAGGGGTTGCATCTCGAAGCCCAGGGTCGCGCAGCGCACCCTGGGTTACGTTCTACCCCGAAGGGGTTGCATCGAAAGGACACTGTCGGACAGGATGCAACCCCTTCGGGGTAGTCCGTACCGTTTTGCACGTTCACCCAGGGTGCGCTGCGCGACCCTGGGCTTTGGGATGGAACCCCTTCGGGGTAAAGGCATTGAGACCTCATACACAGCACAATTGATTTATCAGTCGTCAATTGTCAAGGTGCCACGCATCGTGGAGACGATCATGCCCCGAACCCTTGGTCAATCACGTGCCCTTGCTTTGATGCTCGCATTATTCGCGACAACGCGCGCCGACGCTCAATTCATGTTTCAGCCACCGCCCCCTGCCGCGCCGCTCATGTACGTGCGTTTCCTCGGCCCGGCCGGCACGAAAATCACGCTCTATCGCGGCTCGGACAAGGGCCACACGCTGGAACTGCCCACGACCGTCGGTTTCCGCCCCGGCTATTCCTATCGCTTCGCCGTCTCCGACATGCCCGGTCTGCCGCGTCAAGTTTTCAGTCCATCGCTTGAAGTTCGCGGCACGCTCGGACTGTCGCTGCGAATGAAAAACTCCGACTTCCCTGCTGTAATTGTTTTTTCGGAAACCGAATTCCAGCGCGCCGCCACCGGCTCGTACATCAAGAAAGTGATCACGCTCGAGCGCCCCGACATCGCGATCCCGGTCGCGACGAAGCCGGACGAGCCACTGGAGATTCCGGTGCCGTCGTCGCGCGATCCGTACATCGAAGCCGCCGAGCGCGGCAACCCGCTCGTCGTCTTCCACGTCGGCCAGCGCTTCCTGACGTCCGAGGAGATGAACGCCGTCGCCCTGCCCGGCACGATCCTGCTCCCCGGCGAGCGCGTCCTCGGCACGCCGCGGATTCCGCCGTACCTTTCTTGGAACTGGTGCCCCATCTGGGACCCGATGATCGGCCCGCGCCATCCGGCCGAATTCTCGACGCTCTGGGACGGCGGCGACACCGGCCCGCAAGCCGGCTTCAATCGCTTCGGCAAACTCGCCGGCATCGATCCGACCGACACGCTCGCGGAATACATGGACAGCAAGGGTGTCAAGCGTCTCGCCGTGTCGAATCGCGTCGGCCTGTGCGTGCCGCGCTTCGTCACGTTCAAGGGTGAATACGGCCTCGGCATGCAGGCGTCGCGCCAGGCACTTGACGCCGCGTTGACGTTGAAGACCCCCGCCGCCGCGACCGGCCAGGTCACCACCTTGGAACAATGGCAACAGCAGCACACGGAAGGCGTCGGCACGAAGCTGCGCCTGAGCGGCACCTACCAATCGCTCACCACGTCCGTCGTCGGCCGCATGCTGGGCCTCGACGTGCGATCGCACCTGCGCAGCACCGCTGCCGTCAATGCGACGATGGCCGGCCCCGCGCCGGCTGAACCGGTGGACGGACCGCTCATGATCATCAAGTGGCCCGACAAGACCGCGGTCAACGTCGGCGATATCGTCACGTTCTACTTGAAATACTCCAACACCGGCGGCCAGCCGATCACGAACGTGGTCGTCACCGACAGCCTCGGCGCCCGCTTCGAGTACGTCAAGGGCAGCACCAAGACCGACCGCGACGCCATGTTCACGATGCAGGCCAACGAAGTCGGCTCCTCGACATTGCGCTGGGAATTCACGAGCCCGCTGCAGCCGCGCGAGCATGGGTTGATCAGCTTCGAGGTGCGCGTCCGCTAAGCGAAAGTCCACAACCGACATATCGATCCGCACGCACGCATGGTATCCTCCAGATCGTGCTTCATTCATCGTCTCATCGTCTCATCACCCCCCCCTTCGACGTGAAATGAATGCCCTTTTCGTGAAACGAACCGTGAAACGAATGGCCCTTTTTGGTAAATGAACCCGCCAAGAAATGAAATCCATGGGCGCGTCCGTTAAAACCATGCCCCGGAAAATGAAACGAAGGGCCTCTCATTTGAAACGATGGGGCCCGAAAAGGAAATTCACCGCGTTGATTTTGAAAAGATGGGCGCGTCAAGTGAAAAGCAAGCCCGGGTTTTTGAAACGAATCCGCAAGGACAAGGTGCATCATGAGCCAACTGCAATTGTTGAAACTCCACCAACTGGCGCCCGAAATGGAGCCCGACTGGCTCTGGGATGGCTACCTCGCCGCCGGCCAGATCACGCTATTCACGGCCCTGCGGAATTCCGGCAAGACGACGCTCGTGTCGCACCTTCTGGCTCAGCGCAATCAGGGTGGCGTTCTCCTGGGTCAAAAAATCGAATCCGGCCGCGAAATCGTGGTGTCCGAGGAGACGCCGGCGTTGTGGCTGGAGCGCAACAGCCGGCTTGGCTTTAATCTGTGTGACTGTTTCCTGTGCCGGCCGTTTGCACACAGTCCGAACATGGACGATTGGAAGGGGCTCGTGGATCGTCTCAGGAAATATTGCGACGGCGGAGCGTACGCGGACCTGGTGATTCTCGATCCGGTGTCACACGTTTTGCCGGCCGGCTGCGAGAACAATCCCGCTCAATTGCCGGACGCCATGAAGACGCTGCGGCGTCTGGCCGACGACGGCATCGCCGTGTTGCTGGTGCATCATCCGCGCAAGGCCGCCGCGAAGGCCGGCGCGGCGGAGCGGGGCACGGGCGCGCTGCATTCGTTTGTGGACATCCTTCTGGAAATGTACCCGACGCGTTCCGCCGACCCCCTGGATCGCCGCCGCCGCTTGCTCGGCTTTTCGCGCCACGCCGCCACGCCGCGCTCGCTGCTTTTTGAACTTCAAGCCGACGCGTCCGGCTATACGGTTTTGGAAGAGACGTTCGACGACGAATTCCAGAACACCTGGCAAGTGCTGCAAGCGGTCATGGCATCCCACCCGATGGAGGTGACGCGGAGTCAGATCTTGTCGCATTGGCCCAATGGGAAGTCGGTGCCCAAACCGTTGACGCTATGGCGTTGGCTGGACATGGCCCACGACCGCGGCCTGGTGCATCGCGCCGGCGTCGGCAGCCGGTTCGATCCGTATCGCTATTCGCTGCCGTTTTCGGACGCCAATCCACGCCGCAAGCCAATTGCGAGCGAGGTCTGACGCGATTGGCCATTTCCCATTGATCATTGTCCATTTGCCA
>DAIOGM010000661.1:0-3139 GCA_036745215.1 Gemmataceae bacterium
CGTTCGAAGACGGTGACCCAGTGGCCCGCCTTGTTGAGCTGCGCCGCGGCCGCGAGTCCGGCCGGCCCGGAGCCGACGACGGCGACTTTCTTGCCGGTGCGCAGCGCCGGTAGATCGGGCTCGACCCAGTTTTCATCAAAGGCGCGGTCGATGATCGCACTTTCGAGATTCTTGATCGTCACCGCCGGCTCGCTGATGCCGAGAACGCAAGAGCCCTCGCACGGCGCCGGGCAGACTCGGCCCGTGAACTCGGGGAAGTTATTGGTTTTGTGCAGCCGATCGAGCGCCTCCTTCCAGAGGCCGCGATAGACGAGATCGTTCCATTCGGGGATCAGATTGTTGATCGGACAACCCGACGCCATGCCGCCGATCAGCGTGCCGGTGTGGCAGAACGGAACGCCGCAATCCATGCAGCGAGCGCCTTGTTGTTGCAGGGCGTTGTCGTCTTGATGCGCGTGGAATTCGTGCCAATCGTGGATGCGCTCCGCGGGCGAGCGCGCTAGCGGCAGCTCGCGAGGGAATTCCAGGAAGCCGGTGGGTTTGCCCATGATAACAATTCCGTATCAATCCAGTTTTAAAGTGTCCTTGCGAAAATCAATCGTAAGGCGCGAATTCCGAAAAAAATCGAGACCAAGCAAGCCGTCCACAGTCGCCCCAGCCGGGAGGGAATGGGCAACAACGCGCATTCCGCGCCTTCGCTTTCCAAGACACTCCAATTGCTTGATCTTGAGGATCGGTGACGTTTTCGTGCCGCTTCCAGTCAACATTTCGACGTAGGAATCAGTGTCGTCCGTGCTATAACCAACAACGGTCAATGAATCCCAACCGATCAATGATTCCGTCGCGCCCGTGTCGAGTGCCAGGTTCATCATGGTGTCGCCGCGAGGTCCCAGTAGGCGGGCCTTCACGACGATGAGTTGCTTACTGGAATCAAAACTCTGTTTCACAATGCAAACACCATGTTTTTTGGTGGAATTCCCATGAACAAAACTGCCGAGTGTTTCGGTTTTAGTTCATGCGCTTTTCGCCAAACTTCGTCGCGGTCTTTGCTATGAAAGGCAACTTTGCCTTCTAATATCTCGAGGGTCTTCGTAGTGACGGGGTCAATTATCAGCACCCATTCTCCGTCGTAGTGTTTTTTGATCTCAGCGAATGAGATTGATTCTTGCATGAGGCACCTCCATCGAGCGAATGCGCGGACATTCAAATCTGATCCGGATCAACGCCCAACGATTTCAATTTCTCGGCCATTCGCGTGGCTTTTTCGTCACCCGTCGGCAGCAAATTCCCGGCACCATCCCACCAACGCATCCATGGCAAGTCGTAATCCGCGTACTTCCCATTCCAGATCCCCAACTCCACGCCGAGCGACGCGATCGAGTAACGTCCGTGATTATTCGGCGACATCCGTTCGAATCGGTCCTCGACGCAGTGATACATCTCAATGATGTTCTGGTCCGGCAAAAAAATGCCGTAGTACGGGGGACGAATGCGCCGTTCATAAACCCAGAATTTTCCTCGCATCGGCGTCGTGTCGCGTTCTTCTGCGCCGCCATCGGACGCATACTCCAGAATCATGAGCGGCGAAACAAGCTCTTGCCAGAGCACATAAGACCGGCGCATTGCCCCATCGAGGAGGCGCGGCACGTCGAGCACGAGGTACCAATCGGGCGCTTTGCAACCGAGCGCTGGCGGATCGGATTTTTCCCAGTAGATGCCGCAATCCTGACCGATGAAGTTGTCGCCGTCTGGATTTCGTTTGCGCAACACCGGTTCGAGCGTTTCGCTTAGCAAGGAACTTTGCCAGGGTTCGAGCGAATTGCGCACGGGGACACCGTCCTTGTCAGGAAGGTCTGCATGATCGGGAAGCGGGGCTTTCAGCTTCAAGGGTGCCAAAATGGATGCCATTGATAACTCCGATGCACAATGCAACGCGGTTATTTCCCTCCGACGCGCATTGTATCATGCGCATTCTCTTCAAACGCCGCCATGATCGCTTCGTCGTCCGCCAATCCTTGCGCCTTGTAGCGCTTCTGCGTCTCGATGACGCGGCGATAGTCGTTCGGGTACACCTTCACGAACTTCGGCACGAGCATCTCCCACAGGCTCAGCACCTTCCACGCACGATCGCTCTGCGTGTAATCCGCGTGGCGCTGGATCATCTGACGCAGCTCATCAATCTCGTCGGCGTCTTCCAGGCGATAGAGCTTGACCATCTCTTTGTTGCAACGGCGATCGAAGCCGCCGTGCTCGTCGAGCACATACGCGATGCCGCCGGACATGCCTGCGGCGAAGTTCTTGCCGGTGGGCCCGATCACCACGACGCGGCCGCCGGTCATGTATTCGCAGCCGTGATCGCCGACGGCTTCGACGACCGCGTTGACGCCGGAGTTGCGGACGCAAAAACGTTCGCCTGCCAGGCCGCGGATGTACGCTTCGCCGGACGTGGCGCCGTAAAACGCGACGTTGCCGATGATGACGTTCTCTTCGGCGACGAACGTCGCGCCCTTCGGCGGAAAGACGATGATCTTGCCGCCGGAGAGGCCCTTGCCGACGTAATCGTTGGCGTCGCCTTCGAGCGTCAACGTCATGCCGCGCGGCACGAACGCGCCGAAGCTTTGCCCGGCGGAGCCCTGGAAGTGAAGCTGAATCGTATCGGGATCGAGTCCGTTGGCACCGTGACGCCGCGTCAATTCCGCGCCGGTGATCGTGCCGACGACCCGATGGATGTTGCGAATCGGCAGCGACGCCGCCACTTTTTCGCGGCGTTCGAGCGCCGGGGCACAGATGCGCATCAACTCGGTCTTGTCGAGCGATTTCTCCAGGCCGTGGTTTTGCGTCTGCGTGCAAAATCGGCCCACGCTGTCGGCGACTTTGGGTTGATGGAAGATCTTCGCATAATCGAGGCCGAGCGATTTGTAATGATCGATCGCCTTGTGCATGTTCAAGATTTCGCAATGACCGATCATGTCGGTGAACTTGCGGAAGCCGAGCTGGGCCATCCATTCGCGGACTTCCTGGGCGATGAAGCGCATGAAGTTGACCGCGTGCTCCGGATCGCCGGTGAATTTCTTGCGCAGCTTCGGGTCCTGCGTCGCGACGCCGACGGGGCAGGTGTTGAGATGGCACACGCGCATCA
>DAIOGM010000662.1:0-3126 GCA_036745215.1 Gemmataceae bacterium
CGGCCAGGCTCTTGCGAACCTCCGCGAGGGTGAACCAGCGAAGGTGCAAGGGAAACTTGATCGCGGCCTGTTCGACGGCGTCGCGCTTGCGAAGTTCCTCGCGCAAGAACTCGGTCTCCAGCGCCGAGGCGCTGACCGGCGAACCGCCGTACAAAAGATGCGCCTGACGCTGGACCGCTTTTTGAAACTTGACAAACTCCTGGCGCTCGCCCGCCTTCGCCGTCTGGACCTGGGCGGCGATGACGTCGGTGAGCCGCGTCTTGCCGTTGATCAGCCATTCGACCGTGGACTCCGCAACGTCGGCGTTGTCCGCATGTTGAATGCCCAGACGCAGGCTCGCGTGCAGCGCCCGATTATCCCACTTGCGGAAGAATTGAATCTGATCCGGCGCCGACAAGCCGGCGACCAGGCCGCTCAGGCCCGCGTCCACCAGTCGGCGATGCTCGTCGGCGTATTTGCGAGCGACGGCGGTGTTGCCCTGACGATTCTCGGCCTCGATCAACAGGTGAAGATAGCGGCCGCGATCGATGTCGTTGGGCGGGTGCGTTTCGTCGTATTTCTTGAGGGAGTCGAGCCCTTCCTTCTGGGCGGCGCCCGATTCGCCCATGCGGAGATTCAACCATGCTCGCAAGGTGCGCGTTTCCAATACGATCACGTGAATGGCGGGCAACGTTTTTTGCCGCGACTGCAATGCCTTCTCGCACACCTTGAGGCCGGCCTTGAACTCGGCCTGCGCTTCGTTGGGCTTCTTGTTCACGTCCAACGCCCGGCCACGCAGCTCATGAACGAGAGCAAGTTGAAACTGCACGGTCGCCGACAGGATGCCTTCGCCGTCGTCGGCCGCTTCGAGAAGGGTCTGTGCCTGATTGAGGTTTTTTTCCGCGGCATTCAAGGAGCGAATCAATTCGGGCGCGGTGGCGTCGTCTTCGATGTCGAGCGTAGACTTTTCGATCAGCACGGCCGCCCGCGCGTTCTTCAAGCTGGCGACATTGCGCGCCTGCGTGCCGACCGACGGCAGCATCCGCTCGGCGGCGTCAAGCTGCGCGTCGGCCTGCGCGAACTGGGCGACCAGCAAATAGATGCCCGCTTGATCGATGTGGGCGTTGAATCGCAGATCCGTCGCCTCGGGATAAAGCGGATGCGACGCCAATGTCTTCTGTGCGTCCTCGCGGCGTTTCAAGGCACGAAGCGTTTGCCGTTTGTGCAGATCGAGGCCCGCTTGCAGCATCTTCCAGCGTGCGTCGAGGCACGCCCATTCCGGCTCGTTGGGCCGTTTCTCGATCTTGAGGTCTTTTTCCAGATTGACGAGCATGGTCCGCGCCTGGTCAAAATTCTCCAGACCAATGCGGCAACGAACCTGCTTGAGCCGGCTGCTGAACAGCTCGGCCTCGACAAACTGCTCGCCCGGCTTGAGTTCGCTGTTTACCTTGAGCGCCTTTTGCAGCGTCTTCTCGGCCTTGTCGAAGTAGCCGGCGCCGAGATATGCGTCGCCGAGGTCGCGGCACAGGGCGTGGCGAAACGGCCGATTCTTGTCGTCGGCCTCGATAGCTTCCAGCGTCTTGATCGATGTCGGGAAATCGCCGAGGTAGAACTCGCAGACACCCTTTTTCCATTGCACGTACAGAACCTTCAAGTCGTCCTTCTGTCCGGCGGCCGCTTTCTGCATTTCTGCGACGAGCTTGAGCGCTTCTTTTTTCCTGCCGTTGCGCGCATGCACTTCGGCGCCGTCGGCGTTCTTGAGAAACCAGGCCCAGTTTTCGGCGCCGCCGACGCCAATCATCAAGATGCTGGCACAGACGGCGCAAATGGCGTTCATGTTAGCCTCCCTCGGAATTCAAGCCCGCCGGCGCGCGATCCGGGCAAAGACATGTTCCTGTCATTAACATACACTTTGACGACAGTTTCCGGACACGGATTCAGCAAGTTTTGGCGATTCGAATTTCTCCTGTCCGGTACTCCCGGTTGAAGGGTATGTGGTTAGTGTTGAGCACCAGCGCGAGGAACGGGAACGATGACATTTCCCTTGACCTTTCTCAATGCCGGGCGTTAGCTAAATACTAACCGTGGTGCAGGCGGCTCGCCTGCACGCAACTCGACATGTGCAGGCGAGCCGCCTGCACCACGAATTCCTGTCTTTCATCGAACGAGACGCGACATGAACGATCCCGAATTTCAACGAGATTTACTGCTGGGCCACCTCGCCCTGGAATTGAACTTCATCAACGCTGAGACGCTCGAGGCGGCCAAGAAAACCTGGACCAAGGACAAGTCCAAGCCGATGGGCGAAATCCTCCTGTCGCGGCAGGCGATCTCGGCGCACACGCGCGCGGTACTTGAAAATCTGGTGCAGCTCCAGATGGCGCAGGACGCCAGCGAAGACGAGATCGGCTCGAAGATGCCGTCGGACGCCACCGAGCGCGGCTACGTTCCGGTGATCCTGCCGCCGACTGCGCCGAAGGATGGCGAGGACGCGGCCCCGTCGGAAGGAACGCTGGCCCGCGCCGAATTGCGCTTTCGCAAATTGAAGCCGCACGCGCAGGGCGCGCTCGGGCAGGTCTTCCTGGCCCGTGACAAGGAGCTGCGCCGCAAAGTCGCGCTCAAGGAGATCAAGGAACGCTACGCCGACAATCCCGATGCGCGTTCGCGTTTTCTGCTGGAAGCGGAGATCACCGGCCGCCTGGAGCATCCGGGCGTCGTGCCGGTTTATGGTCTCGGCACGTACGCGAGCGGCCGGCCGTTCTACGCGATGCGCTTCATCAAGGGCGAAAGCTTCGCGGATGCGATCAAGCACCTGCATTCCGCCGAACTCACCGCGAGCGAACGAGCGCTCGAGCTGCGCAAGCAGCTCACACGCTTCGTCACGGTGTGCCACACGATGCAATACGCTCACGATCGCGACATCGTGCATCGCGATCTCAAGCCGAGCAATATCATGCTCGGCGCGTATGGCGAGACCCTTGTAGTAGACTGGGGTTTGGCGAAGGTGCTCGGCAACATGGTCAGTGAGCCGTCGGGTTCGATGTGGGAGCCGCTCCCGGGCAGCGGCAGTTCCGAGACGCTGCCGGGGCGCGCAATCGGTACGATTACCTATATGAGCCCGGAGCAGGCGGCGGGGCGGCTGGAACA
>DAIOGM010000663.1:0-3124 GCA_036745215.1 Gemmataceae bacterium
CTGCGCGGGGGCATCCAATTTCTTCGGCACGAAGAACCCGCTCGCCGCTATCCGCGCCTGGCGGCGATTCGCCACAATCTCGCGCTGTGCCGCTTCCAGCTAGGGCAGGGGCATTTTCGCCGCGGACAATGGGACCTGGCCCGGCAAGAATGGAATCGCGCGTCGCATCTGTTGAAGCCGCTCTTGCCGGAACAGGCCGCGGGGATTCATCAGCTTGAACTCGAAGCGTCGTTTCGCATGGTGATGGAGATTCTTCAGGCGGAGAGAACGGAGGACTTCGAAAAGGCGCACAACATCAGCGAGATCGCCGTCAAGGAAGTGCCGACGGACGCCCGCTGGTGGTTCGCCGCGGGGCTTGCCGCGGCGATGCGCGACGAACACAAACGGGCCGCGGAGTGCTTCGTCGAAGCGCGCAAGCTCGACAAGGATCGCGTCAGCTTCACGCTCGGCGCCAGCCTCAGCTTTCTGCTCCAGGATCGCCACGAACAGGCGCGCATGACGTTGGAGAAGTCGCTGGAGCTTGCCGAGTCGGACAAGGATCCGAAGCACGCGCTGTTTCCGGTCGCCACGCGCTTCGCGCTGACGACGACGTATGCCAAGAAAAAGATGTGGGTCGAAGCCGCCAAGGTGCTGGAACCGCTGTTGACGCATCCGATGATCAAGTCGTCCACGCGCATCCAGCCGGCCGATGTCGCGCAGGCGATGGTCGCGTACCACGGCCTCGCGGGGGACAAGGAGCGAGCCGCCGATCTTGCCAGGAAATATCTGGGCGGGCAGGGGGCTGTCGGCAACTTGTTGATCGGCCTGGTGCAAGCCGAAGGCGGCGATTACGCCGGCGCCGCCGAGACGCTCGAAGCCGCCTATCAGCAGGATCCGAATCCGAAGATCGCCGCCGTGCTCGTGTCGTGCCTGTTGGCCGAAGCGTCGCGCCTCATTCTCGAGGGCGACTTGAAGGCCGCCAGTCCGATCGTGCGTTACGCTCTCAAAATTGATCCGAACCACAAAGACGCCAAAATGCTCGAAGCCGCCCTTTCGTTCGGCTCCAGGCTCAAAGAACTCGATCACAAACAGCTTGAAAAAACGATCCAGGATTGCGAAGCCCTGATCGACGAGAGCGGCGAAGGCACGGCCCAGCTCACGCGCACGCTCGGCGTTCTTTATCATCGCAAGGCGCTGCAAGCGGAGAAGTCGGGCAAGAAAGTCGAGGAGGCGTGGGACGAATGTCTCACCTACTGGAAGAAGCGCATCATCAAGAGCGAGAAGTTCTGGAAGCAGTTCGAGGAAGAGTACAACCAGGGCAAAGGCAAACGCGAACGCATCAAGCCGGAAGATTTGGCGAAATGGCGCACCGACTTGCCGATCGATCTCGCTCGCGATCATGCGGCATACACGTCTCACTTCATTCGCAAGTGGGAAAAGAAGAACATCAAGCGCCATCTGAACTTGATCTGGGATTGGGCGCCCGAGTGGATTCCGCCGCCGGAGTTTTTGCTCACTGATTTGCAAAACGCCGACGACGCGAAGCTCGACTTCTTTGCCGAGATCATGAACCAGGTCAAGAACGACAACCTGCGCAAAATCCTCGGCGAACTCGCGGCCGGGTCGTGGAATCGCAAGGGCCTGGCCAAGATGGATCTGGCCATCGACCAGGCGAACCGGGCGATCAATTTGGCAAACACGGTCGTAGCGCTGGTCAATTCCCTCGGCAGTTCGGCGTATGCGATTCGCAGCCAGGTGATCGACAGTTTGCGGACGTCCGTCAATTTGCTTTCGGACGCGAAAAGCAATTGCCGCGAAGCGTTGACGTTTTGCGAGAAGGCGAGCGGCCTGGCGTCGCATAACCAGATCTTTCGCGAGAACTGCGTCAAGATTCGCGATGAGCAGCGGAAGATCGGCGAGAACTACGACACGATTAGCGGATTGTTGCGACAGATTGGTTGACGCGAGCCACGGGGTTAATCCCCGTGGAATGAAGTCCATACCACGGGGATAAACCCCGTGGCTCGCAACACGAGGATCGAATATGGCCACGACCGAACAAGATCTCGATCGCTATCAACGCCTAACGCCGTACGAAGTGCTCGGCGTCATGCCGGACGCGAGCGCGACGGAAATCCGCGACCGCCGCACCAACATGCAGCGCGACGTTCAAGAAGGCAAGCTCGAGCCGAGCGCTCGCGCCAAGGAGCTGCAGCGCATCGAGGCGGCGTACGATCAGCTTTGCAAGGCCGATCTGCGCGTGCGCGTCGATTTCTTCCTGCTCGACGGAAAGTTGTTCTTGAAACGCGTCGAGACGATCGCCAAGACGTTGACAAAACCGAAAACCGACGTCGAAGGCGTCATCAAGCCGCGCAAGATTCGCGTCACGCATGCGGCTCTTTTGAGCGACTTGAAGCCGTTTCAGCGCGAGCCGGAAAAGGTCATCGGCTTCCATCCGCGGCCCATGGACGTGCCGGAGGCCGTGCAATTGCCGGAGCCGTTGGCGATTGTGTTTGATTGTTGATTGACCGTAGTGCAAGCGTCTTGCTTGCACGAATCCATGCAAGCGAGACGCTTGCACTACGAGAGAAAGAACATGACTATCAACGAAGCCGCAAGTCAACTTTTGCCTTTCGATGCGCCGGAGCAACCGCTGCCCGCTGACTTTTCTGCCGCCGAACAAAGCACCCTGAGCTTCCTGCCGAAGTTCCTCGATCGCTATCGCAAACTCAAAGGCGAGAACGACGACGCCCGCGCGTCGGCGCAGAAGATGTGGGAGGAGAAGGAAGACCTGCGCAACAAGCTCGATCGTTACCTCGTGCGCAATCTGTTGCCGCTGGTCGATCAGTGCAAGCTGGCGATGAGCCTTTCGAATAAATCGGCGCCGCCCATCGACGATCCGATGGCGACGATGAAAGCCGTGCCCGATGCGCCGCCCGAGGAAGGCGTCACGGTGCTGCATTGCGTCAAGAGCATCGAGCGGCAAATCCTGTCGCTCCTGGGCGAGATGGGCATCGAGCGCGTCGAACTCATGGGCAAGTCGTATGAGAACGTCGTCGTGGATGGCGAAACGATTCCGGAGCCGTTCGAGATTCTCCATATCAGCGTGGAGGATAAGTCGCAACCGGTGATCGTGACGGAAGTG
>DAIOGM010000664.1:0-3109 GCA_036745215.1 Gemmataceae bacterium
AGCAGATCTGGGAGCACGTTTCGACGGATGACACGCTGCCCTCCCGGGTCGTGCCGGTGCTGGGCGGCCGCGCCCGTCTGGAGCGGGCCACGTGCCGCGCAGCCTCGCTTCGTCACGGAGCACCGAAGCCCATCGGAGCCGGAAAACCGGCGCGGCGATCGCTCAATTTGCTGCCCATGTTGTTCTGGATGTCGCTGCGCGATTTGCCCCCCTTGCCGCCGGGACGCTGGCCGAGCGTGATCGTGAAGTCTTGTTCCTTTTCGTCGCGGATGATCTTGAGTTTGACTTCATCGCCGGACTTGTTCCTGGCCAGCAAGGCGAGGAAGTCGTCGGTGCTTGGAAGGTTCTCGCCGTTAAGTGTGAGAATTTGATCGTTGGCCTTGAGTCCCGCTTTCTCCGCAGGCGTCTTCGGCAGAACCTCCTGCACCTTGACGCCGGCGAAATCGAGATCGAGCGCGATGCCGAGATAACCGCCCTGCGAACCGGATGGCGGCGTGAACTTCGCGCCCTTGATCTCGCGCGCCGCGACGCTGATGACGCCGACCGCGACTGGATCGGAACCGGTGCCCGCCGACGCGACCCAGTGGCCGATCTTCGACGCCTTGCTGTCCGTGAAGGTCACCGCTTTCAAGTCCTTCGCGTCAATCTTGAGCATGGCCAGGTCGCATGGCACGTCGAAGCCGAACAGTTCGGCGTCCTCTTCGGAGCCGTCCGGGAGAATGACGGCGATCTTGTCTTTGAGCACGCTGTGCTTGGTGAGTATCCAGCCGTCGGCAGAGATGACCGTGCCGAGAGCTAGCTCCTTGCCGCCTGAAATTACGCGTACCGTGCTCGGTTTGGACGAAGCGACGGCGCTTCGGAAAAGCTTCAGGAATTCGGGGTTCGTGCCTTGCTGGCCGTGGGCGCGGTCGGCGAAGAGGAAACCAACCGTTAGTATCGAAAGATAGAAGAATCGTTTCATGGATGACCGCCCTTTGCGAGCCACGGGGTTTATCCCCGTGGGATGGATGTCCCTGCCACGGGGATAAACCCCGTGGCTCGCTTAATACACGACCTTACATTCGCTTGCCAATCTCGGCTTTCAACGTATGAATCGCGTTATCGCGGCGAATCTCGATGGTCACCTGATCGCCGATCTTTCGGCCGAAGAGCAACTTTTGCAGCACCATGGGGCCGGTGATTTCCTTGTCGTCGAGTTTGAGCACTTCATCGCCGAGCTTGATGCCGGCCTTCTCCGCCGGTGAATTCGGCGCGACGCTTTTGACGACGACCTTGTCGTCCTTCAACTCGGTTTGCATGCCGAGGTAGGGGCCGTTCTTGCCGAACCCGCCACCGCCGCCGCCGAGCTTGCCCCAGGTTTCGCCCTTCGCGATTTTGTTCCACTCGTCGCGGAACGGGTTGATCGACACGTGCATATTGGCTTCGAGTGCGTTGCCAATGCGGCTATTGATGCCGATGACGCGGCCATGCATATCGAAGATCGGCCCGCCCGAATCGCCGCCGACGAGCTTGGCGTCGGTGGTAAGCGTCGATTTTTTGATGTCGTTGTTTTTTACCTGGCCAAGACGCACGGGCGCAGAGCGGCCCGGCTTGTAACCGCCGTGATGTGCAATGACCATGCACCATGCGCCGATTTTGAGTTCCGAGGAATCGCCCATTTCCGCAACCGGCCATTCGCCTTTGTCGATAATCTTGATTAGCCCGGAATCAATCCCGTGATTGCCGCCGAGCGTCTTGCCGTCCACGGTCTTTCCGTTGTGCAGGATGACTTTGACGTCGCGATCCGGCTTGCCCGAAACGTGGCCGGCGGTGAGGACATAGCCATCCTTGGACACAATGACGCCACTGCCGGAACTGGCGCCGACGCGCACCGAAACGACGGCCGGCATGACCTTCTCGACGATCTTGGCGACGTGCTCTTGCTGTGCCTTCAAATCTTCGAGGCTTTCCAGCTTTGTCTTGTAAAAAACGCTCGGTAATTTTTCAGTAATGGGATTGAGCGGCGGCGCTTTGAACTCCGGCGCCTTCGGTTCCTCTTTCTTGACGTCGTCTTGCGCTCGAGCAATAAAGGAACCACTCGCCAAAACCGCCAGCACGGCAGCGAGACGAAAACATCGAAATCGTATTGAGGTCATAAGAACTCCAACATGAAACGGGGCGATCATTCAATATCTCTATAGCAAAAAAATGGTGGGCAAAAAAATGAAATCTTCCACGATTCGCCGCATTGATGGTTCACAATTGCTTATCTTTTTGCCCCCGATGTTATTGCAAATGTTTCGGCGTCCACTCCGACCGACTTGGCTGCATCGACGATCTGGCCCCATGTTGTCGCGTCGATGTCGATGCCGTCTTTTAGACGCTTCGTCTTGGTGCGTTCTTCGATCTCGCCGGGCATCAGGATTTCGCCGTCGGGCGTCGTCTTCGCGGAACTTTTGACCCAGGCGATGAATCGATCGACCTCGGCGCTGTAACCCGGATCGCTCTGGAAAACCTGCGGATTCAAATAGATCGAGAACATCCCGTTGATGACGCGGCCGGCGTTCTTGGGATTGCTGCAGCCGCCGCCGGTCAACGCGCCGGCGAGGATTTCGCACACGACCGCGAGGCCATAACCTTTGTGGCCGGCGATGGAGAGAATCGCGCCGGGCGGGTCCGCATAGAAAACTTTCGGATCGGTGGTGGGCCGACCTTCACTATCAATGATGCAGTTTTCCGGAACATTTGCTCCCTTGTTGAGCGCGACGCGGATTTTGCCTTCCGCAATCGTGCAAGCCGACATATCCAGCACCATCGGCAATCTCCCCGCAATCGGAATGCCCGCCGCGATTGGATTTGCCGACAGCCGCCGCTGCGTGCCGCCGAACGGCGCGACCAGGATGCCCGCGCCAGTTGTGTTGACGAAGTGCAGCGAAAGCAGACCCGCGTTCGCCGCCATCAAGGGCCAATCGCCGATGCGGCCGAGATGTCCGGTGTTGCGCAGCGCGATGACCGAGACGCCGTGCTTCTTGCATTTGTCGATGCCAAGCTGCGTCG
This sequence comes from Gemmataceae bacterium, assembly GCA_036745215.1. Lineage (GTDB taxonomy): Bacteria > Planctomycetota > Planctomycetia > Gemmatales > Gemmataceae > SIAQ01. The sequence goes on from DAIOGM010000664.1 coordinate 3,037, forward strand.
CCTGTTCGCCGATGGTCTGGCCGAAGCCGAACTGGCCATCGACGACGGCGATGTTGTCGTTCTCGAACGCGAT
>DAIOGM010000665.1:0-3085 GCA_036745215.1 Gemmataceae bacterium
CACGCCCGTGTCGGCCGGCGGCGGATGGATGGTGAGTTTTTCGTACGCCACGTCCTTGTCCTTGTCCTTGTCCTTGGAAAAGACGAATTTCATGCCGGCGACTTCCTTTTCGGGAATCTTCAAGCCGCCGATGACCAATTCAGTGATCTGCCAGGTTCCCTCGAGCGTTTTGAACTCCGCGCCCTGTCCCAGCGCTTGACAGCAAGCAACAATCACGGCAAAGAACGCGACAATTCCGGTGAAGTATCGCATGCGAAAGCTCCTTCTCCTGGATGGTTTCGTGGGAATGACGCTCAGCGTGGCTTCTTCGACGACGCGGACATCGCCGCCTTGGCCTCCTGTCCCGTCGGACAAACGGAGCGCAAGGGACAAGCCGGGCAGGCGGGATCGTCCTCGTAGCAATGGACGTCAGCCAAGGCGCTGATCAGATCGACGAATTGCGTTCCCTTCGCCTTCGGAATTTGATGTTCGATGGACGATCGCAACACTTCGAGATCGTTCTCATCCTCGACCAAGCCCATGCGCTTCAAAACACGCAGCGCGGAGCCGTCGAGCGGAATCGCGTGGCCGCCGAGACTGTGCTGCATGACCCAGGCGACGGCGTAATCGTTGGCAGCCTGATAGCGCGACAGTTGCTTCGACGCTTGCTTCAAGCCCTTCTTTTGCAGCACTTCCAGAAGCGGCTCGAGGTCGAACGAATAGGTTGTTTCAAAAATCTCTTGCAGGAAATCGATGACACGCTGAGCCCGCGGCTCCGGCTGGGCGACGATTCCTTCCAGCGCTTCGACGATTTCCAGCGTGGAGCTGACGCGCACCTCGTTCCAGTCGTAGAAGTGCTCTTGCAAGCTCTTGAACGCCTGGTCGGCGCAGTCGCGCGTCGTGTTCTCACGCAGGATCGCGTAGATGAACTGCTCCAAGACGGGCCGGCCTTCCATCGGCTTGGACTTCGCGTGCTTGGCGAGCGACGTGAAAAGATGGTTGACGATCTTCTGCTTGTTGACTGTGGTTGGCATGTCTGAGTGCTCGGTAAGTGGGAAGATGGATCCATTCAGATGAAATTCGCCCAAGGATTCCCTCCCTCCTTGGTCCCGGTCGCGGTGGCGTTTTGCGGTCGCGTGGCATTTTGCGAGCGCTAAACGACAAGCGGCGCCGGGCGGCGGACTTCATCCTTCCTCTGCCTCATCGGCCGTTCCGTCGGCATTCGGCTGAGCCTCAGGGCGGGACTGAGCCAGCGCTTCATTGATCAGACGGGTAATTTCGATGCTCTTCTTGACGCCGTCGTCGCGAATGAACGTGATCGTCGGCGTGTAACGCGTCTGCAAGCGGGCGGCGATCTTCGACTGCAAATAGCCGGCGGAGTGCTTCAGGCCGTGCATGCAAAGATCCTGCTCCTTCTTGGTGCCCATCACGGACACGTACACCTTGCACTTTTGCAAATCGCCGGACACTTCGGCACGCGTCACGGTCACGTTCTTGATGCGCGGATCTTGCAACTCGAACAAGATCGTCTCGGCGGCGACCTCGCGAATTGCTTCAGACACACGGGCGATGCGATGCTGTTTCATTGATGTATTTTCCGCCGCTTGCGGCTTCGCGCTCGCGCTGCGCCGCGCGAACGCAAAGCCGCAAGCGGCTATTCATACTTCCATTTCACTATCCACAAACTCGGCGATCGGATGCGCCTTCAAGGCATTGACGATCTCGCCGAACACCTGCTTGATCGGATGCGATTCGTTGCACACCATCGCGAAGCCCAGCACGATCGAACGCGGATTGTCCTGAGCTTCGATCTCGGCGACCGACACGTTGAACGATTGCCGCAAGCGATCCTTGACGCTTTGCAGCACCTGGCGTTTGTCCTTCAAGGTGCGTGCTTCTCGCAGGAGAAGGCGCACACGCAATGTACCGACAATCATAGTGGCTAGTGGTTAGTGGCTAGTGGCAGATCTAGCCACGAGCCACTAACCACTACTCCAGTGTTCTCTGTACATAATCAACGCGGAACGCCTCGATGACGTCGCCGACCTTGACGTCGTCGTAACCGGCGACCTTGATGCCGCACTCGAAGCCTTCGCGGACCTCGCCGACGTCTTCCTTGAAGCGCTTGAGCGATTCGAGGCTGGCGTTGCGGTCCACGGGCGGATAAATCACGACGCCTTCGCGAATGACGCGAATCTTGGCGTTGCGCTTGATGTTGCCCTGCGTGACGTAGCATCCCGCAATGGTGCCGACGCGGCTGATCTTGAACGTATCGCGCACAATCGCGCGGCCCAGATGAATGATTTCCTCGCGCGGCTTCAACTTGCCTTCCAGCGCCGCACGAATGTCGTTCGTCAGGTTGTAGATGATGTTGTACTCGCGAATCTGCACGCCTTTTTCTTCAGACAGCGACAACGCGCGATCGTCCGGCACCGCGTTGAAGCCGACGATCATCGTGTCTTCCGGCGAGGCGAGTGCGAGCGAGACGTCGTTCTCGGTGATGGCGCCGATGCCGGCCTGGAGGATGCGAACGCGGACCTCGGCGTGTTGGAGCTTGTCGAGTTCCTTGCGGATCGCCTCGATGGAGCCGCGGAAATCGGCCTTGAGAATGACCTTTAGTTCGTCGATCTTGGTTTCGGTGAGGCGTTCCAGCGTGAGCGGCGCTCGCTTGGTGACCGACGTTTGCCGCATCTTTTGCCGGCGGCGTTCGGCGATGTCGGCGGCGATGTTCAGGTCGGGCATTACGTGGAACGTGTCGCTCGCGTCGGGAACGTAATCGAGGCCGGTGATGCGAATCGGCACGCTCGGTCCGGCCTGGTCGATGGGTTGTCCCAGGTCGTTGTACATTTGCCGCACGCGACCGGACGTGCCGCCGCACAGGATGACGTCGCCCTTTTTCAGTGTGCCGTCGCGAACTAAAAGGGTGGCGCGGACGCCTTCGCCCTCGGACAGCATCGCTTCGAGGCAGGTGCCGCTCGCCAGCTTGTTCGGGTTCGCTCTGAGTTCCTTCAACTCGGCGACGACGGCGAGCTGATCGAGCAATTCATCAATGCCTTTGCCGGTCGCGGCGCTGGTCTCGACGAAGGGCGTGTCGCCGCCCATGTTG
>DAIOGM010000666.1:0-3074 GCA_036745215.1 Gemmataceae bacterium
GGGAATACACGCACAAGATCCTGCAATGGTCCGACGGCGGCACGCCCAACCTGATCCTCGACGACGGCGGCGACGCGACATTGCTCTTGCATCTTGGCTGCGACGCCGAGAAGGACCTCAAGGCCGTCAACGCATCCAAGGCCGACTCCGAAGAGGAAACGATTCTCTTCGCTTCGATTCGTCACATGTTGAGCGACGAACCCAAGTACTATAGCAGCATCGCCAAAAACATCGTCGGCGTATCCGAGGAAACGACCACCGGCGTCAAGCGGCTCATCAAGATGGCCGCCGAGGGCAAGCTCCTTTTCCCCGCCATCAACGTCAACGATTGCGTCACCAAGAGCAAGTTCGACAACCTCTACGGTTGCCGCGAGTCCCTTATTGACGGCATCAAACGCGCCACCGACGTGATGACGTCCGGCAAGAAAGCCGTCGTGTGCGGCTACGGCGACGTCGGCAAGGGCTGCGCGCAAGCGTTCCGCGGCGCCGGCTCGACCGTGTTCATCACGGAGATTGATCCGATCTGCGCCTTGCAAGCGTGCATGGAAGGCTTCCAGGTCGTCACCATGGAAGACGCCTGCAAGTTCGGCGACATCTTCGTCACCACCACCGGCAACGTCGATGTCATCACCCGCGCTCACATGGACCAGATGAAGCACAACGCCATCGTGTGCAACATCGGCCATTTCGACAGCGAAATCCAGATCGCCGCACTGGGCGAGCTGCGCTGGGAAGAGATCAAGCCGCAGGTCGATCACGTGATCTGGCCGAACGGCAAGCGCGTGATCATCCTCGCGAAAGGCCGGCTCGTGAACCTTGGCTGCGCAACGGGGCATCCGAGCTTCGTCATGTCCAACAGCTTCTCGAACCAGACGCTCGCCCAGATGAAGCTGTGGAAGGACCACAAGAGCATGAGCAAGACGCAGGTGCACCTCTTGCCGAAGGAGCTGGACGAGGAAGTCGCGCGCCTGCATCTGGACCAGCTCGGCGCAAAGCTGACGAAGCTGAGCGACAAGCAGGCGAAGTACATCGGCGTGAAGGTTGATGGGCCGTTCAAGCCGGAGTTGTATCGTTATTAACGGCGAGCCGAGCGGCGTAAGCCGCCGGTTGAGTTTGCGGGGCGAGCCAGGTGGTTCGCCCTTTCTTTGCGCTTGTCGGATTTGCTCGTCCGTAGTTAAAATGAAGCCAAGGAGACAACCATGATTCAACTGACCAAAGACCAACACGAACAGCTAGCGAACAACGGCAAGTCTGCCGTGAAGGTGATTGATCCAATCTCCAACGATGAATACGTTCTCGTAACTGCGGCGGAATATGCTCACTTGAGCGGAATGATTGACGTGAATTTCCACGTGTCCGATACGTACGCAGCCATCGACGAAGCGTTCGCGGAAGGATGGAACGATCCGAAAATGGCTGATTACGATCATTACGAGGATTTCAAGAAATGAAATACCGGCGCGGCGACGTCGTGCGTGCGGCGTATCCCATGGCAACCGGCGTCGGCGCGGGCCTCCGCCCCTGTGTGGTGATTCAGAACGACGACGATAACAAGAAAATCGCGAACACGGTTGTCGCGCAAATCACGACCAATCTCGCTCGCGCCGGTGACAACTCGCACGTGCTAATTCAAATTAGTACGCACGAAGGCCAACAAGCTGGCCTTATTCATGACTCCGTCATTTCGTGCAACAATCTCGCCACAATCAATGAAATCCGGATTCAAAGTCGCATTGGAACGCTTGGTCCCATTACGATTAAAGAAGTGAATGCCGCGCTGAAAGCAGCCCTGGAACTACCCTAACCTTACCATGCACGTCCGCGCTCGCCACTATCGCTCGTCTAAGCCGCTCGACATCATTTGTGAGCACGGCAAGATCGCGCGCATCGCAACCGCCGCGGAGGCAGCCGATCTGCCGTGGGTCGCTCCCGCGTTTTGCGATGTGCAAATCAACGGCTGCGAAGGCATCAGCTTCAATTCCAGTTCGCTCACCGGCGAGCAAATTCGGCAGGTCGTCACAACGTGCCGCGGGCACGGCATTGCGCAACTCATGCCGACGCTCGTTACCAATTCGTTCGACGCGCTGCAGCACGGGTTTCGCACGCTCCGACAAGCTTGTGAACAGAACGCTGATTTAGCACGTGCGATCGTCGGCATTCATCTTGAAGGGCCGTACATTTCAGCGGACGATGGGCCGCGCGGGGCGCACCCGAAACAGCACGTTCGAGCGCCAAGTTGGGACGAGTTCGTTCACTTTCAGGACGCGGCCGGCGGCATGATCAAGATGTTGACGCTGGCGCCGGAAACGCAAGGAGCGCTGGCGTTCATCGAGAAAGTCGCGAAATCCGGCGTGGTCGTCGCCATCGGGCACACGGGAGCGACGCCGAGCTGCATTCGCGATGCGGTCGCGGCCGGGGCGCGCATCAGCACGCATCTGGGCAACGGTTCGCATGCGGTGCTGCCGCGGCACGAGAATTATCTGTGGGAACAACTCGCGCACGACGGCCTGTGGGCGAGCATGATCGCGGATGGGCATCATCTGCCGCCGGCGGTGATGCGCTCGATTGTGCGCGTCAAGACGCCGGCGCGATTGATCTTGACGTGCGATGCCAGTCCGCTCGCGGGGTCGCCGGTGGGAAAGTATCGGATGTGGGACGATGAATTTGAAGTATTGCCGATCGGCAAGATCGTTGTTTCGGGGACGCCGTTCTTGGCGGGCTCGTGGGCGTTCACGGACTTGTGCGTCGGCAACATGCTGAAGCTCGGCGAGACGTCGCTCGCGGATACGATTGATTTGGCGTCGAATCGGCCGCGTGAATTATTGGGGTTGGCGCCGCGGCGCATCGAGGTCGGCGAGCCGGCGGACTTGATCCTGTTCGATTGGGGGCCGCAGCGCGAATTTCAATTGCGCCCGCCCCCTGCCGTTTACGTTTAGCGCTCGCGCGGCGCCACGCGAGCGCTAAACGTAAACCGGCGGAGGTGAATCCATGAGCGCATTCTGGACCGACGCCTATCAGCAACATTTTCAAAAGCACTTTCAAAAGCCCTTCGACATCCAGGTCTATCACGACTC
>DAIOGM010000667.1:0-3030 GCA_036745215.1 Gemmataceae bacterium
ACCGAAGACCCCGACACCTACGGCACCGCCGTGCTGCAACTGGAAGCCAACTACAAGTACGACGTCCTCGGCAACCGCATCGAAAAATCGGTGGACAACGACGGCATCGGCGCCGGCGCCGCGTCGATAAGTAGATTTGCTTACGACGGCTGGAACCCCGCGAAGCCGTCGCCGCTCGGCACGGAAAACTTCGACGTTTGGGGCGAATTCACGTCCGGCGGCTCGCTGACAACGCGTTACACGCGCGGCGACGAAATCGATCAACTCCTCGCCCGCATCGACTCCGGCACGCCGTACTGGCACCTACACGATCATCAGCAGTCCACTCGCGTCGTCCTCGACAACGCCGGCGCCGTCAAAGACACAATCCAGTACGACGCCTTCGGCAACATCGTCTCCGAATCCGAAGCTGATTTCGGCGGCCGCTACAAATGGACCGGCCGCGAGATTGATGTGGAAACGAATCTGCAATACAACCGCGCCCGCTATTACGACGCGACGACGGGGCGTTGGATTTCACAAGACCCGCTCGGCTTCGATGCGGGGGACAGCAATCTTTACAGATACGTCAACAATACGTCGACGACGGCTACGGATCCAAGCGGTCTCGAACTCTTGGCGACCAGCGGCGGGACTGCTGAGGATTTACGTGTATGGCTTGCCGGTGAAAAAGGCTACCTGTCGGCGAAGTGGGGCAGGCCTCCCACGGCGGTTCACCTCGATTACGCTTCGGCGCGCTCCGGCCGAGTCTTGTTCACTTATGATCCGGCGGACCAAGCCGACATTGTCAAAGCGGAAAAAGAAGCCTACTGGCTGGCTGAAAAGGGCATCAATCCGACGGCGAATCGGATCCGTGGCGACGCGCTATATGCTCTAAGGAGGACCACTTGGAACCGGGAGGCATTCTGGGAATCCACTACTGGTGGCGACGGCGAATTCGAGAATAAGTGGAATTTCAGGCTCAAGGATGCTGGTCATTTGAGCTGGTCGGAAAAGGAGGTGTCGAACAAACTCTGGAATAGAGCCACCAAACCGTACAACCTGGGCGACCATTACGCACAACAGGCCGGTCGCCTTGTCGAAAAATTGTGGGGGGTTGCAAAGTCCCAATTCACCATGACCCCGGAGGACGTCGGTAGGTATTTGTTGGGTATCGGCGAGGGCTTTATCATGGACGGCGTCGTCGACGACGCCAAGATGATTGTCACCGTGGGTAAGAAGGTAGCCGATTACACGGTGCCCGCAGTCATTGGATGGAATTTTTTGTCGGGGCTCTGGAAAGACGGCGATCCGTTAAAGGTTTACAAGGGCGACTTCAACAAAATCATAGGCATCGTGGATGCCGCCGTTACGCTGAGAAACGCCGCAATTCAAAAGATCTGGTCGAACGCGAAGGCCGTTTTGGGTGCTGTCGAAGCGATTCGCAATAATGATCGCAAGGAATTTGAGAGAATTGTGCTCGCCCAGGCCCAGGAAGGCTTGCAAGTCGTTGAACTGGTCTTGGGCGGCGCCTTGGATCTTGCGGAAAAAGGCGCCGACTGGCTCAAGGTGCCGCGCAATCGAGGGCGAATTGTCGGCGTTCTGCTCTGGGAAGTCGCGTCGGACGCGACAGTGGAATTCTTCACGGCGGGCGCCGGTTCCGCGATTCTTGCCAAGTCGGCCGCCAAAATTGCCAAATTGGTCGGCAACGCCGCAGACGGCTCGAAGATCGTCGAAACGATGCTGAAGTCGCTGAAGCGTGTTCTCGGCCACGCCGACGATTTAGCGGCGGTGGCGCGGCCACAGCGTCGCGTGCTGACGCGAGCCGAACGGCTTGCCGCCGACGCCGCGACTCAGGCCGCGGAGCAGGCGCGGCGAGCGCCGCAGCCACCCATAAGTCAACGCAGGATCCCATCGTCGAATATGCGCAACTGCTTCGTCGCGGGCACGCCGATCTTGACGCCAAGCGGATCGACGGCTATCGAGAACCTACGTCCGGGCGATCGGGTCTTGTCGCGGTCGGAGTTTGACGCCGAAAGCGCCGCCGAGCCGCGCACTGTGGTGTGCGTATTCGTTCGCCACGCCCGAGTTGTGTCACTTCGCGTCGGCGGGCAAACGATTCGCACGACCGGGGAGCATCCGATTTATGTCCAGGGCTGCGGCTGGAAGTGCGTCAAGGAACTTCGTCCAGGAGATCGTCTTGCGTCGTACGATGGCCGATGTGCGAGCGTCGAGTATGTTATCGATACCGGCGAGACGACGCAGGTATTCAATTTTGAGGTGTCGGAGCACCATACGTACTTTGTCGGCGGCGCGGAGTGGGGCTTTTCAGTTTGGGTGCACAATGCGGATTATCGCTTTGACTACGTCACGCGCACGGTAGATGGCAAAGAGGTAGAAGTAAAACGGCTGATTCGCGAAGATGGGACGCCGTATGTTCATAACGGCCAGGAAATTACAGGTGAAACCCTTGATCAGTTATACGCTAGAATCCCACACGATTTGCCGCCGGTTCCCCGGATCCGAACGGTTGACGAACTGCTTGTTGATGGAAGGGTTCCAAGCGGTCCCGATTTTGAGACTTGGATAAACGGAATGTCCGAGGCAGAAATACTAGCATTACGAGCTGATGATCGAAGAATCGGGAGCCGTACAATTAGGCAAATATTAGGAGCCCGATTGCGTGCTGGTGCAGGCAACCATGAATGGGCTATGGTTGCGGAACTTGCCACATTTAGACGTTGGAACGTATCGGTGAGTGAAATCCAGAGATTTGTGACTGCAACGGCAGATTTAGACATAGTCCATCCGGTGACTCGCGCGGCAGCTAACCATTTGCGCGGACCGGCTCCAATTACATCAGCTTTCCACAGTGAATTACAAACGCTCATTCAATCATGTGGGAGCTTGGCAGAGTTTAACAGCAGGCTCCCAACTTTTATGGATCGATGGGGAGTTCCTGCAAACGCGCGTCCTTCTTTTCCCTTTGTCGCTATGCACTAAGGGCCTGCGCAAAAATAAACTGGTCAAATCCGCTTCCGACGCGGTGCG
>DAIOGM010000668.1:0-3021 GCA_036745215.1 Gemmataceae bacterium
AAGTACTCCTCACGCTCCGCGTGAGGAATCCGTCACGCGGAGCGTGACGACTACTCTGGATCGCGAATTCATCGCCAAAGTCGTCACCGCGTGCGGCGATCGGCTCAAGGTCTTCGGCGACGTCTTGAACTATGCGGCGTTCTTCTTCCGCGATCCGCAGTACGATGCGAAAGCCGTCAAGCAGCGATTGCACAAGGAAAGCATGGTCGATCGTTTGCGCGAATTCGCGGATGTCCTGAAAGCAACGGAGCCATTCGACGTGGCGACATTGGAAGCGAAATTGCAAGCGTTCAGTGAAGCAAAGCAAATCAAGGCGGGCGATTTGAATCACGCGCTGCGCGTCGCCACGACGGGTGTCATGATCGGGCCAGGCGTTTTCGATTGCCTGGTGATCTTTGGCAAGACCGAGACGCTGCGCCGCATCGACCTGGCGCTGAATTTGCCAAGATCATGATTGACCGTTTTGTGGCGGCAAGATTCCGTCTTGTCGAGTGTTGAAATGTCGACGACCGGAAGGCTGGGGGAGAGGGCAACGCCGTGATGGGTTTTTCTCGGAATTTCCGAGGTTGCACATCGCCACCACCTGAATCGTCAGGCCATTCATTACGCCAACGGCGTTGAATCTCCAAGCCCAGGGTCGCGAGCGCAGCGAGCGTACCCTGGGTAAACACCGCGGGCAATCGTTACGCCGAAGGCGTTACATCAAAGGGCCGGTAGTGGGCTAGGACTTGGACAGACGTGCAAGACGGGTCAGGCATGGACGGGTTTGACAATGGAGATACTGTGCAGCTCAGTTATTGTAGCACTCTTCGTGAGTCCGGTCATTTACGGACTTTACCGATACGCCGCTGGCTACCCGTGCCCTTTTTGCCATGGTAGAATCAGGTGGGGCAGCACAAGAGGCGAAGATGCCGACGGCAATACGCGGAGCGTCTGGTACTGCTCGAATTGCAAATCAAAATTCAAGCAGTGGAATATGTCGAAGCCAAGATCGCGATGGGAACGTGACTAGCACTAAGCCAGACAATCAACACAGTCCTAGCCCACTACCAAAAGGCCGACAACCAGTTGATTCGACCCTTTCAGGGTCGCTTGTCGTTCATCGCGTAACCCAGCGTGCGCTCGCTGCGCTCGCGACGCTGGGCTTTGAGATGCAACGCCGTTGGCGTTGTTTTGAGTTCATCGATCTTTGCCAAAACACGGAAATTACGCCAGAAAATCCTTCGGCAATGGGGAGAGCGGGCGGGGGAAGAGGGGAGAACCCAAGCACTCCGATAACGTTGAAGGTGCGCTGTCAAACGAATCATCGCAACGATTGCAAGTACGCCAGCAAATCCTGCAACTCGCGGCGGCTGAGCTGCGTCTCCAAACCCTGCGGCATGATCGATACGCGGCCCGGCAAAAACGATTCCATCTCCTCGCGGCCAATGCGAATCTCGACGCGTTCCGTCGTCAGCAAATAAATCGCCTCCGTGCTTTCTCGCGCCAGGATACCGGAGTGCGTCTTGCCGGCCTTCGTCTCGACGGCGTACGTCTCGAAGCCGCGTGCAAAGCTGGCGCTGGGAAAGACGATCGACTCCAGCAAATCGCGGCCCGAGCGAATGGCGCCGATCTTGCCGAGGTCCGGCCCGACGCCGCCCCCCTTGTTGTTGATCGCGTGACATGCTGAGCAAGACGCCTTGGCGCCGAAGTAAATATCGCGCCCTTGTTCGACGCTGCCGCCCTTGGTGAGCGGCTCGAATTCGTCGATGCGCGCTTTTTGCTTGTCGGCATCAACCACCAGGCGTTCGGACAGCTTCCGCGCTTGCATTTTGACGTTATCCGGAAATTGGTGGACGGCGTGTTCGATCGCGCCGGGCGTCAGACTGACCAGGCCAGGATTTTTCCCTAGTGCCGCGACGAGCGCGTGACCGACTTCCGTCGACGTGTTCGTTGCGAACGCCGACAAGAGCGGCGGCAAATCCAGGGGACCGGCCGTGGCCACGATCGTCGTCAATTGCTTGAGCTGAGCGTCATTGAGCTTTGTCTGACCAAGTCCTTTGGCCGCCGACAAACGCAACAGCGGCGGCCGGTCGTTCTTTAGTTGCGACAGCATGAAATCGAAAGCCGGCGCATCCACCGACTTGGCGCGCGGCGCCAGCGCGGCGAATGCCTGCACTCTCGTTTCCGCGGAATGCTTCATGTCATGAACGACGCGGTCAAGCTTGGCGTCAAACGGCGTCAGATTGCGGGCTCGAATGGCCGCGATGCCTTGCTGGGCGAGCGCGTCGTCGGCTTGTTCGAGCGTCTTGCCGAGCGCGTCGAGCCACGCCGGCGGCAACTTGGCGACCGGAGCGCGGCCCATGGTTTCCGCGACGAGCAACCGAGCTTTCGAGGACGCCTCCGGGCTGCGCAGCGTTTCCGCCATCAAATCCTGAATCGCGGATTCTTTGCAAAGGGCGTTGAGCAAGCCGCGCGCCATTTCGAGCTGAGCGCTTTCCAGATCGCGTGCGGCCAACATCTCACGCAGAAGGCCGGTAATCTCGCCCGCCCACATCGGACGCGATGCGACGATGTCAAGCGAGGTCTTTACGATCGTCGGATCCGTTGATTTGAGGAATGGCGCCAGCTCGTCGCGCGTCAGGTTGCCATTGGGCATCTGATCGAGCGCGATCAACGCGGCACGGCGGGCAACGGGGCTGGCGTCCTTCAAATAGGTGGCCGACTTGTCGCGCTGGTCGATCTGAATCAGCGCATAGATCAACGCATGTTCGAGAAAGCGATCGCCATGATGTTCCTTCAGCGAACTCATGATCGGATCGATCGCATCGGGATGACGAATTCGGCCAAGCGCCGTCGCCGCCTGCCGCATCGCCGCGGGATGTGCCTTCGACACGACCTTGAGCAGCGTCGGCACGGCCTTGGCGTCGCGATGCAGGCCGGCGGAATGAATCGCCGAAAGTTGCACGCCGAGATCCTTGTCTTCGAGCCAGTTGCGAACGAAGGTACGCGCGGCAGGATCGTCGATGCCCCCCCCCCCCC
>DAIOGM010000669.1:0-3008 GCA_036745215.1 Gemmataceae bacterium
TAAATCCCACAAAAAACGTTGACCCATAGCCAAGGGTGCGGAAAATGAGGCTAGTGCTGTGTCACAACTTAATTGTCGGATGGCCGGGAGGGCGAGGCTCCTGCCGAGCCGTGAACATTCAGCGGGTTCGCGGCTCGGCGGGAGCCTCGCCCTCCCGACATTTTAGCTGTGACAATGCACTGGCGGCATACGGTGCTATTTGAATTGAATATCGCCCGGATTCAATTTCGGCGCCGGCTCCGGTGCTTCTTGAACGTCAACGGGGGTATTGCTCTTGTCAACCTCGGTGCGCGAACGGCAACCGGCAAGGACTGCGGCGGTAATCGCCAGCAATAACACGGTATACATCGTTTTCATGGAACGGTTTCTCAATCAAAATTGATCCAGACGGCGTCAATTGGCGATGTCGTCGAGGTTCACGATGGTGCCGTCGGCCCGGCCGGCGAGGAACTTCACCGTTGACGGGGTGCCGCCTTGCTTGAAGAAGCGAACCGTGCCGTCGCAGAAGAGGAAGTACGCGCCGCCGGGCGGATGCCGGCTGCTGAAAGCTTGCAACGCAGTGCCGTTGATCGTCGCGGTCGCGTCGTCCACCCACCACATCGTATCGCTGATCGAAATGCTTGCTGGCACGGTCGAGTTGTTGAGGCCGCGCATGCCGGACCAGATGGTGGCGTTTTTGCCACTGACCGGGTCGAAGATGCACTCGCCGACGCCAATGGTATTGGAGGAGCCGTCGGTGATTTGTTCAAACTTGATTTTGCTGTTATGGAACATGACGCCGCCCATATCCTGGTTGGCGAGGAAAGTCGGGAACGTCGTCGGACCGGCAACGGCGCGGTAGTTGGACGTGGCGTGATTGTCGCGCAGGGTGTTCAAATCGGGGCCGAGATCGGACGGGCAGCGGAATACCAGAAGCGGCGTTTTCATCAGGGGAGTCGGTTGAATTGGCGTTGGGCCGCCGCTGCCGAACGGCACGGACTCTACTTTCAACTGTTCGTACAAAGGCGTCTGTTCCAAATGAGGCAACAAGATCGGCGCCCAACCCCAACCCGGACTCGTACCGGTGGAGGTGAAGGCAGCCGGGAAGGCTTTTTTGGTGCTGTAATAGTTGTGCATGGCGAGGCCAATTTGCTTGAGATTGTTTTGGCAACGCGTCCGCGCCGCCGCCTCGCGCACCTTTTGCACGGCGGGCACCAGGAGCGCAATCAAAATGGCGATGATGGCGATCACGACCAGCAGCTCGATCAGCGTGAATGCCGATCGGCGCAACGTCATGCGGTTCATGACAATCCCCGGACACGGTTAAGAATGGATGAGAGAAACATGAGTTTAATCTCATATACGCTGCAGTTCAATGAAAATGTTCATTAATTGTGCAAAGATTTGTCGCGCAATCCACGGACACCGCAATTGGATTTCGCTGAATGGCGGAATATCGCGAAACGTTACGACATGGTTCGAGAGTCGTTGCGAATACTCATGAGAATCCAGCAACGGGTTTCTGACCAGTTGATGGTATGCCCTGGCAATCACCGTTACGCGCGGCTGTCACCGGCGGCAAGAAGGAAAGACGAGGCATTAGAATGGCGCTGGCTCACCAGGGTTGGTCTTTGGCAAGTCCTTTTTTTCGGGAAGTGCCTCGACCGGCGCTTTTTTTGCCGAATCCGACCGGCAGCCCGCGGTTCCAGCAACGACCGCGAGCGCAAGGAAAAGGCAAACCAGTTTTCGCATGGGGATGATTCCATCAAAGGCCGCAATGGCGCCGCCTGGGTTTAGCGACAACCATCGCGGCAACGGCTTATTGGACAAACGTGTCTGGCGACGGAATGTTGCCGTCATTGCGGCCGGCCATCCACATCACGATGGTTGGACTCGCCTCCTGTTTGACAAAACGGATCGTGCCGTCCGCGAAGAGGAAAAACGCTCCTCCGGACGGGTGATAGCTGCCGAAGGACTGAATCGCAGGTCCGTTAATGATCGCGCTGACGGGATCGGGATACCACACCACGTCGCTGATGAAGATGTAGTTGGTCCCGTTGACGGGACGTACGCCGGTCATCCCCGCCCAGATACAGGCCAGTTTGTTTTCGGGATTAAAAATGTCGGCTGGATCTTTCACGAACAACTTGGACTCGCCGACCATGTACGTATTGGACGAGCCATCCGTGATGTGTTCGAACTTGATCTTGCTGTTTTGAAACATGCATCCGCCGTAGTCATAGCCGGTGGCGTTGACGATGCCGTAGGTCGGATTGACTCCGTTGGTTGCTCGGTAGTTGCTGGTCGCGTAATTCAAGCGGAACGGATTGAGCGGCGGCCCATTGTTGTCGGACGGACAGCGGTACACCGCCAACGAAGTCTGCGTGGCGGCGTTTGCCGTGGACGGATTGGTCGTCGAGAACGTGGTGTTGTCGTCCGTGTTGATTCCTCTCAGGACGTTGTCTTGCTCGATGTACGGGAGGATGGCAGCGCCCCAGCCCCATCCCGGCAAACTTCCCGGCGCCGTCCACGCCGCCGGGAAGTGTTTCTTGGCCGAATAAAAATTGTGAATCGCCAGCCCGACCTGTTTCATGTGATTTTGACATTGCGTCCGAGCCGACGCCTCGCGCACCTTCTGCACCGCGGGCACCAGGAGCGCAATCAAGATGGCGATAATTGCAATGACCACCAGCAACTCGATCAGCGTGAATGCCGACCGGCGCACGACCATCCCGTTCATAAGAAACCTCCGACGCCGTGGGGAAAAATGAGGAGAGGATGAGTTTTTGGTTATAAACTCACTTTCGCAGAGATGCAACAAAAATATTCATTGATTTATCAGAAAACTCTCACCAATCATTCGGAGCAGCCATTTGGCATTCACTGCTTGTTGAAATAGGGCAAAAA
Organism: Gemmataceae bacterium; assembly: GCA_036745215.1. Taxonomy (GTDB): domain Bacteria; phylum Planctomycetota; class Planctomycetia; order Gemmatales; family Gemmataceae; genus SIAQ01. Next base: position 2,887 of record DAIOGM010000669.1, read on the forward strand.
CCGTCGATCTTCGTGAAATGGCAGAGCAATGACTAATGACAGTAGTTTCAAGCTCCGGAGCACATGCCAGGATTTTTACCCCGAAGGGGTTGCATCCCAAAGCCCAGGGTCGCGCAGCGCAC
>DAIOGM010000670.1:0-3001 GCA_036745215.1 Gemmataceae bacterium
TGATCGGCGCGACCCATTCGTCGTCGCTCGCGAACAGGTTCCACGAGTTCTTCGTGCTGAAGGCGCTGCCATTCTTGTTCATGACGAAGCTCGCGACCAGATGGCCCGTCGGCTCCGTCACGAAGGCGACGCGGTTCCAGTATTCTTTCGGATACGTTCGCGCGGTGTAGATTGCGTGCCCGGCGGCCGCGGTGAAGCCGCCGTGGAAATCGACTTGCCGCACCTTGTCGGTGATCGGATAGAAACGATTGCTGGTCGCGATCGTTTGCAGCGCGCCGGCGGAGATGCCGCGAACTTTTTCGTAGTAGCGGTTCGGGATGGGCAGGAAGACGCTCGGGTTGCCGTTGGCGGTGGAGCCGAAGATGAGGCCGTCTTCGCTCCAGCCGACGCCCCAGCTATTGTTGGTGGTGGAACGGAGGAATTCGAGTTTGTCGCATCGCGGCCCCTCGCTCGGATTGGTCACTTTGAATCGATAAAACCCCTGGCTGAACTTGTGGCGTTCGCCGCCGACGGTGCCGTTGAAGCCGGAGTAGCCGACGATGCCGTAGATCCAGCCGTCGAAGCCGTAGTGCAAATTGCTCGGCCCCGCGTGCGTGTCGCCGGTGCCCCAGCCGCTGAAGAGAACCTTGCGTTCGTCGGCGATGTCGTTGCCTTTCGTCGAGCGCAAGAACAACGTGTTCGGCGCCTGCGTGACGACGATGCCGCCGTGCGCGAAGACGAAGCTCGTCGGAATCGACAGCTTGTCGGCGAACACCGTGAACTTGTCGGCCACGCCGTCGCCGTCGGTGTCTTCGCAAATCGTGATGCGGTCGTTGTTCTCGCCGCGGTTGTTCGGATAATCGACCGATTCCGCGATCCACAGCCTGCCTCGTTCGTCCCAGTTCATGCAAATAGGCCGCTTGATCTTCGGCTCCGACACGAACAGCTTCAACTCGAAATCGGTCGGATGCACGATGTGCTTCATCGACTCCGCGGGATCGAGCGGCAATTGCATCTGCTTCGGCGCGGCAGCCTTCGCGCCGAACTTCGGCGCGTAGAACGGAATCTTCGCGTCCTTGTACTCGAATGGCTTGACGTCCTTGCTCACCGACGTCATGTCGGGCCGTTCGCGATATTGGATCGCCGGAGCGCCGGCGTTGACGGCCCAGCGAAGACCGCGCTCGATCAAATCGTGAAAGCCGGTGTTTCCCCACGTCTTGTCGTCGTGCCCCCACGCGGTGTAAAAGACGCGGCCCTTGCCGTGTGTGCGAACCCACGTCCATGGCTCCATGCCCTTCTTGTCAACGCGAACCTCAAGGACGGTGCGGTCCTTTTCGTTGTGCTTGGTGTGAACGTAGGTTTCATCGAAACTGGTGAAGCCTTCGAAGCCCTTCATGATCGGATGATCTGGACCAATGATTGTCGTCTTGAACGTGCCGATGCCATGCGATTTGAATTGAGCGCCGACCAGCTCGATGTACTTTTCCGAATTGAGGAAGCAATACGACGCGCAATGAATCGGGATGAAGCCCTTGCCGGACGCGACGTATTCGAGCAACGCCTGTTCCTGGGCCGGCGCAATCTTGGTGTGATTCGCGTAGATCGCCAGGCCGTCGTACTTGGCGAGCGTCGTCGGATTGAGCGAGGCGACCGCGTCGGTGTACGTCAGCTCGATGCCGCGCTTTTCGAGCACCGGCTGCAATTGCCGAAACCGCGCCGCCGGCTGATGCCCCGCGTTGTCGCCAAGGAACAGGATCTTGATCGTCGGCGCTTGCGCGAAAGCCGACGACGAGTAAGACATGCAAAGGACAATGGCGATCAACGAACGCGATGAACGAAACATGCTCGATTCCTCATGAACTAACAAGATTTGCTGAGGCCTATTGTAGCCAGACATCCCGCCGGCGCTCCATTGGAAAAACTTCGTTTCCATCGTTCGTCGCGGTCGGGCCGATTTTCACTATTATTCCAGTGGCAGCGCGTTACATTGGCGATTCAGGCAAAGCCTTCAAATCCGCATTCGCCGATCTCGAATAAGAGGATGTACGGTCCGCATTCTCAGCATGATCGGAACGGCTTTCCCGGTTTTCGTAAACGGTTTGGCCGGATCGCGTTGCATTCCGGCCTCGACCCGGCGGATAATGCACGCAATTCGGACCTGGTGAGAATAACCATGGAAACGACCTACCTGATCTGCGCAGCCATTGGCGGCACCTTGATCGTGTGCCAGTTCGTGATGACGCTCTTCGGCCTCGGAGGCGGGCACGACATGGTGGGCGACCACGTTGATGCCGGCGGCCACGACGCCGGCGGCCACGACGCCGGCGGCGATCACCACGTCGGACACGGCAACGAATCCACCTGGTTCCTCGGCGTCCTGACCTTCCGTACTGTCACTGCGGCACTGGCCTTCTTCGGTCTGGCTGGTCTCATCGCTCATCGAAATGAGCTGTTGCCGATCCAGTCTTTGGCAATTGCCCTCGTCGCCGGCGTCAGCGCGCTCTTCATGGTCGGCTATATCATGAAAGGCCTATCGCGCCTCAACATGGACGGCACGGTTCGCATCGCGAAATCGCTCGGCTGTCCCGGCACCGTCTACCTTCCCATCCCCGGCGGCGCGAGCGGACAAGGCAAGGTCCACGTCAGCGTCATGAGTCGCACGATTGAATACAAGGCCACTGCCAAAGACGCGCTTCCCACGGGCGCAAAAATTGTCGTTGTCGCCGTCCTCGACTCCGATACCGTCGAAGTCGCGCCGGCCCAGGAATAACCTTCGCCGCTTGCGGCGTGGCAAACGCCCAATGCTATGACGCAAGCGGCGACCATGCAGGGGATCAATATGTCCACCAATCTGTTTGCCCAGTTCAATGTGCAGGATTTGCCGATGCAATGGCCGTACCTCGCCCTGATCGCCCTGGCGACGATGATGTTCTTCATCATCTTGATGATGTTCCTCACGCGCTATCGGCGCTGCCCGAGCAACCAGGTGCTCGTGATCTACGGCAAATACACGGGTAGCCCG
>DAIOGM010000671.1:0-3001 GCA_036745215.1 Gemmataceae bacterium
ATGTTGGTGGAAGCGATTTCGTTGACGAACATGGAGAATTCGGAAACCGTTCGCGTCAATGCGGTCGGTTTCATTGCAGGCAACACCACGATTCCGGGCATGGCCACCATTTCGGCCGATTTCACGCACCGACATACGGCCGCCAATACGGTCTTCGTTGTGCGCGGCCACCTTGGTCCGAAGGATGTGCGCGATCAGGTCTCGACGACCATGTCGCCGCCGCAGCCGGCCGCGCCCGCGGTCCTTCCCCTCGCTGGCCAAATCGTGCGCGTGCCGGCCCTGGGCACGATTCGAGAGGGCATGTTCCTGGAAATCGGCAACGACACGGTTGGCTATGAAGTCGTTCTCGTCAAGACCGTTGATGCGAGGCAGAACTTCTTCACGGCCGACTTGACGATGGTGCACACCGTCGCGCCGGCGACGATCATTCGGACGTGGCAGCCGCCGTTCAATCCGCGCAAGGATCGGAACGTGGTGCTGCACTTGAATGTGATTCAGTGACCGTTTCGATGAATCTTGAGGAATGTGAAACGCAAGCTCGGCTAGGAAAACCCACGACCCCTCACGTGGGTGGGTTTCGTGGGCAAAAGGGGGGTAGTCGTTTCGCAAGTCATTGGTATTAAGCAACTTGCGACGTCCACTTGTTACCCAACTCTTGTTGGGTAAAAGGGTCGGCTTGGTGGGCAACGCGCGCCAGGTCATCCATTTCAGCCAACCTCGTTGGCTCGTTTCACTTCGATCGTTTCGTCGCGGCCGACCGCGTAATGAAATTCGGTCCCGACGGTGCATGAGGCGGCGACGGTTCCCTTTGGATCCAGGGCGATGAAGGCGACCTGCGCGGCCGGCACGCGGCGGCGACGGGCGACTTCCGCGACGCGCCGTGCAGCCAATTCACACGCTTCTTGCGCGGTCTTCCCCGCGCGCATCGCTTCAACGATAAGTGAACTGCCGACGACGCGCATGATCTCCTCGCCGACGCCGGTGCCGCCCGCGGCGCCGGCGGTGTTGTCCACGTACAGGCCGGCGCCGATGATCGGCGAATCGCCGACGCGGCCGGGCCATTGGTGCGACAGGCCCGACGTCGTGCATACGCCCGCGAGCGAGCCGGCTTGGTCGAGCGCCAGAACCGTGACGGTGTCGTGCGTCAGATGCTCGGCGGATTTTTGTTGGCGTCGATTCTCCCAGGCGGCGACGCTGGCGGGCGTGTGCAGACATTCGAGCGGGAAGCCTTGTTCGACCGCGAAGAGGCGGGCGCCGTCGCCGACGAGCATCAGGTGCGGCGACTTTTCCATGACGCGGCGCGCGAGGGCGGCGACGTGGCGAATGTTCTCGACGCCGGCGACCGCGCCGCAATCGAGCGTGATGCCGTTCATGACGCAGGCGTCGAGCGAGACCGTGCCGATCGAGTTGGCAAGGCCGCCGTAGCCGACGGAGTTGACGCTCGGATCGTCTTCGACGGCTTGAGCGCCGGCGAGGGCGGCGTCGAGCGCGGGTTGGCCTTGCATCAAGAGGGGCAGGGCGGCGCGGGCGGCGATTTCGCCAAACTTCCACGTCGCGATCACTACTGGGGTCGCCATGATTGAAGTTCCTATCGTAGTGGGTCCGGGTTGCCTCGCTTACGCGTCGGGTTGGTAACTTTACACCAACCGGACGCGTAAGCGAGGCCAAATATTGCATGCAGTTCATGGACGCCGTGCATGCGCGAAACTGGCCGAAGGGGGATTATTGACATCATAAGTCATTGCATGACAAGGAATTGGGACGAGTTGGCTTCGGCCATATTGCTAAATGGCATAAGCCCCGAAACCCCATCTTGTTCTTGTTCAAGTGGGCAAAATATTCCGCCGATAACGATCATGCCGGATTTTCCGATGCTAGGACGCATTGGGTACGTACCGACACTGGGAAGTGAAAATGGGCAAGGTACTCGGAATTTGTCGCTGGGGAATCCTGGGCGTGGTGTTAACCTGGATGATCTTGACCGTGGGTTGCACGCGTCCGTTTTACCGCAAGCAAGTCGATCGCGAGGTCGATGCGCTGTTGCGCGAGAAGGATATCTACCCCGAGACGAAGATCGAGAACATGCACGTCTATCCCGACATGCGGGCGCGTTTTGCGGACCCGTCCAACCCGGATCGCCCGCCGATGCCGCCGGACGATCCGCTGGCGAAGAAGCTGGGGCCGAATCCGCAGCGGCCGGGGCACGCAGGCATCGGCTTCCATGAGGGCACGGGCTATTTGGATCTGCTCGCGATGTGGGACGCCGAAAATCGGGCGGCTCGCGCGGCGCAGCAAATGAGCAATACGCCATCTCGCGTGATTGAACTGGGGCCGCCGATTGAACAGGCGAGCTATCAGAAAGACGAAGTCAAGCTACCCGACCTGCCCGAGCCGGTTCGCAAGCCGCAACCATTCTTGCTGCGCACGGATCAGGCGGTTGAGCTGGGCCTGATCAATAGCCGCGAGTTTCAAGCGCGACGCGAGGACCTGTATTTGTCCGCGTTGCCAGTGACGCGCGAGCGCTTCACGTTTGCCGCCCAGTATCTGGCGGCGGGGCAAGCGATTCGTGAACGATCTGGCATGTCCGATCCGAGCAACCCGGGGCATTCCTGGCAATTCGGCTCGACCGTGGGCGTCAGCAAGTTGTTCTCGACTGGCGCCCTGTTGCTCGCCGGTTTCGCCAATCAGACCGTCATCAATATGGGCAACTCGAACTTGCCGCGCGTTACCAGCGATTCGGTGCTCGGCCTCGATATCATTCAGCCGCTCTTGCGCGGCGGCGGCCGGGCGGTGACGCTGGAGCCGTTGACGTTGGTGGAGCGAAATTTCCTTTACGAGGTGCGCAGTTACGTTCGCTTCCGCAAGCAGTATTATCAGTATCTCATCGGCGGCGGCGATTTGCCGGCGCCGCCGGGGGGCGTCACGGCCATCGGTTCGTTGGCGGCGTCGCATCTTCTTTTGGGCACGGCGTCCAACATCAATCCGTCGCGGGCGCAAGTCG
>DAIOGM010000672.1:0-2981 GCA_036745215.1 Gemmataceae bacterium
TTCCAAGATGATCTTCGAAGATCAGCTCGCCGCGATCGAAGCGGATTCGAAGAAAGTCGGCACCCAGGGCGGCAAGCTCGATCTGGCACTCTTAGTAGATGGCCTCGCCGCCGAGCGCGAGCAAGGCATCACCATTGACGTCGCGTATCGCTTCTTCTCGACCGACAAGCGCAAATTCATCGTTGCCGACACGCCGGGGCACGAGCAATACACGCGCAACATGGTCACCGGCGCTTCCACGGCGTCGCTCGCCATCATCTTGATCGACGCGAACAAGGGCGTCCTCACGCAGACGCGGCGGCACAGCTATCTCGTCTCGCTCATCGGCATTCGGCACATCGTGCTCGCGATCAACAAGATGGACATGGTCGATTTTTCGCAGCACGTTTTCGAAACCATCCTCAAGGACTATCAGCAATTCGCCGCACAGATCGGCCTGCAATCGATCGTCGCGATACCGATTTCCGCGCTCGATGGCGACAACATCACCGAGCGTTCCGCGAAGACGCTGTGGTACACGGGTCCGACGTTGATGCATCACTTGGAAACGGTGCAGATCGACGATCATAGTCAGAAGGCGCCGTTTCGCATGCCGGTGCAATGGGTGAATCGGCCAGATCAATCGTTTCGTGGTTTCGCCGGCACCGTCACCGGCGGAGTCGTCCGCAAGGGGGACCGCGTGCGCGTGCTGCCGTCGGGCAAGGAGAGCCGCGTCGCGCGGATCGTGGCATTCGATGGCGACCGTGAGGAAGCGGTCGCCGAGCAATCGGTGACGATCACGCTCGAAGACGAGATCGACGCCAGCCGCGGCAACGTGCTGGCCCGGGCGGACGCGTTGCCGAGCGTCGCCGATCAATTCAAGGTGACCGTCATCTGGATGGCCGAGGAGCCGATGTTTCCCGGCCGGCAATACTGGATCAAGGTCGGCGCCAAGCTCGCGTCGGCGACGGTTACGGAACTCAAGCACAAGATCAACGTCAACACGCTCGAAAAGCTGGCGGCCAAGACGCTCGAACTCAACGAGATCGGCGTGTGCAATCTGAGCCTCGATCAGCCGATCGCCTTCGATCCGTACAACGAAAATCGCGACGGCGGCGGCTTCATCCTGATCGATCGCATGACCAACAGCACGGTCGCCGCGGGGCTGATCCATTTCGCGCTGCGTCGAGCCGAGAACATTCACTGGCAGGCGATTGAAGTCAACAAGCAGGCGCACGCCGCGATCAAGAATCAGAAGGCGTGCATCCTGTGGTTCACCGGATTGTCGGGCTCTGGCAAATCGACGATCGCCAACTTGGTCGAAAAGCGGCTCCATTCGCTTGGGCATCACACGTTTCTGTTAGACGGCGACAACGTGCGGCACGGTCTCAATCGCGACCTGGGCTTCACGGACGCCGACCGCGTGGAGAACATTCGCCGCGTCGCCGAGGTGTCGAAGCTGATGGTGGAGGCCGGTCTGATCGTGCTGGTGTCGTTCATTTCTCCGTTCCGCAGCGAACGCCGCATGGCGCGCGGCCTCGTCGGGCAGGGCGAGTTCGTCGAGGTTTTTGTCAGCACGCCGCTCGCGGTCGCGGAGGCGCGCGATCCGAAGGGGTTGTACAAGAAGGCGCGAGCCGGCGAGATCAAACATTTCACCGGCATCGATTCCGATTACGAAGCGCCGGAGAACCCGGCGATCGTCATCGACACGACGCAATCGAGCGCGGAGCAGGCGGCGGCAGCGATCGTCAAGTATCTGGCGGAACGCGAGTCGATTCGTGAGGTGTGGAGTGATTTTGCGATTTGAACGACGGGAAAGAACGATGTCTTCCGTGATAGGATAAAGCAGGAGGATACCACGATGCTCGAATATCACGCAGCGTACTACAAACTCCCGGAAGATGACGGCTGGTACGTCGTCAGCATTCTGGATTTTCCCGGCGTCAATACGCAGGGCCGCACGTTGCGCGAAGCTCGTTTCATGGTGAAAGACGCGCTGCAACTGATGGTCGAGTCGTATATCGAAGACGGCAAGAAACTGCCAAGACCAAATCCGGATGCGAGTGATCCAAGGGCGAAACGAATCGAAGTTGTTGGATTACACAAACGCCTTCGTTGACCTTTCAATTCCTCATTCGTCGGCTTCGCGATCCCCCGCCGCGTCGAAAATCGCCTTGCACGCCAGCTTGAAGCCCGGCAGCAACTTCGATTCAATCACGTCCTTGGGACCGAGCGTCTTTTCGATCCAATCGGATTTGCCCCGACGCAGGACCAGCACTTGCTGAAGCTGCGCATCGACGATCCAGTATTCCTTGACGCCGAGCGTCCAGTATTCGTCGCGTTTCTCGGTGTAATCGCGGTCGCGCGAGCTTTCTGACACGACTTCGATGGCGATTTCCGGAATCCAACTTCGCCACATGGTTCGGTCTATCTTTCCGACCGGCGGCCGCATGTAGATAGCAATATCGGGATGCCGTTCGCTGTCCCATTCTGATACAACCAGCTTGCAACTGGCTCCCTCCAGGATGCCGTGGATTGCGCCCCGTTTGCTGATCTTGTAAGCGCGAAGGTGGTCCATGATCACGTCAATTTGCATGGCGAGAAAATAGTCGGCGACTTCAGACACGACAACGTACCCCCTGGCAAGTTCGACGAAACATCCCGGTTCGGTCTCGGCAAACTCAAACGCCTTGAGCGACATCTTGCGGCCATGGTCGCGGGGGCCGATTTTCGATTTGGGTCTGGCAAGGATCATGTCAACGTCATCCAAGGGGAACGATCGCGTTCGGCGCAATATACACCGCTCGCGCCGGCGTTACAAGCGACTTGGGGAAGTTTCGACGGGAATGAAAGACTCACGGCAATTCAACGGCGCCGCCATCCCCACGGGAACAAAGCCGTTGCAGATTAAGCAGGGTGATTCCCACGGACAGAAATCGCACTGTGCCGTCGCCGAAGCAGGCGAACGCGCCGCCGGAGTGGAAGGAATAGATTTCGCCTTG
>DAIOGM010000673.1:0-2978 GCA_036745215.1 Gemmataceae bacterium
CGATTACCCGGTGTTGCGCGTTCCTGATGCGGCGGTTTTTGCATTGCGCCGGATGGATTAGGTCTGTCCAAACCAGCTCCGGCTCCTGGCGAACCACGAAAACCACAGCCATGCCGCCGACAAGGCAATAACCAGCGCGGGCATGACAAGCCCCGATGGTCCCATGGCTTGCATGCCGCCGGCAATGAGAATGGTGTAGACCATTTGGACCGTCACCGCCGCGAGCGGTCGAGCCGCTCCGATTTAGCGGACGAGAGTCTGCTTCACACCTGATTTCGATGCGATCATAGGATGATACGTATGGCCCCTCAATCCCGCTTCCTTCCGATGCGAGGTTTGCTCATGCATTTCTCCATTTCGGCCTGCTCACGCTCAACGGCCCTCCTCGTATTGCTGTTGCCGTGCGCCGTCCAGGCGCACGGGCTACCCGCGTTCAAGGCCGTTACCACCGACGACGGCGTCTGGGTGCAGGAGGGGGACACGAAGGTGCTCTTTTATCAGCGCCGGCTGAAGTCGAAGGATGGCAAATTGGCGCGCGCCAACTATGTGCATCCGCTCCTCGACCTCGACGGTGAACCGCTCACCGAGGATTTCCCGGCCGATCATCTCCACCACCGCGGCGTCTTCTGGGCCTGGCATCAGGTCACGATCGGCGGCAAAGCGGTCGGCGATCCTTGGGCGCTGAAAGATTGCGGCTGGGACATCCGCGACGTGAAGGCGGAATCCAGTGACAGCGCCATGTCCGTGCACACCGAGGTCTACTGGCTGTCACCTCTATGGTTGGATGAGAAGCGAAATCAGAGACCATTTGTGCGTGAGCAAGCCATCATCAAGGTGCATCGAGCCGAGAAAGAACGTCGCGTCGTGGATTTCGAGATTGGCCTCACCGCGCTGCAGCCCGAGACGCGCATCGGCGGCGCCGCGCCCACACCCGGCTATGGAGGCTTTTCGCCGCGCTTGCGATTGCCGAAGGACGTGCGTTTCCTTGGCCCCAAGGGAGAAGTGAAACCGCTCGCCGGTCCCGTGGATGCCGCCGCCTGGATTGACGTCGGCGGCACGTTCGCCAACGACCGCCTCTCCGGCGTCGCGATACTGACTCATCCTGCGACGCCAGGCTTCCCGCAACCATGGATCTTGCGCAGCCGTGGCAGCATGCAAAACCCCGTCTACCCCGGCGCGACTCCCGTGGCGCTGCCCACGGAGAAGCCGCTGGTGTTGCGCTATCGCCTGGTGATTCATCGCAAGGCGGCGCAAGTGGACCAAATCGACCGGTGGCATCAAGAATATGCGCAGGTCGGGAAGCGGTGAGGGTACGATCCGCGTCAGGCCTTGAATTCGCGCCCCAATCATTTCTCTGATTCCTTACTCGATCGTCATTGGTATCGAAAACTCCGACGTGTTGCCCAGCTCGTCGGTGATGGTGGCGGTGAGCTTGTGGCCCACCAGGACCGAGGCGGGGACGGTCAGCGTCTTGGTGAACACGACCGTGTTGCCAACCATGGTCAGGTTGTGGAAGCCGAGGAAGGTCTGGCCCTGGCCGCCGGAGAGGCTGGCGAAGAACTCGATGCGCAGCACCTTGCTGGACAGGGTGTTGATGAAGCCGGTGATGTCCAGACTCATGCCGCTGAGGAATGCGCTCGTGAGCGTGGGCTTGTTCAAGAGTTCGTTGGGGCCCGTATCGGGGTCGTTGGGGTCGTTGACGGTGGGGCCGTCGTTGGCGCCGAGGTCGATGCCGTCTCCGGCGTTGCTGAAGATGGAGTTGGCCAGGACCGAGTTGCCGCTGCCGGCGGCAGTGACGAAGCCCGTGTCACTGCCGATGAGGACGCCGTCGCCGCCGTTGTGCGCGATGCGATTACCGGCGCCGGTGTCCGTGCCGCCGATGCTGTTGTTGGCGGCCGCGTCGTTGATGAATACGCCGTGGCTGGCATTGCCCAGCGCGGTCGTGCCATTGGCGGCCAGGCCGATGAAGTTGCCGCGCACGAGGTTGCCTGTCGCGGCGCCGAACATTCGAATGCCAAAGCGATCGTTGCCGGCAATGACGTTGCGCGCTGCCTGGACGTTCCCGCCGACGGTATTGTTGGCAGCGCCGGCGAAGATCACCACGCCATCGAAGGTATTCCCCAGGTCTGCGGTTCCGGCGGCATTGGCGCCAATGAAGTTCCCCTGCACCAGATTGCCAGTCACGCCGGCTCCTGTGAGCGCAACGCCGTGTTGATTGTTGCCCGAGATGACGTTGCGCGCCCCGGCCATGGTTCCGCCGACCGTGTTATTGGCGGCGCCGTTGGTAATGATCACGCCATCAACCGAGTTCCCCAGATCGCCGGTTCCGGCGGCGTTGGTGCCGATGAAGTTCCCCTGCACCCGATTGCCGTTCGTGCCGATGCCGGTAATGTTCACGCCGTATTGATTGTTTGCCGAGATGACGTTGCGCGCTCCGGCCACGATTCCGCCCACCGTGTTATTGGCGGCGCCCGAGACAATGCGCACGCCCTCGAAATCGTTGCCGAGATCGGCGTTCCCCGTGGCGTTGGTGCCGATGAAGTTCCCCTGCACCAGATTGCCTGTCGTGCCGGCGCTCTGGATGGCGACGCCCAGCGCGTTGGCGGAGATGACGTTGCGTGCCCCAGCCACGGTTCCGCCCACCGTGTTGTTGGCAGCGCCGCCACTGAGGGCCACACCGGCGCTTGAATTACCAAGGTCGGCGTTGCCGGCGGCGTCGGTGCCGATGAAGTTGCCCTGCACCTTGTTGCCGGTCGTGCCGGCGTTGTCGATAAAGACGCCAGAGCCGTTGCCGGAGATGACATTGCGAGCCCCGATCACGATTCCGCCCACCGTGTTGTTGGCGGCGGCGCTCCCGATAAACACGCCAGGGCCGGTGTTGCCCAGGTCCGCGGCGCCGGCGGCATCGGTGCCGATAAAGTTTCCCTGCACGAGGTTGGCCGTCGTGCCGGCGCCGACGATGCGGACTCCAGCGCCGT
>DAIOGM010000674.1:0-2977 GCA_036745215.1 Gemmataceae bacterium
AGCGGCGTTCCCGCGATGTACGTCGGCGTTGACCACCACTCCCAGCCGCCGGTCGGGAAATAGTTGAGTGAGCCGTGATGCGCATGAAACGCCAGGCCGATTTGCTTGAGGTTATTCTGGCACTGAACGCGCGCCGCCGACTCGCGCACCTTTTGCACCGCGGGAACGAGAAGTCCGATCAGAATCGCGATGATGGCGATGACGACGAGCAATTCGATCAACGTAAAGCCGCGCGGGCGTAATTTGCGTTTCAGGACCGACATGGCGCCTCTCCTTTGCTAGTCGGGCGTGATCATCTTGACGCCGGACAGTTTCTTGCTCAAGGGCTCGGTTCCGGCTTTCGTGACATAGGTGCCGTACAGAATCAGGTATTCCAGCTTCGTGAGTTTTTCCAGGTGAACCAGGCCCGCGTCGGTGATTTGCGTGCCGGTCAGATCGAGGCGGCGCAAATTCGTAAGTGACGCCAAATGTTGCAAGCCTCCGTCCGAGATCGGCACGTCGATCAGCGCCAGCGCCTTGAGCGATCGGAGCTCCTTCAAGTGGGCCAGGGACGCATCCGTGAGCTGCGTCTTGCTGAGATCGAGCCTTTCCAGCTGCGTCAATTTCGCGAGCGATGGCAGGCCAACGCCCTTGAGGTTGGTGAAGCTGAGTTGCAACGTTTGCAGTTCGGTCAAGTCTTGAAGCGAGCGCAGGCCCGCGTCCGAGATTTTCGTTCCGCTCACGTCGAGGACGCGCGTGGCGCTCCATCCCTTCACCCATTCGACGTCTGCGTCGGTCGCCCCGGTGCTCGTCAGGAAAACTTTGGTGATGGGCTTGGCCGAAATCGCCGTGTCCACTTCAATGCGGCCGCCGATTTTGCGCAACTCACTCACGCCGGGGCGAGCTTCAATTTCAGGGTCCAGCGTCGCCGTCGATGGAAGTTCGGGCGGCGCGATGCGATGCTGCTCGTTTTCGTGGTGGCGCCAGATGAAATAGCCCGTAGCGAGCAGAACCGCCGCCAGTACGCCGACGAGCACGCACAGGCGCGTTGAACGAGAGCAACAAATCGGCGTCGGTTTTTCCGACATTCGTTTTCCCCAAGAAACGTTTTTTTGGGGCGAAGAGGTGACATCGCCAAATTAATGATATGAGCCGGGAGGAAGAAGCGACAAGTTGGAAAAAAAATGTCTGTTCAGCGAAAGTGGGCTGGCGACCAGGGGGGTTTTCATAGTGCGGGCTTAAAATTACCGCAATAAGAAGAAAGATATAATCTGATCGAGTTAATGAGAAAATGCTTGACGACGCCTGGGACCATTGCTAAGGTTAGCTCTCTCGCATCTGCCTGGCTGCCGGTTTCTGTCCAGAAAACTCCTCAACAGCAGCACGGAACTCGCTTCTGTTAATGGTTCGTACGGACGCCGCCAAGTGGTCCGCCTGTTTCGTCCAATGCATGCAGGACGAAGTAAACGCTGCATGCAAATAGGTATCCATGACGAATATTTCTCTCCCGTCATTTCCCCTATTGCCATGAGGGCTGAAGAAGCCATCTGTCAAGGATTGACTTCTATTGCCCACGCGTGAACGCGGAAGATTGGCACGCGCATTGCGATCAAACGGCGTGCGTCCCATTGTGATTGGGAAGGAGTGAGCCAGCATGGAGCAAACGGTCGTGAGCACCCAGACGCTCATGCCGGACCGCGCAGGACCGGAGTCGCGAGAGGTCAAGCCGGCGCGACTGCGTGCGGAAGGCAAGTACTTCGCGCGCGGCGGTCAGACCATGCGCATCAAAGGCGTGACCTACGGTCCCTTCGCGCCAAACGCGCGCGGGGAGCAATTTCCCGCGCCCGAGCGCGTGGCGGATGATTTCGCATTGATGCAAGCGATCGGCGTCAACGCGATCCGCACGTACCATCTGCCGCCGGAATGGTTTCTTGACCTCGCGGATGAATCGGGCGTCGGCATTTTTCTCGACGTGCCCTGGGCCAAGCACACCTGCTTTTTGGAAAGCACAACGGCCCAGCGCGAGGCTCGCGAGACCGTCAAGCGCGCCGCACAGCACGGCTCAAAGCATCCATCCATTCTTGCCTACAGCATCGGCAACGAGATTCCGCCCAGCATCGTCCGCTGGCACGGCTCGCGCCGCGTTGAACGCTTCCTGAAAGAACTCTGCGATGTCGCCAAGCAGGCCGATTCGCAAAGCCTGGTCACGTATGCCAATTTTCCGCCGACCGAATACTTGAATCTCTCGTTTCTCGACTTCGTCACCTTCAACGTGTATTTGCACGATCGCGAGGCCTTTCGCCGTTATCTCATGCGGCTGCATCATCTGGTCGGCGACAAGCCGCTGTTGATGGGCGAGCTCGGCATGGACACCTTGCGGCACGGCGAAATGGAGCAGGCTGATTTTCTCGCGGGCCATCTTCGTGAAGGCTTGCTGTGCGGGCTGGCGGGCGCCTTTATCTTTTCCTGGACGGACGACTGGCACACCGGCGGCCATCCCATCAAGGACTGGGCGTTTGGCCTCACGCATGAAGATCGCTTGCCCAAGGCGTCGTATCATGCCGTGCGCGAAGTGTTCACGAACGCGCCGGCGGTGCTTCTGGAGAAGACGCCGCGCGTATCGGTCGTGGTTTGCACGTACAACGGCGGCGCGACGCTCAAGCAATGTTTGCGTTCGCTCGAAGCGCTCGACTATCCCGATTACGAAGTGATCGTCGTCGATGACGGCTCGACGGACAACACGCGCGAAATTCTCAGCCTCTTCCCGGACGTCCGCGCCATCCATCAGCCGAACAAGGGGCTGAGCGTTGCGCGGAACGTCGGCTTGCGCGCCGCGACGGGCGCCATCATTGCCTATACCGATTCGGATTGCTTTGTCGATCCCGATTGGCTCAGCCATCTGGTATATCAGCTTGAGCGTTCCGGCGCGGCGGCCGTGGGCGGGCCGAACTTGACGCCGCCGGACGGTTGGCTTGCCGCCTGTGTCGCTGCCTCGCCG
>DAIOGM010000675.1:0-2969 GCA_036745215.1 Gemmataceae bacterium
CGTTCCGCGGGCCGGGAGGACAGCCATCGTGCAGCAGGGGAGCGCCGGCGGGGCCGCCGGAATCACGCCGGCGACCCGCCAACCGCCCGTTCTCGAGCTCACCGACATCAGCAAGTCGTTTCCCGGCGTACAGGCTCTCGCCGGGGTTTCGGTCGATCTGTATCCGGGCGAAGTGCTGGCCGTCGTCGGCGAGAACGGCGCGGGCAAATCGACCTTGATGAAAATCCTGGCCGGCGTCTACGCGCCGGATGCCGGCGCCATCGAAGTGGACGGTCAACGCGCCTCCATCCCAACCGTCAAGGACGCCGAGCGGCTTGGCATCGTCATCATTCATCAAGAACTCAACCTCGCCGGACATCTCGATATCGCCGCCAATATTTTTCTGGGCCGCGAGCCGACGTGGGGCGGCATCTTCGTGTCGAATCGGATCTACCAGGACGCCGAGGCGATCACGCGCCGTCTTGGGCTTACGGCGCCGCTGCGGACGCTCGTCCATCATTTGTCAATCGGCCAGCAGCAGCTCGTCGAGATTGCCCGCGCCCTGTCGTTGCAATCGCGTCTCTTGATTCTCGATGAGCCGACGTCCAGCTTGACCGAGAGCGAGACGGCTCGACTGTTCAGCGTGTTGCGTGAGCTGAAGGAAAGCGGCATCGCGATTCTTTACATTTCGCATCGCCTCAAGGAAGTGGAGGCGATTGCCGATCGCGTGACGGTGCTGCGCGACGGCAAGAACGCGGGCCAGCTCGAGCGTGATCAGATCGGCCATCAAGCGATTGTCCAGCTCATGGTTGGCCGGGAGCTGAAGCAGTTCTATCAGCGTCATCGCGGCGATCAGGCTGCGCCGCGGCCGCCCGTTGTTCAGGCAACCGGGGTGCGCTGGCGGTACGATCAGAAAGGCGTCGATTTCGCGATCGCGCCGGGCGAGATCGTCGGCATGGCGGGCCTGATGGGCGCCGGGCGCACCGAACTGGCGCAAACGCTGTTCGGCGTGCGACCCATGCTCGGCGGACACGTGCAGATTGATGGGCGCCGCGTCGCGATTCGCAAGCCGGCCGATGCGATTGGCGCCGGGATCTTTCTCATCCCGGAGGATCGCCGGCAGGAAGGCTTGATCCTCGACGACTCCGTGAAACACAACGTCAGCGTGACGATGCTGTCGCTCCTGAGCCGGCTCGGTTTCCTGAGTTTCGGGCGCGAAGCGATCCTGGCGCAATCGATGTGCGAACGCTTCAAGGTGCGCACGCCGAATACGGCGCAGATCGTCGGCAATCTCTCCGGCGGCAATCAACAGAAAGTCGTGCTGGCGAAATGGCTGAGCCGAACGCCGAGGCTGTTGATCCTCGACGAGCCGACGCGCGGCATCGACGTCGGCGCCAAGAGCGAGATTTACGCGCTGATGGACGAGCTGGCCAATCAAGGCGCCGCCATCTTGATGATTTCCAGCGATCTGGAAGAAATCCTCGGCATGAGCGATCGCGTGCTGGTGATGCACGAGGGCAATCTGGCTGGCGCCATTGCTCGAGCCGAGCTTACCGAGGAAGCGATCATGCACCTAGCCACGCGAGGAGCAGTGCACGCATGAAGAAGGTGGCGATTATCATCTTGCTGCTTGTCTATTTCGCGATCGCGTTTTTCGCCGCGGACGGAGAGCGCTGGGGACATGAACATTTCACCATCGTCACACGCATTACCGTGGCGAGCGCGCTCGGGCTCGGCGCCGGCGTTGTTCTTGCGTTCACCGGCCGCATGGATAACAAGCTGCTGGGCATCGCGATCTTCTTGCTCATCGTGCACGGTTGCATCCTTTTCGCCACGAACCCGGCGCGTTGGGCGGACAATCATTTCAACCTGGGTCAGCGCGTCGGCCTGGCGGGCATCCTTTGCCTGGGCGCGGGGCTGCTCATCGTCACGGGGGGCGTCGATTTGTCCATCGGCTCGGTCGTCGGCTTGTGCGCATGCGTTTTCTGCTGGACGACATTGAAATTGCAAACCAAGATGCTCGATTGGCTGCCCGAGGGAACGAGCGAATCATCGGCGCTGGCGTGCGCCTTGCTCGCGGCCGCGCTGATCACGCTGCTCGTCGGGGCGCTCGTCGGTCTGGCGAACGGCATTCTCGTCACGTATGTGCGCGTGCAAGCGTTTGTCGTAACGTTGTGCGGCCTGTTCCTTTATCGAGGTGCGGCTCGCTCGATCTCCGGCGGCGAGATTCCGCGCATCGCCGGCAGCGTTGCCGACCTGAACGCTTTTTTCACCGGCGCCTTCCTCGGCATGCCGATCTATCTTTGGCTTCTGTTGGTTCTGTTTCTTTTGGCCAGCGTTTTTCTGCACCTTACCGTTTATGGCCGATATTTTTACGCGATCGGCAGTAATGAACGGGCGGCGCGTTACTCCGGAATCAACACGGATTATTACAAGATCCTGGCGTACGTGCTGTGCTCGACGTTCGCCGCGATCTACGCATTGATTCACGTCGTGCATTTCAATTCGGTCGTCCCGTCGGAGACCGGCAGCTTCCTCGAACTTTATGCCATCGCGGGCGCCGTCGTCGGAGGGTGCAGCTTGCGCGGCGGCGAAGGAACAGCCGTCGGCATGGTCCTCGGTTCGATGATCCTGCCGGTCATCGAAAAGCTCGTCGGCTTCCACGGCTTGAAGAGCAACCTGATCCCCGTCGTCATCGGCTTGACTCTACTCGTCGGCACCATCGTCGATGAACTGGTCCGCCGCCGATCGCGTCTGAATCGGTGACGTGATCTCGCGCCATGGCGCTTGCATTCGCCGATGGGCTTCCCTAGTATCAGACCCACTCGCAAGAGGCAGGAGCCGGTATGGGTCGAATGAAAGCCAACACGACGACCGCCGCCATCACGCTGACCGCTCAGCGCGCCGCGCGGCTCTACAAGTTGCTCATGCTGCTCGCCGACTCGTCGCAAGCGCGCCGCACGTTGCTCGTGCGATTGAAACTCGATCTG
>DAIOGM010000676.1:0-2964 GCA_036745215.1 Gemmataceae bacterium
CGTAGAAGATTGGAAAACTTGCGCAGGAAACAAAGATTCTGATCATTAGTAGAATTGAAGATGGTTTTTTTCCGGATGGCCTGCCCGGTCTTGACCAGCTTCACTTTTTGCCCGCCGATCTCGCTTTCCTTGCTTTGCGGGTAGGGGTCCGCGCCTTTCTTGTCTTGTGCCGTCGCTTGACCCCAGCACAAGAGCACCAGCACAACCCCGGCGGCCAACGTGAAATCCTTGCGTTGCATTGTTTTCTCCTTGAGTGCCCCTGTTGTCATTGTATTTGCGGCCGAGAAACCTGAGTATTCCTTGATGCCACGTCGGCGGCTGCTTTTTTGCTAGGCGAATAGTCGCGTGCGCCGAAGGGGAGGATCCGAATCGGACGGGTGTGGAGCGGCGCGTGGCATCAACGATTTGGTTGCATAGAATCAACTTGGCGAGCCGAGCCCCGTCAGGGGCCGGTTGAGCCGCGATCATCGTCAACCGGCCCCTGACGGGGCTCGGCTCGCCAGGACTTGCCATGACCACCCCCATGATGCAGCAATACCGCGATGCGAAAGCCAAGCATCCCGATATGCTGCTCCTCTTCCGCATGGGGGACTTTTACGAACTCTTCGAAAACGACGCCGAGACCGCCCATAAGGTGCTCGGCCTGACGCTGACGAGCCGCGATAAAGAGATGGCGATGGCGGGCTTTCCGCATCATCAGCTCGAGACGTATCTGCACAAGCTCCTGCACCAGGGCTTTCGCGTCGCGGTGTGCGATCAGGTCGAAGACGCGTCGCAAGCCAAGGGCCTGGTCAAGCGCGAGGTGACGCGCGTCGTCACGCCGGGGACGATCACCGAGGATGATCTCCTCGATCCGAAGGCGAACAATCACCTCGTCGCGATTCTGCCGGCGGCGCTCGCCTGGCTCGATGTTTCAACCGGCCAGTTCTTCGCGATGGACGTTGTGCCCAATCGGCTGCGCGAGGAATTGGCTCGCCTCGGGCCGGTGGAATGCATCTGTGCGGAAAGCCAAGCCAACGCGATCGGCGAAGTCGTTAAACAACTCGCGAACGTGCCGCACCTGGTTCCGCGGCCCGATTGGACGTTCGATCCTCAATCTGCCAAGGAAGCGCTCGGCAAGCATTTCGCCGTCTCGACGTTCGCCGGCTTCGGCTTCGACGATCAACAAATCGGCCTCGCCGCCGCCGGCGCGCTTTTGGCTTACGTGCAGGAGATGCTCAAAGCCGACGTGCGGCACATTCGTCGCTTGCAGCCCTACCGCGCCGATCACGTGCTGCAGCTCGACGACGTGACGCGCCGCAGCCTCGAGTTGACGCACACCCTGCGCGAAGGCGAACGCCATGGCTCCCTCTTGGCCGCGATCGATCGCACCGTCACCACGATGGGTGCTCGTCTTTTGCAAGAATGGCTGCTCGCGCCGCTGACGTTTCGCGACGCCATCGAGGCGCGGCTCGACGGTGTTGCGGAGTTGCTCGATCAAGCCGCGCTGCGCGAGGATCTGCGAAAAACCCTTGACGAAATCAACGATTTGCAGCGTCTCACCACGCGCGCCTCGACGGGCCGAGCGTTGCCGCGCGACCTGGCGGCCATCGCGCGGACGTTGCGATTCCTGCCCACGATCAAGGCGAAGATCTCGGCTCGCAAGTCGGCCATCCTGCGCGACCTCGAAGCGAACCTGGAACTCTGTCAGGAGTTGCGCAAGCTTCTCGACGCCGCGCTCGTGGACGATCCGCCGCAGTCCGCAAAGGAAGGCGGCCTCATCAAGCCGGGCTACTCCAAGGAACTCGACGAGTTGCGCGACATCGCCAAGGGGGGCAAGGAATGGATCGCCCGCTTCCAGGCGTCCGAGATCACGCGCACCGGCATCAACTCGCTCAAAGTCGGCTTCAACCAGGTCTTCGGCTACTACATCGAGATCACGCACACGCACGCCGCCAAGATCCCGAGCGATTATCAACGCAAGCAAACCTTGAAGAACGCGGAACGCTACATCACGCCGGAGTTGAAAGAGTACGAGGAAAAGGTCCTGTCCGCGGAGGAAAAGAGCCAGGCGCGCGAGTACGACATATTCCTTAGCTTGCGCGATCACGTCGCCAAGGAGACGCATCGATTGATGCAGACCGGCGAAGTGCTCGCCCACCTCGACGTTCTGGCCGGGCTCGCCGAACTCGCCATGTCGCGCCAGTACGTGCGGCCGGAATTGGCGGATGAACCGGTCCTGCGCATCAAGGACGGCCGGCATCCGGTGCTGGACCAGACGCTGCCGCCCGGAACGTTTGTGCCGAACGATGTGCTGACGGGCGACGGCGATGGGACGTTCCTCCTCATCACCGGGCCGAACATGGCAGGTAAAAGCACCTATATCCGCCAGGTCGCATTGTTGGTCCTGCTCGCGCAGATCGGCAGCTATGTGCCCGCGAAGTCGGCGTCGATCGGCATCGCGGATCGCATCTTCACGCGCGTCGGCGCGTCCGATGAACTCAGCCGCGGGCAGAGCACGTTCATGGTCGAGATGACCGAGGCGGCGAACATCCTCAACAACGCGACGCCGCGGAGCCTGGTGATCCTGGACGAGATCGGCCGCGGCACCTCGACCTACGATGGCGTGTCGCTGGCATGGGCGATTACCGAATTCTTGCACAACAACGTCGGCTGCCGATCGCTGTTTGCGACGCACTACCATGAGCTGGCACAACTCGCGGAGACGTTGCCGAACTTGCGCAATCTCAACGTGCTCGTGCGCGAATGGCAGGAGGACATCGTCTTCTTGCACAAGATCGCCCCCGGCAGCGCGGACAAGAGCTACGGCATCCACGTGGCGCGCTTGGCGGGCATCCCGGCGGATGTGCTGGAGCGCGCGTCGCAGGTGCTCAAGCAGCTGGAGGCGCATCATCTGGATGAGGAGTTGCCGAAGGCGCGCTTGAAGCGAACCAAGAAGGTGATTCGTGAGGTGATGCCGATGTA
>DAIOGM010000677.1:0-2962 GCA_036745215.1 Gemmataceae bacterium
AGTGATCACGCATCAGGTGCCGTTGTATTACTGTCCCTCCCGGCGTCCCCCGGAGTCCGTATCGATCACGAGCGCCGGCTTCGTGCCCCCCACGGGCAGCGTATTCGGCGACCAGCACTTGCACCCCGAACGCAACGGCGGTTTCATTCTAAGCCAGCACAATCCCGGTGCGCTCGGCGATTACGCGTGCAACATCGGCACGAACGGAACGGACGCGAAGGACTCCAACGGCCCATTCCAGGTGGGCATGATGGACTCGGGCATGCGCATCGCGAAAATCAGCGACGGCGTCAGCAACACGATCTTCATGGGTGAAAAGCACGTGCCTTTCGGGATGTATGGAATGGCGGGCTGGGACAGCTCGATCTACAACGGGGCGACGTTCTCATCGAGCCGATCCGCGGGGGTGTTGTATCCGCTTGCCGTATCGGTGAACGATATGGGCTGGAAGTTCGGCAGCGCTCATCCGGGATTCTGCCAGTTCGTGTACGGCGATGGCAGCGTGCGGCCGCTCTCCACAAGCATCAGCCCGCTCGTCCTGGAATTGCTCGCGGACATCGCCGACGGTCAGGCCGTGCCGGCGCATTGACGAGCAAGAGTGTGCCGCTCGATTTTGGCGATCTCGAGTTATTAGCAATTGACAATTAGCAATTAGCAAATTCAAATTGGCAATGCATCCACGACGTCCGCTGCGAGTTTCGCCAAATTAACAATTGCTAATTGCTAATTGTCGATTGCTAATGCCGCTGGTCAGGTCCCCGCCAAATTCGAGAGGCACACCCGACGCGCAAATTGAACTTGCACGAAAACGCTCGATTGACGACACTAGCGCGACAAGGATGTCATGCCATGCCGAAGCACACGACTGCATTTCCGAAGGCACTTCAATCGCGCGAAAAGCTCGCCAATGTCCCCAGGCGCGTGGTGTTCGATGACGCCGCTGCTCTCAATCTTCTGCCGTTTCGTCCGGGTGCGATCGAGGGCATCGTCTTCAAACCGTTGATCACGCATCGCGATGGCCGCGGCTCGTTGGTGGAGCTTTTTCGCACGGACGAGTTGCCGGCCGACGTGCATCCGGCGATGGCGTACCTTTCCGAAACCTTGCCGGGCGCGACGCGCGGTCCGCACGAACATCTTCAGCAAACCGATTGCTTCTGCTTTTTGCCGCCGGGCGAGTTCTATCTATACCTGTGGGACAATCGGCCGGAATCGCCGACGTATTTGTGTCACGAAGTCGCGATCGTCGGCGGCGATCGGCCCATGACGGTGCTCGTGCCGCCCGGCGTTGTGCATGCGTATCGCAATGTCAGCGCGGTGGCGGGGCTGGTCATCAACGGTCCGAATCGGCTCTATCGAGGCGAGGGACGCGTTGATCCGGTGGACGAGATTCGCCACGAGGACGATCCGAAGAGCGTTTTTCAATTGATCGATGCGATTTGATTTGAGCCGACGCGCGGGATGATGGGCGCGAAACCGCAAGCGGCTAGAGCTTGCCGGTGCGCCGGCAGCCCGGCGCCCCGCACGGCGGTAAGCTCGGATCGCCGCACGACGATGGAAACGCGTCCTTGATCTGCGGCACGGCAATCATCGGCAGCTGCTTTTCGAGCTTTTTGCTTTCACATTTCGGACATTCGACCTTGTCGCCGCGGTTGACGAGCGTTTCGAATTCGTGGTCGCAATCTTCACAGACGTACTGATATAGAGGCATCTCGGTTCCTTTTCGGCTGCTCGTAGGGACAAGCGGCTCGCTTGTCCGGACAAGCGAGCCGCTTGTCCCTACGAAGAAATCAGGTTCTGCGTTTCTTGTACATTTGCGAGGCCTGACGCAGGACCTCTTGCTCTTGTTCGGTCAAGCTTTCCTTGCCCTTCGTTTGAATCTTCTCAAGAATCGCGTCCAGCTTCGCTTCGAGATGCTCGTCCACCGAAGATGCCGGCGCTTGAATCGACGTGACGGCCACCGGCTCCTTCGCATCGGCGCTCGGCTCGAACAACTTCAAGCGCGCCCGCGACCGCTTCGGCCGGCGCCAGAAGGCGAAGCCCGACAGCGTGCCGGTGATGCTCCACTGAAGTTTGTAATAGCCGACGGCGAACGCGGCGCCCGCCAGATGTCCGACGGCGGCGATGCGGCTCGGAACGCCGTGGATCTCGCCGAGGATGCGAACGGAATCGACGCCGACGCTGACAATCGCGAACACCCAGATCGGCATCGGCACAAAAATCATGTACACGATCCGCTTTGGATAATGCATCGCACACAGGATCAGCATCGTCGTCACCGCGCCGGACGCGCCCAGGCAGCGAGCGTTCCAGTCGTTCCAGGCAATCGACCACAGAGTGTACGCGCAGCCGCTGAGCACCGCCGCGGTCAGGTACATCGCCAGGAATTCCTTGCGGCCATACAGCTGCTCCATGTCGCTGCCAAACCACCACAGGCAGAGCATGTTGAAAATCAGATGCAAGTACATGTAATCGAGCGAATGCAGAAATGCGTAGGTCAACAGCCGCCAGACCTGACCGTGCATGACCTTGGAGACATCGAGAATGAACCACTCAGTGACCCAGCCGTAACGCGCTTGCGGCAAGCCCTCCGGATCGAGGACGCCCATCTGGGCGCTGGCCTGCGAGACCAACTGCAAAATGAAAACGGCGACGTTGATGCCGATCAGCCAGCGGCAAACGATCCCCTGCGGCACGAGCGCGTCGAAAATGCTCGGCCCTTCTTTGCGATAGTAGTCGCGATCCTGAATACCCATCGGCGTCATGACCTTGATGCGAGTTGGCTATCTCTCTTTTCTACCATATTCGCCCGCTCTTGGAAAAGTCTCGAGTTAAGAAAAATTGCATCCCTTTGCGTTTGAACCGACAATGACTTCCAATTCTATACTCTGCGTTCTCTGCGTCTCTGCGTTTCTAATTCGACAGCGCACCTTGACTCATATCGCCAGGATTTTGTAGACTCTCC
>DAIOGM010000678.1:0-2957 GCA_036745215.1 Gemmataceae bacterium
TGAAGCTCCCGCTGGCGTTGGCGGAGCTGGGATTGATCGATGAGTACGAGTTCGTCGTGCAGCCCAGGCTGGCGGGCCACGGGCCGACGTTGTTCGCGGGGCTATCGAAGCATGTCGACTTAAAGCTCGTGGGCCGGCTGGAGTTCGGCTCCGGGGCAGTGGCGATGCGGTACGAGCCAAGAAGGTAGCATCGGGACTGAAGTCTGCGCGGAAGCGGGCTAACCATCGGCTGAAGCTGACCGGGGCCGCCATCCTGGTTTTTCGAGCTTCAAGGTCTTTGCGGTCGGCCCCGGCAGCTTATCCTTATCGTTAGGCCCCAAGGGGTCGGTCATGCGTCGAGTGTTATTCGTGACCGTTGCGGCGATCGGCGCGTGTGGTGTGGGCGCGCGGGCGAACGACCAGGACGCCGAACGCAAGGCCCTCGCCGCACTGCGGGAACTGAAGGCCGTCATCAAGATGGATGAGGCCAAGCCGGGAAAACCCGTCGTGGCCGTCCACTTCCCGCCGAACTTCGGCAAGGTCACCGACGACCACCTGGCTCACCTGAAGGCGTTCCCCCACTTGCGGTCTGTGGAGATTCCCAACAAGCCGTTTGTCACCGACGCCGGCCTGGCGCACCTCGCGGAACTGGTCCAGTTGGAAGAAGTGGTCCTGAACGGGACCGGCGTCACGGCCGAGGCAGTCGTCCGCTTTTTGCAGGGCCGCACGCGGTTGCGGCGTCTGTCGTTGATGAAGGCGCCGCTCCGCGACGACGACCTGGCGGCCCTGAATCACCTGACGGAGCTGCGCGAGCTGAGCCTGCGAGGGACCGTGATCACGGACAAAGGCGCGGCCCATCTCAAGCCGTTCACCAAGCTCCGCTCGCTCAACCTCGACACGCGGGAGGCGCGGATCACCGACGCTGCGTTACCGCACCTGAAGCACCTGACTGAACTCGAGTACCTCGACCTCGACCGGACCGGGATCACGGACGCCGGGCTGGAGCACCTCAAGGCGCTAGCGAACCTTCGTGGCCTTCAGTTCGCGTTCACCGAGGTCGGCGATGCCGGGCTTGAACACCTGCACGCCCTGTCGAACCTGAAGGAACTCAATGCCCGCGGCACCAAGGTGACCAAGGCGGGGGTGGACCGATTGAAGCAGCGGCTGCCGGACATCCGAGTCGGCTTCGGGCCGGCGGTCAAGTAACGGCGGGCCGGGCCTGACCAGCCGTTGTACTCCGACCGGGGCCGCATTCTGTTTTCGCGCGACACCACGCCGTTGGAGCGGCCCCGGCAGGTAAAGGGTGTCGTTCGGCGACTTGGAGGTTGGGACGAAATATGTCATCGCATGATCCCAACGATGATGCAATTCGCGAAGGCGAACCGTTGTTCACGCGTTCGGCCGCCGCGCCGTCGCCGCGAATGGAGACGGACGTTAATCGTGAACCTGACATCGCCAAGGCGCATCCTGTGTTCCGATTGCTTGCGGGGTTCGCTTGTCTTGGCTTTCTCGCTTTGGCCGTACAGTTGTTCCTATTCGGCGGCGAGGAGCGACAATTCATTTTTCTGCTTGGCGCTCTCTTGTGCGCGATCTACAGTGCAAAATTCGCGGCTACCGGGCAAGGACGACCGTGGCCATGATCTAGACTCACTAATTCGTTTCGTGTTGACTGTGGGATCGCCGCCGAACAAGGGGGCAGAAAAGGGGTCGGGAGTCGTAGTTTCAGAGCGAAATCCACAAGAATGCCAGAATGAAAAAATCGACTCCCGACCCCTTTTTATCCCGGCAGGTGAGCTTTACGTTACCGAGCGAAGAGCTGACGAGGAGAGTAAGCCAATGAACCTTACTCCTGGAGAGCCCAATGCCAAGAATCGTGCTTGCGACTGTCGTCATCTTCATCTCCCAGACTCTTGCGATTGCGCAAGGCGAGAAGAAAGCTGCAACGTTGCCTATGGACGTCGTCGCCTCCTGGAAGAAGGAAGGCGCCAGGGTCGGATGGATGGGCATTGGTGAATTTGAAGCCTTGAATTTCGACGGCCGCGAAATGGGCAAGGATGGAGACGTTCCTGCCTTCAAGTTCGCTGTCTGGAAAGCGAATGTGCTCAAAGCCGTGGCTGCGCCGGACAAAGACTTTGGACTTGATCTTGGCGATACCAAGCTCACCGACGCCGGGATGAAAGAGGTGTGTCGATTCAGCTCCTTGCATTCGTTGGACATTGGTTTCACGCCGGTCACGGATGCGGGGATTCAGGAATTGGCCGCGCTGAAGTCGCTCAAAGCTTTGAATCTGCGTTTCATCAAGGTTACGGATGTCGGCTTGAAAGACGTCGCCAAAATCAAATCACTCGAGTTGCTCAATCTGCGCGGCACGAAGACGTCGGATGTGGGCATGAAAGAAATTGCATCGTTGAATGCGTTGCAGTCTTTGGATCTCACCTATGTCCCCATGTCGGACGCTGGAATGAGCCGTCTGCGTGACCTAACCGCTCTGCACACGCTTTTCTTGTTCAAGACCGACATTTCGGACGCAGGCCTCATGCACTTGTCGAAACTCAAGAACTTGCGTTTCTTGGCCCTCGACGATACCAAGATTACGAATGCTGGCTTGAATGAACTTGCAGGCCTCAAGTCGCTCAGAAGGCTGAGCCTCACGGGCACTGGAGTCACGGACGGCGGGATTGCAAAACTGCGGAAGTCGCTGCCCAACACCAAGATCGTTCGTTATGATTGAAGTCGTTCGATCCCAGGGACTCGGTGTACCTCGCCCCTGACGCCACGCCATCCTGACCGATGGTCGCGGCATCCCTAGAATTGCAACCAGCGGCTGGAGGCGGTCCGTGTCGGACGGCTCCACGCCTACCACTTCTTGGAGGCAAACATGAAGACGATCCTCTCGGCGGCGTTGGTACTCGGGCTCTGCGGCCTTGCGGGCGCGCAGGGCGAGAAGGCAGACCCGGTCGGGACGTGGAAGTGCGAGT
>DAIOGM010000679.1:0-2928 GCA_036745215.1 Gemmataceae bacterium
CGGTACGGCTCGCGCGTTGAAGCGAATGACGTGCGGCAACAGGATGCCGATCGCCAATCCGTGCGTGATGCCGTAATGCGCGGTCAAGGGATTGGCGCACGCATGGCAGACGCCGAGCATCGAATTCTCGATGGCAGTGCCGGCGAGAAAGGCGCCCATTTGCATGCCGCCGCGTGCCTCCAGGTTGCTCGGCTCCTGCAGCACTTTTTCGAGGTTGACTTCGAGCAGCTTCCACGCCTCGCGCGCGAACATCTGCGAGACCGGATTGCGTTTTGTCGTCACATACGACTCGGCGGCATGAGACAAAGCGTCGATGCCGGTCAGCGCGGTGACTTTGATCGGCTGCGTGATCGTCAGCTCCGGATCGAGAATGGCCGTTGCGAACGCGGCTTTGCGGTCGCCGCACGCCATCTTGAGGTGCGATTTCTCGTCCGCGATCAGCGCGTAGCTCTGCGCCTCGCTGCCGGTGCCGGCGGTGGTCGGGATGCCGATCGACGGGAGCATCGGCTTCTTCGCTTTGCCGAAGCCCTTGTAATCGGACATGACGCCGCCGTTGGTCAGGAGGAAGTTGATCCCCTTGGCACAATCCATGGCGCTGCCGCCGCCGACGGAAACGATCAGGTTGATATTGAACGGCCGCACGAAGGCGACGCCGCGATCGACGTGCTTGGATGTCGGGTTCTCTTCAACATCGTCAAAGACGAACACATCAAGGCCGGCGCTCTTGAGCGATTCTTGAGCGCGTTGCGGATGGCCGACCGATTCGAGACCGGGATCGGTCACCAACAGGACGCGCGTCGCGCCGAGTTCGTGGGCCAGTTCGCCCAGGCGCATGAGCGTGCCGGGGCCGAACATGACGCGCGTCGGCGTGTGAAAATCAAACGGCTGCAGCGGCATGGGAGCGGTCGGAAACAGCCGCGGCGGCGTTGGGATGGTGGAGGTTCCGTGCATAACAAATCTTGGCGAGCCGAGGGCCGTCAGGCCCCGGTTGTTTATCAGCCCTTGATTATATCGGAAGGGGCGATGAGCGGGAGGTGCAAAAAACGAAGCCAGCACCGACATTTGGACGAATCGAGAGGCGTCGTTATTCGATGGCTTGTTGCTGCAACTTCGCGCAGAACTCGGCGTGCTCGGGCGACGCCAAACCTTCATGAAGGATCGAAAGCACGCGTTTCACGTCGCCGGCGAGCATCGCGTCGGCGTCGAGCCATAGACCAGGGAAGATTCGGCTGCGATAGACTCCATTGTCCGGCGCCATTTTCTCGTAATTCGATTCCTGGCGCACGAACCAGTCAATCGCACGATCCCAAACGCGCCAGACGACATACTCCAAAACGCCGGCGCGATGATAAATGCGGAGCTTGGAATGCAGGTCATAGCTGGCGCTGGACGCGGCGATTTCATCGACGTGCTCGGGCGCGCCGGAGACGTAGCCATCGACGGTCGCCGTGCGGCCGCCGTGTTTCGGAAGGATGCGCAACAGCAAATCAGGTTGCGGTTCGCTATTATTAGCCGGCAACAAAACGGTAGAATTGTCGCCGGCTTGCACGCCAGGCGTATAAACACGATAAGTAGCCAGCCAACATGCCAAATCGGTATGTGGACTTCCATGGCCTTCGATTGAAACGGGTGAGGGCATATAGACGACTCCGTCGATGAGTTCCGCCTTGACCTCTTCCGGCATCGCGAGATAGCGGCGATGAAACTCCTCCACCGTCAAATGATCGCCAGGCTGCAACGGCAATACCGGCGTAGACGGTGTTGCTGGCAGATGCGAACGCGGAATCGTCGGCGCGCTTGACATAAGAATACCCTCGGCAATCATTCGCTATTGTAACATGCCGCGGGTTTGTCAAATACGAATCAACCAAACTCCGCGGAGAGCGCCTAGCGCCCGCGAGGGATGCAGCGAGCGCTAAACGCATAGCGGGCGGCGTCAAATCTTGATGAACCCCTTATCCAACTGAAACGCCCGCTGCCGATACAGGAAATCGACGATGCTCCCCTCGTGCGGTTGCAGCCAGTTGAGCGCGATCGTCTTCATCGGACCGATGTTCAAGCGATCAATGTGCGTCGCGTCGGTGAGCGCACGCTGGAACTTCGCGTCCTCGGTGATCGCGCTGCACACCAGCGTCGGGCCGATCGATTCGAGCATCTTCTCTTGCGGGCATTCGACGACGGTCGTGAACGGGAACATGAACTCCTTCTTCGCGACCGCCTTGTCCGGGTTCTCGCAGTAGATGACCGTCGGCCGCATGTAATCGCAGCGCTCTTTCTTGACGAGGCGCGGCGCGTATTTCGCGGTGAAGTCGATGACGCCGGCTTCCTTGACGTCCTGATCGATCTGCGCGTTGATGGCGTCCGCCTGGCCCGGCACCGTGAATGCGGCCAGCGCCGACTTCGGATCATCCGGCGGCAACGGCTCGACGGGACCGATCTTCGCGGCGATCGCCTCCGCGATCTTCTTGCCATGCCGGCTCGCCCAGATGCCGGAGCAATTGATGCAACCGCGACCGGAGTTGACGAAGACGCTGTCGCACATGATGTCGAGGAACTTTTCCCACTCATCGACCTTGTCGTCGCCGAGGATAATTTTCGAGAAGCCGGGGCCGTGCGCCTGGACGCGCGGGTTGCCCTTGTACTGCTCGACCGTGGCGGTGCCGCCGAAGATCAAGCTGCGCGGGCAATGCTGCAGCACCGCGGCGCCGACATCGCCGAGGCCCGGATAGATCGCGATCGCTTGCTTCGGGATGCCGGCCTCCACGAACGCGTTGGCCATGCGATACGGCGTCCACGGCTCCTGCGGGCCGGGCTTGAGTACGAGGCCGACCTGCATCGGAATGATCGGCAGCCACAGCGTGTGCACGCCGGGCGAGTTCGACGGCAGCACCATGCCGAGAACGGGCGACTGACACTGGTAACTCACTG
>DAIOGM010000680.1:0-2925 GCA_036745215.1 Gemmataceae bacterium
GATGGAGAGTCTACAAAATCCTGGCGATATGAGTCAAGGTGCGCTGTCGAACTAAAATGAGGCGTTTAGTCGCACCCTTGATTTCCCATATTGCCGCGACTGTTAGAATATCGAGGCCAAGACAAAGGAGCTGAGCTTCACCGCTGCTCAGTTGTTCAACTTTTTGTATTGGCGAACCATCAGACACGCGGGTTAGTTGGTACGGCGGGTTATTATCGCCTTTCAGTTCTATCGCAAAATCGGGTAGTAATTGGTTAAGCAAACCTTCCACTTCACTTGGCGGAACGGGCATTTCTAACGCCCGCGAGGAACCTCTCACCAGGTAATATGCCTGGATTCGTGCGAGTATGAGCCGACGGTATTCGGAAGCAAAATTGCCCATCGAATACTCACGTCGTTTTTGCGAATTAAGTTGGTATTGAATGAAACCCGAATCGACAACGAGTTCGCCCGACCGCTCCGGAACAACATAATGCGCATTTTCAACTTGCGTATCGCGAATTGCACGTAAAAGAACACTCTTGCCGCAACCGTTCTTTCCAAAAAGAACCGTCACTGCAGATAAGTTCTCGAGGTGCCAATTGCCTGCCCCAATGAATCGAGGCTTCGGAATAGTAAGTTGTTCAAAGTGAGGAATCATTTCGGCAATCTCACGTTTAGTTGTCCTAACCATTAATGATAAGTGTGGCCTCGAAAGGTTCAGTGCGTTACACGAAAGGCGCGCTTCATTGGCGATGCAGCATGCCGATCTCGACGTCACTGGCCGAACCACCATTCCGTGACATTGGCGAATCTCAAGTCAATTGTCGAGAATTTCTTAGCGCGTTGTTTTTGAGTCTGCAAGCTTGTCAATGTCCGTTGATCCTTGACTCTGCCTTGAGTCGCGCACACGTGGGTAAAAGGGCCAAAAAGCCCACTTTCCCCAGCGTTTTTCGCATTTCGCGTTACCCAAGTACTGTTGGGTAAAAGCCCATCAAAGGGAGCTCACGTCGCCGCCGGCCGAAACACCACCATCGCCAGCGGCGGCAGCGTGATGTTCAAGAGGTGCGAACGCTGGTGCCAGGGGATCGGCGCGGCGTGGACGGCGCCGGCGTTGCCCATGCCGCTGCCGCCGTAGAGCGTCGCGTCGCTGTTGAGGATCTCTTTCCACACGCCGCCCCAGGGGGCGCCGACGTGATACCTCTCGCGCGGCACCGGCGTGAAGTTGCACGCGATCAGCAAATAATCGTTGGCGATCTTGCCCTCGCGCAGGAAGCTGACGACGCCTTGATCCGAATCGTGGCAATCGATCCACTCGAAGCCGGTCGGGTCGCAATCGCGTTCATGAAACGCAGGCTCGCCGCGATACGTCGTGTTGAGATCGCGCACCCAGCGCTGCAGGCCGGCGTGCGACAGGTGCTCCAGGAGATGCCAATCGACGCTCGTCTCGTGGAACCATTCGTTCCACTGGCCGATCTCGCCGCCCATGAAGAGCAGCTTCTTGCCGGGCTGGGCGTACATGTAGCCGTAGAGGAGCCGCAGGTTGGCGAATTTTTGCCAGAGGTCGCCGGGCATCTTGTCTAATAGGGACTTTTTGCCGTGGACGACTTCGTCGTGCGACAGGGGGAGTACGAAGTTTTCCGTAAAAGCATACAGGCCGCGGAAGGTGAGGCGATTGTGATGAAACTTGCGGTGAACGGGATCGAGCGAGAAGTATTTGAGCGTGTCGTGCATCCAGCCCATGTCCCACTTGATGCCGAAGCCGAGGCCGCCGAGATAGGTGGGGCGCGACACCATCGGCCAGGCGGTCGATTCCTCGGCCATGGTGACGCAATCGGGGAACTCGCCGTAGACGCGTTCGTTGAGGCGGCGCAGGAACGCGACGGCTTCGAGGTTTTCGCGGCCGCCATACTGGTTGGGAATCCATTCGCCTTCGCGGCGAGCGTAATCGAGATACAGCATCGACGCGACCGCATCGACGCGCAGGCCGTCGATGTGATATTGGTCGAGCCAGAAGAGCGCATTCGCGATTAAGAAGTTGCTGACCTCGTTGCGGCCAAAGTTAAAGATGAACGTGCCCCACTCGGTGTGCTGGCCCTGCCGCGGGTCGGCGTGCTCGTAGAGATGCGTGCCGTCGAAGTAGCCGAGACCGTGGCCATCGCGCGGGAAGTGCGCGGGCACCCAATCGAGCAGGACGCCGATGCCGGCTTGATGGAGCGTGTCCACTAAAAAGCGGAAGTCGTCCGGCGTGCCGAAGCGGCTGGTTGGGGCGAAGTAGCCGACGGTTTGATAGCCCCAGGAGCCGTCGAACGGATGTTCCGTGATCGGCAACAATTCGACGTGCGTGTAGCCCATGTGCTTGATGTAATCGGCCAGGAGCGGGGCCATTTCGCGATAGGTGAGCCAGGCGTTGCCGTCTTCCGGCTTGCGACGCCAGGAGCCGAGGTGAAGTTCGTAGATGGAAATCGGCGCGTCGAGGGCGTTGGCTTTTTTGCGGTTCGCCATCCAGTCGGCGTCGTTCCATTGATAGCGCGACAGGTCCCAAATTTTTGACGCGGACTGCGGACGGATCTCGGCGGCGAAACCGCACGGGTCGGCTTTCTCGGCGCGGAAGTTGTTGTACTGCGATTGAATCGAGAACTTGTAAACGTCGCCGTGGCCGAGCTTGGGGACGAAGCCATCCCACACGCCGGAGGGGCCGCGCGAGTTGAGATAGTAGGCGCCGTGTTGCCAGTAGTTGAAATCGCCGACGACGCAGACCTCGCGCGCGTTCGGCGCCCAGACGGCGAAGTGCGTGCCGGCGACGCCGTCTTGTGCGCCGATGTGGGCGCCGAACTTTTCGTAGAGACGATTGAATTTGCCTTCGCCGTACAAGTAGAGGTCGTAATCGGTGAGGAAGGGAGGCATTGGAATTCCTGTATCGCCGCTTGCGGCTTCGCGCTCGTT
>DAIOGM010000681.1:0-2917 GCA_036745215.1 Gemmataceae bacterium
TCGCGGCTGCGTGCTCGACGTAGCTCCGCTACGCCTGTGCCGCAACCACTCGACAGCCTTGCCAGGACGAAAAATCCACGTTCCCGGTGAAGGTAGCTCTTGAAATCAAAAAATGGCGCGAAATTCGCGCCATTTGCAGTTGAGGAGCAGAAATGGAGCATGTTCTCTCGATAGCCGTCGGCACCGTCACCATGCGCCCCTACGTGTTCGCCTTCCTGGCGGTCTACCTGGTGGCGGCGGTAGCGCATCTGGGGTGGCGCAAGACCTTCTGGTTCACGGTCGCCGGCTACCTCGTGGAAGGGAAGCCGACGCGCGATTTCGTGGTCGAAGTGGATCTCGTCGCGGAAATGATCGCCATCAATCCGTTCGACTTCTTCGTTGAAGAATCGGCCGCCGCGTATCCGTTTCAGTACGACGCCAATCTGGCGGTCGAGCTGCATCCGTATTTCGAGATCAAAGAGCAGGGGCCGCGATTGATGGAATTGGTGCGACAGGTCCTTGCGCGTCGGCAAGATGCCGATCTTGCCGACGCGCCGCCGCGGAAACGTTCCATCGATTTTCTCGTTGAATTGAACCACCGGCTGCAAAAGCTCGTGCAGTACATCATCCGCATGGAGCCCGGCGTGCAGCGGTGCGAGGAAACGCTGACCAAGGAGCGCGGCTCCTGTCGCGATTCCGCGTGGCTGCTCGTGCAACTATTGCGGCATTGCGGGCTGGCGGCGCGATTCGTGTCCGGCTACTTGATTCAGCTCACTGCCGATGTGGCGGCGCTCGACGGACCGTCGGGGCCGGAGCGCGATTTCACCGATCTGCACGCGTGGGCCGAGGTGTTTCTCCCGGGCGCCGGCTGGATCGGCCTCGATCCGACATCGGGCTTGCTCGCCGGCGAGGGGCACATTCCGCTCGCGTGCACCGCCGACCCGCAGAACGCGGCGCCGATCTCCGGGACATACACGTTCAACAAAGAGAACGAGTCCGACGAGGTGCACGCCGACTTCCGCTTCTCGATGACGGTGAGGCGCATCGTCGAATCGCCGCGCGTCACCAAGCCCTACACCGACGAAACCTGGCAGGCGATCGATCAGCTCGGCCATTCAATTGACGCAGATCTCAACTCACATGACGTTCGCTTGACGATGGGCGGCGAGCCGACGTTCGTCGGCATCGACGAGCGCGACGCGGCCGAGTGGAACACCGCGGCGCTCGGGCCGACCAAGCGTCTGCGCGGCGACGCGCTGTTGCGCCGGCTGCGCGATCGCTTCGCGCCGGGCGGGCTATTGCATTTTGGCCAGGGCAAATGGTACCCCGGCGAATCGTTGCCGCGCTGGGCGTACGGCTGCTGGTGGCGCAAGGACGGCATCCCGCTGTGGACGGAGTCGCACCTCGTCGCCGAGGACGGCCGCGATTACGGCTATGGGCCGGATGATGCGCACGCGTTCATCACCGAACTGGCGCGGCGCCTGGCGGTCGATCCGGGCCACGCGATTCCCGGTTACGAGGATACCTGGTATTACCTATGGCGCGAACGCTGCTTGCCGACGAATGTCGATCCCTTAAAAAGCAGGCTCGATGAACCCGAGGAACGCGCTCGACTTGCCAAGGTGTTTGAGCAGGGCTTGGACAGGGCCGTCGGTTATGCGTTGCCGATCCGGCCCTCACCCCCGGCCCCTCTCCCAAAGGGAGAGGGGAGAAGGTGGCAAAGTGGAACCTGGCTTCTGCGGCGGGAGCATTTGTTTCTTTTGCCGGGCGATTCGCCGATGGGCTATCGATTGCCGCTCGATTCGTTGCCATGGGAAGCGCCCGGCGATCGCGATCAAGTTATTGAAGCCGATCCTTGGCGTGAGCGCACGCCGCTGCCGACCAAGGCGGAGCTGACGCAACGATTTTTGTTTAGCGCCCGCGACGCCAACGCTCGGCAAAATCGAGGTTCCGAAGTCAGTGGACCATCGCCGATCATCCGCACCGCCCTCTGCATCGAGCCGCGCGGCGGCCGCCTCTACGTGTTCATGCCGCCGGCCGAAACCGTGGAGAATTACATTGAACTCGTGGCCGCGATCGAAGCGACCGCGAAATCGCTGCACATGCCCGTCATGCTCGAAGGCTACGCGCCGCCGTTCGATCCTCGGCTGCTCAATTTCAAGGTGACGCCGGACCCCGGCGTCATCGAGGTGAATATCCATCCGTCGGCAAGCTGGAGCGAACTTGTCCAAAACACGAACACGCTCTACGAGGAAGCCCGCCAGGCTCGCTTGAGCACCGAAAAATTCATGCTCGACGGCCGACACACCGGCACCGGCGGCGGCAATCACATCGTGCTTGGCGGCGCGACGCCCGCCGACAGTCCGGTTCTGCGCCGTCCCGATTTGTTGCGCAGTCTCGTCGGCTACTGGCACAATCATCCGTCGCTGTCGTACTTGTTTTCCGGCTTGTTCCTCGGGCCGACGAGCCAGGCGCCGCGCGTTGATGAAGCGCGCAACGACAGCGTTTATGAGCTGGAGCTTGCATTTCAACAAATACCTGAACCACCGAGACAAGGAGACAAGGAGACAAGGAGACAAGGAGATGGGAAGTCTCCGGTCTCCTTGACTCCTTGTCTCCCTGTCTCCTTGTCTGTCCCCCCTTGGTTGGTCGATCGCGTCTTCCGCAATCTGCTCGTTGGCGTCACTGGCAACACGCACCGGGCCGAATGGTGCATCGAAAAGCTCTATTCGCCGGATTCGTCGACCGGCCGGCTCGGCCTGGTCGAGTTTCGCGCCTTCGAGATGCCGCCGCACGCGCGCATGAGCCTCGTACAGCAATTACTGATGCGCGGATTGGTGGGGCGTTTCTGGAAGAATCCCTATCGGGAAAAGCTCGTACGCTGGGGCACGCAGCTTCATGATCGTTTCCTGTTGCCTCACTTTATCCAACAGGATTT
>DAIOGM010000682.1:0-2897 GCA_036745215.1 Gemmataceae bacterium
GCGCGTCAATTCCTTCGGTTCGAACGGCAATGGATAAAAGCCCTTCATCGGCAACACGTCGATCGCGTGCGGACTCGCGGACGGCGAAAAATAGCCGAAGGTTTGCGGCTTCTCCAGCATCGTCTTTTCCATCTCCGCGACGGTTTTCTTGGCCGACTCGTAACGCTTCTTTTCGTCCGCCGAAAGCATGCGCTCGAACTGCGCGGCCGTGAATTGAAAGAGCAAATCGGTTTCGCGCGCCAGCTTGTCCTGCGCCGGCGAACGCTCCTCGCGCGGCAGCGCCAGCGCTTCCTTCTGGGCCGGCGACAACCCCATACGAACATCTTCGTACTTGCGCTCTTGAGCCAATGAATAGAGCGTGTCACGTTCCTTGAGTGCCTCATCGAATCCCGCGGGCTTTTTCGCATTGTAGTCAAGCCACAACTTCGGCTCGCGCAAAGCGAGATTGCCCGGCTGGCCCTTGACGAAGAAACCCATGAAGCGATAGTAATCGCGCGCGGTGATCGGATCGAACTTGTGATTGTGACACTGGGCGCACTGCATCGTCAGGCCGAGGAAGGCGCTCGCAGTCGTATTGGCGATATCGACGTAGATATCGTTGCGCTGGCGCGGCCGATCCTCTTCGTTGCTCGACAGGCGAGCGGCCGCGAGGAAACCAGTCGCGATCACGTGCTCGTCGGCGTACGGCGTGATCTCGTCGCCGGCGATTTGCTGGCGGACGAAATCCTTGATAGGCAAATCGCGATTGAAGGCGTTGATCACCCAGTCGCGATAACGCCAGGCGTGCAAGCGAAGATGGTTGCTCTCGTAGCCCTCCGATTCGGCCCAGCGCGCGACATCGAGCCAGTGCCGGCCCCAGCGTTCGCCGTAGTGCGGATTCGAAAGGAAACTCTCAACCATTACGCTCCAGGAGGTGCGCTGCGGATTCTGAGGCTTCTTCTCGAATTCCTCGATGTCCTCCGCGGTCGGCGGCAACCCGGTCAAATCCAGCGACAGCCTGCGCAAAAGCGTCCGCCGATCGGCTGTACTCGCCGGCTTCAATCCGACCTCCGCATGCTTGGCCGCGATGAACGCATCGACCGGCGTCGCAATCCAGCTCTTGTCCTTGACGTTCGGAATCGGCGGCGTCTTGATCGGCTGAAACGCCCAGTGATCGGACTTGAGCGCGGCCGGGAAAAGCTTGTCGTCCCACGCGAGCCCTTGATCGATCCACGCTCGCAACACATCGATCTCGCGCTCGCTCAAGCGCGGCCCTTTGCGCGGCATCACCTTGTTAGGTATTTTTCCTTGTACGACATGGACGAGGCGGCTGTCGTCGCTTTTGCCGACTTTGACGAGAGGTTTGCCGGTGGTTGCGCCGAGGAGCTCGGCGCGTAGATCAAGGCGATAGCTGGCGATGGCTTCGTTGCCGCGATGGCATTCGAAGCAGCGCGCTTCGAGAATGGGCACGACGTCGCGTCGGAAGTCGATCTTCGCGGGCTGCTGGGCGTTCGCAAAGCCTGCGATGGTCAACACGAGGATTGCGGCGGTTACGCGCATGAACGCATCCTTCATTTTGGCGGCGCGAGCTTGGGCGAGGCGTCGTCCACGACGGTCGTGCGAGTCTCCGCTTCCTTGCGCATTTCCTTGTCGGAATAAATCGCGATCTTGATTCGATAGTCCCCCTTCTCCGTGGCCGTCAAATTCAGCACTTCGGAACGAATCGCGCCGGGCTCCAGATCGCCAAGGCTCACCATGATCCTTCGATCGGCGGAAGATTTGTCGTCATTCAATTGGCTCAAGTGCATTTTTTCGGGAACCCATGCGTACAATGCCGCATTTCGCAGCTTGGTCGGTCCATTGGTGATCGTGATAAAATACGTGCATTCGAGCCCGACCAGATTCCTCTTCAGTCCGCTGATGACCACGGTCAACTCGCGCGCCATTTCCGGCACAACCAATTGAGGAGCAACATCGATTTGCGGCACCCGGGAAATCTGCGGCGGTTGATTGACGAGAACGAGAAAAAGGGCGTCGTCCCTGTAAAGGCGCAAATGCAGCGGATCGACCGGCTTCCCGTCCATCGACACGAGCACCGGGACTTCATCGCGAAGGAGCTTCCGCAATCGCTTGGCATCGATTGTTTTCCCGTCACGGCCGTGGACCTGAATTTGCTCGGCAGTGTACTGTTTCGTGAGGAGTCTTGGCGTCGGCTCGTAGTAATTGAGGACATTTTTGGCATCCGGATCGGGGACGGAACGCATCACATACGACATGGCCATGACCTTCATCGTCACGTTGCCGTTGCGATCGGCGATGGCGAGAGCCTGATACGGGGCGGGGCCGATGGGCAGTTTCGATGCCGCGGTTTTGCCGGATGAAGGCGCGGGTTGACTGCCGACGGATCCACAAAACGGCGCCGCAAACAGCGCGACGCCGATGAGCAACAACGTTGCGATCCCAACGCATTTTCGTCTCATGATTCGCGCTCCATTTGGAAACGATCCGTTCACGGCTGCACATCCAATTTCACTTCCGCCACAATCGGCTCGCCGTTTTGCCGCAGCGTCGCCCGCACGATCACCGGCATGTTGAAGGGACCGTTGAGCTTGTCGGCACACGTCACGATCAATTGTCCGCGCGCGTCCTTGGCGACGATGGTCACCTTCGCGGCATTCAGTCCACGTTGATGGCCTGGCGTCACCAGTTCCAGTTCGACCGGACCTTCGACCCCCTGCCCTCGCTGCACCTTGACCGGAATGGCGAACGGCTTGCCCGCCTCGGCGCGATACGAGGTTCGCTCCGCTTCCAGCGCGAGCATGCCGGGGCCGACGACGGCGACGAGCTGCTCGTTCTGATTGACGGAGCTGAAAGAAACGCGATGCACCGAGCCGTCCGCGTCCTTGATGACGCCGACG
>DAIOGM010000683.1:0-2892 GCA_036745215.1 Gemmataceae bacterium
ACGCTTGCAACGTCGCTTCGTAACGCGGCACCCCGGCCTCGCGCTGGGCCTTGGCGAATTCGACGATGAGGATCGCGTTCTTGCACGCCAGGCCGACGAGCACGACGAAGCCGACTTGCGTGAACACGTTGATGTCGTGCCTGGCGAAGATCACGCCGGCGACGGAAAAGAGCAGGCACATCGGCACCACCAGGATCACCGCGAACGGCAACGCCACGCTTTCATATTGTGCCGCCAATACCAGGAACACGAGAACGACCGCGAGGGCGAAGGCGAACATCGCGGTGTTGCCGGTCTGCAGTTGCAATAACGCGAGTTCGGTCCATTCTTGCCGCATCGATTGCAATAGCTCCGGCTCGGCGATTTCCTCGGCCGCCGCGATCGCCTGGCCGGAGCTGGTGTGCGGGCCGGCGGCGCCGTTGATCGAAGCGGCGGGATACATGTTGTAACGCATCACCATCACGGGGCCGCTCATGTCGCGCACGTTGGCAATGGCCGCGAACGGCACCATCTCGCCGCGGTCGTTGCGCACCTTGAGCTGCTTGAGATCTTCGATCTGCTTGCGAAAATTGGCGCTGCCCTGCACATTCACCTGCCAGGTTCGGCCAAAGCGATTGAAGTCGTTCACATAAAGCGAGCCGAGATAGACTTGCAGCGTCGAGAAAATCTCGCTCATCGACACGCCGAGCGCCTTCGCCTGTTCGCGATCGATGTCGAGATACAGCCACGGCGTATTGGCGCGGAAGCTGGTGAACATGCCCTGAACGCGCTCGTCCCCCTGACCGGCGGCGACGATGTTGTCGGCGACCTCTTGCAGCCCCGCGAGGTCGCCGTCGCCGCGTTCCTCGATCATGATCTTGAATCCGCCCGCCGTGCCGAGCCCGTCCACCGGCGGCGGCTCGAAGACGTTGACGATGCCCTCGCTGACCGCGTCTTGCAAATACGCTTGCAGCCGGGCCGCGATTTTCGGGCCGGACAGATGCGGTTCGCGCCGATCGTGAAAGTCGTCGAGCATCACGTACATGGCGCCGAAGTTGGGAGCGTTGGCGTTCATCAAAATCGATTGGCCGCTGATCGCCACGGTGTGCTTGACGCCGGGCGTTTCCTTGGCGCGGGCTTCGAGCTGGCTCATCACCGCATTGGTGCGCTCCGAAGACGCGGCGTCCGGCAATTGCACATTGACGAGCAGGAAGCCCTTGTCCTGCGCGGGAATGAAGCCGGTCGGCGTGTGCGTGAAGCTGAAGTACGTCAGAAACAACAGCCCGCAGTACGCAATCAAGACCGGCACGCTCAGGAACAGGAACACGCCGACCGCGCGCGTGTAAAGTTCGGTGACGTAATCGAACGCCTGATTGAACCAGCCGAAGAGCAAGCCGAGAAGGAAATTGAGCGGGCCGCCGAGCAGCCAGCCGACGCCGACGCCGACGATGATCGAGGCCACCTCGGTGATCCGCGTCAAGATCTTCACATCGACGACCGAGCCGAGTTGCGAAATCAACGCGGGAAACATCCAGTTCATCGCCACGAAATACGCGGCCCACGCTCCGAGCAGCACAAACGACATGCGCGGCAACGCCTGATACGTCCCTTTCGCGCGCGGCTTGAGCAGAAGCGCCGCCAGAGCGGGACTCAACGTCAGCGAGTTGAAGGCGGAGATCAGCGTCGAGACGGCGATCGTCAACGCGAACTGTCGATAGAACTGGCCGATGATGCCGCCAATGAACGCACACGGCACAAAGACCGCGGTCAACACCAGGCCGATCGCGATGACCGGCCCGGACACCTGCTCCATGGCCTTGAGCGTGGCGTCGCGCGGACTCAGGCCATGCTCGATGTGATGATCGACCGCCTCCACGACGACGATGGCGTCATCGACGACGATGCCGATCGCGAGCACGAGGCCGAACAGCGTCAAATTGTTGAGGCTAAATCCGAGCAGCGCCATGACCGCAAATGTGCCGATGATCGCGACGGGCACCGCCACCAGCGGGATGATGGCCGAGCGCCAGTTTTGCAAAAACAACAGGACGACCAGCGCCACCAAGATGACGGCGTCGCGCAACGTCTTGAACACTTCGCCGATCGATTCGTTGATGAACGGCGTCGTGTCGTAGACGATCGAATAATCGACGCCGGCGGGAAAGCGAGCCTTCAACTCTTCGGCCTTGGCACGCACGAGCCGGGCGACTTCGAGCGCATTGGAGCCGGGGAGTTGATACACGGACAATGCGACGGACGGTTTGCCGTCCATGGTGCAGGTTTGATCGTAGCCCTGGGCGCCGAGCTCGATGCGAGCAACGTCGCGGAGGCGAACGATGCCGCCGCCGGGGTTGGTCTTGAGGATCATCTCGCCGAACTCTTCGGGATTCGCGAGCCGGCCGATCGTGGTCATGGTGTACTGAAACGCCTGGCCCGACGGCGTCGGCGGCTGCCCAAGCTGCCCGGCCGCCACCTGCACGTTCTGCCCCTGGATCGATTGCACCACGTCGTTGGCCGTCAGATTGCGAAACGACATCTTTCCCGAGTCAAGCCAGACGCGCATGCTGTAGTCGCGCTGGCCCATGTAGGAAATATCACCTACTCCATCGAGGCGCGACAGCTCGTCCTTGAGCTGAATCGTGGCGTAATTGCTCAGGTAAAGGTTGTCGCGCGTCCCGTCGGGCGAGTAGAGATTGACGATCATCAGCACGTTCGGCGACTTCTTCTTGACCGAGACGCCGCGGCGCTTGACGAGGTCGGGCAGCACCGGCTGCGCGAGGGCGACGCGATTTTGCACGAGCACCTGGGCGATGTTGAGATCGACGCCGTGCTTGAACGTGATGGTCAGCGAATACGAGCCGTCGTTGGTGCATTGCGACGACATGTACATCATGCCTTCGACGCCGTTGACTT
>DAIOGM010000684.1:0-2888 GCA_036745215.1 Gemmataceae bacterium
GTGTCGGTCGCGACGGCAGCGAACAGACACGTTGCGGCGTGCGGCGACAACGATTGGCCGAGCGCTTGCACTGCCTCATAGACGAGCCGGCCGGTCGCTTCCGAGTTGGTGTCCACCAGGGCGAGGGCGCCGAGTTCGTCTTGCGTGATGTGATGATCGATGACGACCTTTAGCGCCTTCGAAGTTTTCATCCATTCACCGAAATCGCCGAGTTGGCCCCAGGCGCCGGTATCGAGGATAACGATTACCTCGACATCGCGATGAGCGTCCCCCGGTGGCACGAATCGAGCGATGCGGCGATCGGGATCGAGAAAGCTATAGCGCGGCGGCCAGTTGCTGGCGATGACCATTTGCACGGACTTGCCCATCGATTCGAGCACATCGGCAAGCGCGAGTTGCGAGCCGAGCCCATCGGGATCGGGACGAACGTGCGTGGTGATCAGGAAGCGCTGATGAGCGTTGACGAGCTTGACAAAAGGAGACCAGTCGATGGGCATGACGATTTTCTTATCCAAGCCCCGGGATGAGCGCAGCGATTCCGGGAGGTTGCGATGTCAAACACCCCCCAGGAATCGCTGCGCTCATCCTGGGGCTTGGGTGAATCTATTGTAACATTTATGCGATACTTTTCAGGTGAGCCCTTGACGACGCGATAGCGAAGTGATATCATTTTAATACCAAAACGAATCCATCTCGAAAGGGGCGTTCCATGTCCAAAGAATCACCCATGCAACCCGTCAACGGCTATGGCGTCCTCGCCATCGTCATCGTCGCGCTCTTGTTCAGCGTCGCCGTCTTCGTCGGCGGCATCGTGATCCTGGAACGGGAACGGAATCCAGTCGGCGGCTTTGCCATGGGAGGCGCGGTGCTTCTGTTCGTCGCAACCCTGATCGCATGCGGCGGCTTCATCGTCCTGCAGCCCAATGAAGCCAGCGTACTGACGTTGTTCGGCTCCTACACCGGCACCGCGCGCGAGAGCGGCTTTTGGTGGGTCAATCCATTCAACCTGAAACGAAAGATGTCGCTGCGCTCGCGCAACCTCGAAGGCGCAAAACTAAAGGTCAACGACAAGCAGGGCAACCCCATCGAGATCGCCATCGTCGTCGTCTGGCGCGTCGAGGACTCGGCTCAGGCATGCTTCGATGTGGAAAACTATGAAGGCTACGTCCGCGTCCAGAGCGAATCGGCCGTGCGCCATTTGGCCAATTCATACGCCTACGATCATGGCGAGGAGAACGAGATCACGCTCCGCAGTGGTTTTGATGAGGTCGCCGTTGCGCTGCGCAGAGAATTGCAAGAACGGCTATCGAAGGCCGGCGTTCACGTCGAAGAAGCTCGTTTGACGCATTTGGCTTACGCTCCTGAAATCGCGCAGGTCATGCTGCGACGCCAGCAAGCGGAGGCCGTCATCGCGGCGCGAACGAAGATCGTTCACGGCGCCGTCAGCATGGTGGAGATGGCGCTTCACGAACTCAGCGAAAAGAAGGTCGTCCAATTGGACGAGGAACGCAAAGCCGCCATGGTGAGCAATTTGCTTGTTGTCCTATGTGGCGAATCGGAAGTGCATCCGGTGGTCAATACGGGGACGTTGTACAGTTAACCGAAAGCGCACGAGCACCAACGGTGCGAAAATGTTAAAGCCCAGGGCAACGCCCTGGGATGGAAGAAACAAAAGATCAAAGCCCCAAAGGGGCGAAATCGCCCCACGGAGAAGATCATCGCGCCCCTTCGGGGCTTTTGTCGAATTCGTTCCGTTTCCCAGGGCGTTGCCCTGGGCTTTAACATTGGCGCACCTTCGGTGCTTTCAAGAAAATGCATTACCAAAAGGGACGAAAGCCGTTTTAACGCCCCACCTATCGATTACCAATCATGAAAGAACGCAAAGCATTCCTGTTGCGGATGGATCCGGCCCTGTACGAAACGCTCGAAGCCTGGGCGCAGCAGGAATTGCGCAGCCTCAACGGGCAGATCGAGTATGTGCTGAAGGAAGCCGTGGCGCGGCGGCGAAAGGATGCCGAAAGGGACAAGGGGAGAAAGGGTGACGAAAGCAAATCCTGA
Organism: Gemmataceae bacterium; assembly: GCA_036745215.1. Classification (GTDB taxonomy): domain Bacteria; phylum Planctomycetota; class Planctomycetia; order Gemmatales; family Gemmataceae; genus SIAQ01. Next base: position 2,059 of record DAIOGM010000684.1, read on the forward strand.
TGTGCACGTTTACACGTTCAAGGCGCCACGCGGGCGCTAAACGAAAAGGGATACTTGATCATCGTCGCGGATCACGTTGGGCCAAGTAATCATCCGTCAATTCCCAAATCCCCTCCGACGGCTGCGCCAGCGGCCGGCCATGTTCTGGCCCCGGCGGTCGGCCGTCACGCAGCACCAGAATCAGGTCCGACAACGCCGCGGGGTGCGTGAACGCATAGCTGTGGCTCATCCAGATTCCCGACACCTTGCACTCAATGAATTGCACGTTCGGCATCTTCGCCAGCGCGTGGCGGATCCTCGGGCTGAAGTCCTTCGCCGCCAGCGCGCCCAGCCGGCGCCGGCTTGCGAACACGAGGTCGGATAGTTCGATCGCCTTGTCGTGCTTCGATGCGTAGATCGTGGTTCGCCGCGCGGCCCGCAGCAAGTTCTCGCCGATGAAGCGTTGCATAAATACCTCTTCATCTACATCGGGCGCCGCGAGGACGACGTTTTCCAGCTTCAATTCACACTGAGTTGACTTGCCTTGAGCGCTGCTCGCGATGTGCAGCTCGCGCAAAGCCGAGATCAGAACTTCGCAGCCCCGGCTATGCGCGACGAGGTGAACGCGCTCGACGTCGGGACACTCGGCGATGGCCTTGATGAAGTGTCGTAGGTGCGTGACGGTAAACTCGCCCGATTCGCGATCGTAGGCGTAGCCGCGGATGCCGCCATGCCCCGCCGGCCAGGAGTAAGCGATCGGCACGCCGGCGCGGCCCATAAAATGCCAGACCTCGGCGGCGCGAAAGACGGCGTCATCGAATGTATTGTTGAAGCCATGGACGAAAAGGTAA
>DAIOGM010000685.1:0-2869 GCA_036745215.1 Gemmataceae bacterium
GACATTGACTTCCTTGAACTGCCGGATCGCCCGCATGACCATGTCGCGCTTCATCGCGAACAGGCCGATCTCGGTCTCGAGCGCCATGCCCTCGACGATCTCGCCGCGATTGAGCCGTTGAAAATCCCAGACGACTTCTTCGAGCGGAAACGGAATTTGCTGCTTGGCCTCGAACTTGACGATGTCCGCGATCTTCTTCTCATCGACAGGGGGCAACTTGACGAAGCGCGCCAACCCCGATTGCCCCGGCACGCTGATGCACACCAGGTCGCCGGCAATCTTGTTGCGTTCCAAGAATGCGCCGAGCGCTTGCCGCGTCAGCTCATCCGGATCCGCGTCCGGCTGGCTCAAGATTTTCGGATGTTCGATGTACTCGAACGCCGTCGCGACGATGTTCGCGTCTTGCATCTCCAGGCGAATGGCCTTCAAGGCACATTGCCCCAGATCGATGCCCCAAACGCCGACAGGACGTGCAGCCATGAATCAACTCCGCGATGTGCAAACAAGGTCCCACAGTGGAGATTAACAACGCGCAAATACAAGTGTCAAGCAGATTTAACCACAGATGGACACGGATGGACACAGATAAGAATCGAGGCCGCTCGCCCCTACGTCAACACACCTAACTCACTATTCACCCATCCGTGTTAATCTGTGTTCATCGGTGGTTAACTCGTCAGTTGGCCGCACGACGGACAGCGGACCTTCGTACCGTTCAAACTCGGCTTGACCTTGAACTCCTTCTGACAACTCGAGCATTTCAATAGTACGAGCAATTCATCAGGCGCTGACCGCCGGCCACGCATGACGAGGAATCCAACCAGCGCCGCCATGAACACGATTCCCGCGAGGCCGATGCCTGCGACGTTCCACACATTGGCCTGAAACCAGGGCGAGTTGCGATAGATCATCAGCCCGGCGATCACGGACAGGATGACCGAAGCGCCCAGCAAGACCGCGGCGCGCGCGATGCGCTTGTTTCGCTTGGCCGTTTGTTCGCAAACGCGTGGCGAACCCGGCAGGGCGGGGGCCGGCGCCGCGGTTTGCAGATGGACGAGATAGCCCTGCAACAGATTGGCTACTTCGTCGGCCGTCGCAAATCGTTCAGCCGGGTTCTTCGCCATCAGGCGTTCGATGAGCGTCGCCAGCCACGCGGGCAGGTCCGGCCGCAGCGTTCGCACCGGCGTCGGTTCCTCATCGTTTACACGCCGCAGCACGGCGATCGCCGTCGAAGCGCGAAACGGAGACGTTCCCGTCGCCATTGCATAAAGGACGCTGCCGAGGCTGAAGAGATCGGAACGATGATCGACCCCTTCTCCGCGCGCCTGTTCCGGCGACATGTATTCGGGCGTGCCGATCACGACGCCATGCTGCGTCATCGGATTGTCATCAATCACGCGTGCCAGGCCAAAGTCGGTGATCTTGACGAAGGGCGGATTGCTGCCGCCGATGAGCATGAGGTTGGCCGGTTTGATGTCTCGATGGATTAGTCCTTGACGATGAGCGGCGGCCAATCCGAGCGCGGTTTGCAGCCCGATGCGAGCAACATCCTCGGCAGTCAGCGGCCCAACGCGATCCAGGCGTTCCTGCACGGATTCGCCGGCGATGAACTCCATTGCCAGAAATGTCCGGATGGAATCACCAACCGCATACATTTGGACGACATTTTCGTGCTGGATGCAGGCCGTCGATTGTGCCTCGCGAATGAATCGCTGGTTCGCCCGGACGCTCAACGCCAGCCGCGGCGACAAGACCTTCAATGCCGTCACGCGATTGAGCCGGACGTCCATCGCCTTGAAGACGACGGCCATCGACCCGCGGCCAATGACTTCGTGCACTTCGTATTCGCCCAGGACGCCGAGCACGCCGGGCTTGTCGCTGGGGCTCAACAAGGAAAGAATGTCCTCTTCTTCCAGGCGTGTCTCCTCTTCCTTTAGCCGCTCCATGAGTTCTCGCAGCCGCGGTTCGCCACGGACGGTCTCGCCAAGACCGATGGATGTATTTTCCCAAACCGTGGTATCTCCCGCAAGGCTTTCCAGCGTGTGCCGACACGTTTCGCACGTCTCCAGATGAGTGTGCAGCCCGTCCGCGTCCTCGTTGCTGTCGCTTTCGAGGAGCGTTTGAAGCTTCAGGGTATCGGGACAACGTGAGGTCATATCGATGAACTTTGTCGAGGCTAATTGCACCGAAGGTGCTAAATGTCAAAGCCCAGGGCAACGCCCTGGGAAACACAGCCGATATTGCCCCGTTGGGGCATCGATCGATTGATGACGCGGTCTCCCAGGGCGTTGCCCTGGGCTTTAACATTTCGCACCTTCGGTGCTCCGGAGAATCCACCTCCCGCGCCAGGACTACTCTTCCTCTTGCATCTCGCGAATCATCGCACGCAGCCGAAACAACACGCGGCTCTTCGCAATGTAAACCGCCGCCAATGAGATTCCCAGGTTCTTCGCCACCTCCTGCCCCGGCTTGCCTTCGACGGCCGTTTGCCAGAATGCTCGCCAGGTCGTCTCCTGCACTTGCGGTCGAACTTTGTTAGCGGCCCACGAAAACAAACTCTGTTCGTATTCGCGATCCCATTGATCCGCGTCGGCCGCCGCGTCCGCGTGGTTGTTGAGAAGAGTTTGGATTTGCGAATCGCCGCTGCCTTGCCACAGGTGCCGAGGGCGAGCGTGAAAGTCACGCAGCGTGTTCCGGACGATCGTGAACAGCCAGCCGCGGAACGAATCGCTCGCCGGATCGTAATCCAGGCTGCCGACGTGGGTCGATACCTTTTGCAAGCACACTTGCGTCAAGTCGGCCGCATCCGCATCTTGCACGCCGCGCTTGCGAAGGTACGCGTAAATGAGCGGGGCGTACACATCGACAA
>DAIOGM010000686.1:0-2867 GCA_036745215.1 Gemmataceae bacterium
CCTGGCGTTCGTTCTACGACGGCCCGACGACGGACGGACCCATCGCGACGCGCTGGAACGTGCAAGGTTGGCCGGTGGTGTATGTGCTCGACGCGAAAGGCGTCATCCGCCATCGCGAAATTCGCGGCGAACAGCTTGAGCGCGCCGTCGCCGAGTTGATGAAGGAGAATTAACCACGGATGAACACAGATGAACACGGATGAGTAGAAAAATCATCGGCTCCTATCCGTGTTCATCTGTGTTCATCTGTGGTTGATTCCCGCTGCTTTGCGTGAGATTTGATGGACAAATCTACCGATATTAGGTAGTGTTGATAATCAACAAGGGGGGATTTCACATGAACGCACACACTCGTCTCTCGCGCCGCCAACTGCTGCAAGCCGGCGGCGTCGGCGCACTCGCCATGGCGTCGCACGGCATGGTCGCCGCCAGCGTCAACGCCCAAAGCGGTCTGCGCGGCGAAGCGGCCGATCGCTCCGTCATTTTCGTCCTGCTCTGCGGCGGCCCGAGCCACCTCGACACCTGGGACTTGAAGCCGAACGCTCCCGACGACATCCGCGGCCCTTATCGCCCCATCGACACGGCCGTCCCCGGCATGCGCATCAGCGAACTGCACACGCACCTGCCCGCTCTCGCGCAGCACCTCACGCTGATTCGCTCGATGACGCACGTCGGCAACATCTCGAACCACTTTGACGCGATGCATCATCTCCTGAGCGGCCAGGCCGGCGCTCCGCCCGATTCGCCATACCTCGGCTCGATCATGTCGCGGCTGCGGCCCAGTGAACGCAACATCGCCAACTACGTCTGGCTCATCCGCTGCGTCGGCGATCCGGTCTTCTGCGCTCCCAACATCGGCTCCGGCGGCCATCTCGGCGCTCAATATCAACCGCTCTTCGTCGGCAACGCGAACAACCACCCCGCGCTGCCGACTTTCCGCGCTCCCGAAGAACTGCAACCCGCCGTCGAGCCCGCTCGCCTGCAAGCGCGGCGTCGGCTGCTCGGCGCCGTCAACACCGACCGCGGCTCGGACGAATCGCAAGCCACGCGCGACTGGGACAACCTGCATCGCCGCGCCTCCGAGATGGCGAATGGCCGCGGCGGCCGCGAGGTGTTTGAGGTGCATCGCGAATCGCCGACCGTCCGCGATCGCTACGGCATGCACCCCCTGGGCCAAAATCTGCTGCTCGCCCGCCGGCTCGTCGAATCGGGCGTCAACTTCGTCACCGTCAACGGCTGGACCGGCAACGCCCCCGGCCAAAACGGCGGCGGCCCCCCCGCCTCAAGCTGGGACATGCACGGCAGCGAAATGGGCATGGGCAACGCCTTCGGCACCGGCTCCTACGGCATGGGCTGGTGCTTGCCGTGCCTGGATCAAGGCCTGTCCGCCCTCATCATCGACCTGCGCGACCGCGGCCTGCTGGAACGCACGTTAATTGTGTGCATGGGCGAATTCGGCCGCACGCCGCGCATCAATCAACCCGACCGTCTGCCTGGCCGCCAGCATTGGCCCAACTGCTGGACCGCGATCTTAGCCGGCGGCGGCACGCGTGGCGGCATGGTGATCGGCGAGACGGACCGCATATCCGCGTACGTCAAGGACCGCCCGGTCCGCGTGCAAGACCTCGGCGCCACGATCCTCCACTCGCTCGGCATCCCCGGCGAAACCCGTTTAGGCCGCGACGGCTTCACGCGCCCCGTCAACACGGGGACGCCGCTGCTCGATTTGTTCTGAACGCGACATGGGCACGGGGCTTTTACTCAACAAGACTTGAGTAAAAGCCTCCACGATGCAAATCATTGCGGCGATTAAAGTTGCGAAGTCGCTGTCACCCTTTTACTCACTTTGCGCACGCACACCCCCACCCCATGGGCTGCAGGTGTGTTCAATCGTCTCGTTCATTCCACGACACCGACCAATTTTGGGACGTATGGGATACATGAGACGAATGAGACGATGGATTGGTTGCAACCATGCTTGTCGTCGCTCGGACGACGTGGCATAATGGATTGGATCCACAATTCCACAAATCGAAATGTAGGCCACATCTAGTCTGACGACCGTCTATAATAAAGCAAAGACATGGGTCCCGTCACATTCGAAGAAAGGACGCACACGATGATCGTTTCACCAGAAAAACGCATCGAGGCACTCAGCAGCGTTGTCAAACTCCTCCAATGGCTCGTCATTGAGAAAGACTCTCAAAAAGATGATATCGCTGAGAAGTTCGAATTCATTTCGACCGAACTGGCTGCCTTGAAAGAAGAGTATTTTGCTACGCGCGAATACAACGAAAAACGCGGCAACGAAAACAAAAGTCAAATACAAATCCTCCGTCGCGAGCGCGATGACGCTTTACGAGCCAAAGAAAAGTCGGACAGCAAAACTATACGCGCAATTCAACAAGCGCGCACGGAGCGGTATTATCGTCAATTAGTCGAAGATGAAAGTCGAGGCCTGTCTAGGCAAATCAAAGCATTCACAAGTTCGTATTTTGCCCTCGAAATCGTTGATGACACTCAAATTTGTCCAAGTTGCGGAGAACAACAGCTTGACCGCGATGTCGACGATACCTGCGTTTGCAGATACTGCATGAGTCGATTTGCAATGGACTTGGAAGAAAGGCGCCCATTCTGAGCCAGATTTCACCGAACAGGCGCGAAGACAACTGAAGATACGCAGTCGACCCAAATTCAGAATGCGTCGCGCAACATACCGCCAATGACATATTTCGCAGCCTTTGAAAGATGTGCCGGTTCAACGTACTCCGTCCCAATGAGATCCGCGACAGTTCGCGCGACTCGAGCCAATCGTGGCGACTGCCGTCGAGCTGCGATTTGACGTACGCCGATCGTCGCTGCCGTCC
>DAIOGM010000687.1:0-2856 GCA_036745215.1 Gemmataceae bacterium
TTGCGTGGCAGTGACCGGCTCATGCCTCACCTCCGGTGAGCGTGGTGATCGCCTCGGGATCGACGCCGATCGACTGGCCGCTCGCGAACGAGATGCGCACGCGTTCGGCGCCCTTGATGACGTGGTGGTTCGTCAAGATCACGCCCGGCTTGACGATCAACCCGGAGCCGAGCCCGACTAGCACGTACTTCTTGTCGTTGTCGGGATCATAAGTGACCAATCCCTTTCTTTTTTCGAGCACTTTCAACTCGGCAGGTTTGGGTTCGGCATAATTGGCGACGTTGACGACATGCGGCGCCGCCTTGCGCGCGACCTCGCGAAAGCCCAGCGACGCCAGGTGCACGCGTTTGTCGAGAAGATCGAGTCGCTCGTCGGCATGCTCCGCTTCCGCTTTCAACTCGGCCCGGCGGCGCATGAACAACGCCTCCGCGTCGGCCTGATCGTTGAGAAGACGCCAGTATTGCAGCAGATGGATCACGCCGAAAAAAGCGATCAAGAAAAATGCCGTCACCGTCAGGATCGGCAGCACCCAGTTCCACAAGCCGCCTGCTACCTGATCGGCAACGCGTTTCTTGCCGCGCGGCCGTGGCGTCGGCCCGGCCGTGATGGCGCTCGCCAATGGCGGCTCGGCTGAATTCAACTCCATGACCGGCGGCGCCAGGATCGCCTTGGGTAGTTCGTCCGCGGCTGTTTTCGGCGTGTCTTCAGGATGAATTGGCATGAGAACGGTCCGGGAAGGTGGCGAAAGATCCACGTGCATTATACACGCCGCGTTGACCGTCACGCTTGCTTCTTGTCGTCCGGATAAACGTCCGGCAACGAATTCTGATGGATCTCGATGATCGGCATATCGACTTCGCTGTCCGGATGCACATCGCGATCGGCGGACTTGACGACCTTGTGAAGATCTTCCGCGTCGATTTGCTGCGTCTGATCCTCCGGCTGCACGGCTGCGAGGGCGGCGCCGAAGAGCACCTTGAAATGAAAGTTGGCGACCGACAATTTGTCATTGGGCAACAGCGCCGCCCGGCGAACCCGCGTGCCGTTGACGCGCGTGCCGTTCGTGCTGCCGAGGTCGCGCAGGAGAACGAGGCCGTCGGTCTTGACGAGGACGCAATGCATCTTCGAGACGCTCTTGTGATCGAGCCGAAGATCGCAATCTTCCTGCCGGCCAATCAGAATCATCTCCTTGGCGAGGTCCACGGCCTGACCGCCGTCCAAGGGCATCAGTTGCGCACGCATGAGCGACTTGGCTCTCCGATATGAGGGTGTATTATTGAACCACAACAAATCGCTCGTGTCGAGAGGCGAATGGCTGGCAAAAAAAACCGTCATCGGTTATCCTTGGAATGGGCCGTGGAATACCATTCCAATGGTGTTAGTCCTGGTCGATCGACACGATTGGAATCGTATTCCACGGCCTGCAGGAAATCCCAGGAATCAAGGACGATTCGATGCGCCTGGCTCACTTCATTCATCGCTATCCGCCGGCATTGGGCGGCGCCGAAGCGTACTTCGCACGCTTGAGCCGATTTTGCGTCGGTGCGGGCGACGACGTGACCGTATTCACGTCGAATGCGTCATCGCTCGAGGCGTTCTGGTCGGCGCGCGGATCGTGTTTGCCCGCCGGCACGGAGCTGGACTCCGGCGTCACGGTTCGCCGCTTTCCGCTGCTTCGCTTTCCCGGTCGGCGCTGGCTGCTCAAGGCGCTGTCGTTTATTCCGCATCCGCTTTGGCAATGCTTGACGATGCCGTGCAATCCGATTTCCCCTTCGATGTGGAAAGCCGCAATGCCCCCCTCGCCCTTTGGGAGAGGGGATGGGGGTGAGGGTGAATCTGGCTTCGATGCGATTCACGCAACGGCGTTCCCCTACGCGTTTCCGATCCTTTGCGCCCGGCGTCTGGCTCGGCGATTGCGCGTGCCGTTTTTCATCACACCGTTTCTGCATCTGGGCAATCCGGATGATTTGAACGATCGCACGCGCCGCGGCTACACGTCGCCGGCGCTGCGTTGGCTCCTGAACGAAGCCGACGCCGTCTTCGTGCAAACGCCCAGCGAGCGCGACGCCGCGCTGGAGCTTGGCTTGCGGCGCGAGAACGTCATCCTGCAAGGCCTCGGCGTCGAACCCGCGGAGTGCACCGGCGGCGATCGCTTCACGGCGCGCGAACGCTGGCGGCTGCCGTCCGATGCGTTCGTCGTCGGCCATCTGGCGAACAATAGCTGGGAAAAGGGAACCAACGATTTGATTGCGTCGCTCGAGCCGCTCTGGCGCCGGAATCGTCCGATCTATTTGTTGCTCGCCGGGCCACAAATGCCGAACTTCGCGAGTTATTGGCACGCTTTCACGAGACGCGCCCCGGAGGTCGCAAAACGCTGGGTTCGGCAGCTAGGGACGATTACTGATCTCGAAAAGCGCGACTTCTTCGCGGCGATCGACGTTTTCGCGTTGCCGAGCCGATCCGATTCGTTCGGTCTGGTGCTGTTGGAAGCCTGGGCGAACGGTGTGCCGAACGTGGCGTATCGCGCCGGCGGCGTCGCGGACGTGATCCGGCATGAATACGACGGCTTGCTCGTGCCGTGCGGACCAATCGACGCGTTGACGAACTCGGTTCTTCGCCTTTACGAAGACTCGTCGCTCCGCCAACAACTCGGCGACACCGGCCACGCCCGTCTGACAACCGATTTCCAGTGGCATGACAAGCTATCGCTCGTGCGACAAACGATCGCCGAGCGCATAAAAAAACCCCGGGCCGAGCCGACTGCAAGAACGCTGCCTACCTTGCAACCGGTGCTTCGATCCGGGTAATACCAATATTAAATTAACGTAATGTTCTGACAAGGGGAATTTTGCAGTT
>DAIOGM010000688.1:0-2845 GCA_036745215.1 Gemmataceae bacterium
CATGAACTCGAGGAACTCGAAAAGCTCACCGACCACGTCGCGATCATGGCCGCGGGCCGCATCGCCGCCGTCGGCACGTTGACGGAAATCCGCGACCTGCTCGACGATCACCCGTTGTCGATCCGCATCGCCAGCGATCAGAATCGAGCGCTCGCCGTCATGCTTTTGGAATTAGACGAAGTCGTCGGCGTCGATCGCATCGACGGCTACTTGCTCGTGCGCGCCAAGAGCCCGCGCAAGTTCTTCGAGCGGCTCGGCGAGGTTGTGCTCGATCGCATGATCGAGATCAATCACCTGGAAACGCTCGACGAATCGACGCACGATGTGCTGGGTTATTTGCTGGGCGGAAAAATGCGTTAGCCGCTCATGGATCCACTTTGGAGTGCGGCGGTTTGACGCCGCTTTTTTTCTTTTTTTTGTCGCAAGTTCCAAAGAAAGAAAGGAAAGAAAGCGGCGTCAAACCGCCGCACTCCAAAGACGCAGCACCGAAAACGGTAAATACATTCATGATGAAACGTCTCCTCGGCACTTGCATTTTCATGGCGGTGTTCGCGATCGCGTTCGCGCGTTCCGAACCGCTCAAGTTCAGCGCCACCGGCTGCGGCCCCTACAAGCCCGAAGAGGAGCCGTTGCTTGAGAAATACGTCAAGCTCGTCAACGACGACAAACAAAGCGAGTTCTTCATCCATCTGGGCGATATCGTCAGCGGTTCAAAAAAAGCTTGGCCGGAATCGCAGTACGCCAACGTCGCCGGTTTGTTGAAGAAGGCGACCATTCCGGCGTTCGTCGTGCTCGGCGACAACGAGTACAACGATCTCGACAAGCCTGCCGATGGACTGAAGTTCTGGCGCACGCATTTCTTGCACTTCGACAAGCAATTCAAATACTCCTGGACCGTGCATCGCCAGGAAAAGCGTGACGAGAATTTCGCCTGGACGCACAAGGGCGTTCTCTTGATCGGCATCAACCTCGTCGGCGGCCGGCTGCACGACAAGAAGGAATGGGCGACGCGCATGCAAGACGACAACGACTGGATCAAGGACTGCTTCGCGAAATGGAAGCAGGACGTCCGCGCCGCCGTCGTCATGGCTCAGGCGATGCCGACCAAGGATCATGAGCCGTTCTTCAAGGCATTCGCGGACGAGTGCAAGCAATTCGAAAAGCCAGTCTTGTATCTTCACGCCGACGGTCACGTCTGGGAAGTGCACAAGAAATGGCGCGCCCCGAATCTTTTGCGCGTGCAAACCGACATGATCAGCAAGGCGCCGCCCGTGCTCGTCACCGTCACCGATGACGCGAACGAGCCGTTCGTCTTCGATCGGCGCTTGAAAAAATCCACCTAGATTACGGGCCTTCGTAGCAACAAGCTGCCAGCTTGTCTGCGTTCGTCCAGCTCACAAGCTGGCAGCTTGTGGCTACGCCTGCAGATTCATTGAAATCCGCTGGCAATCGTCCGCCTCGTCGGTTCCAATACACGCAAACTCAATCCCACCCCACGAAAGGAACATTACATGATCGCACGAAAGTTCAGCACATTGTCCGCGTTCCTGTTGCTGCTCTCGGCCGCGCCGCTTGCCTCGGCGCAGGAATTCTTCCTCAAGAAGGGCGACGTCGTTGTCATGATGGGCGACAGCATCACCGAACAGCGACTTTACTCCAATTACGTCGAGATGTGGAGCCAAACGCGGTTCCCGTCCTACAACCTCGTCTTTCGCAACGTCGGCATCGGCGGCGACACCTCCGGCGGCGGCAACGGACGCTTCAAACGCGATGTATTGACGCACAAGCCGACCGTGCTCACCGTCGATTTCGGCATGAACGACGGCCGCTATACCGCGTTCAGCGACAAGACCTTCGATCCGTACATGAAGGGTCTGACTGGCATCGCCAATCAAGCGAAGGAGGCCAACATCCGCGTCGCGTGGATCACGCCGCAGCCGGTCGAACACAAGCCGGGCGACAAGGCGGAAACGTACAACCTGACGCTCGAGAAATTCGGCGACGGCGTCAAGCAGATCGCCGAGAAGAACAACGGCCTGTTCGTCGATCAGTTTCATCCGTACTGGAGCGTCATTGAAAAAGCACGCAAGGACGGCGAGAAGGGCCGCATCACCTCCGGCGACGCCGTCCACCCCGGACCCCCCGGTCAGGCGATGATGGCGGCGGCGATTCTCAAGGGGATGAATTTCCCAAAGCTCGTCTCATCCGCGGAGGTAACAATTGGCGCCATGTCGGCAAAGGAGAAAGGCCAGAACTGCTTCGTCATCGGCGTCGCCGCCAAATCCAACACCGTGACCTTCGAACGCCTGGATTTGTCGTTGCCGTTCTTCCCCGAATCGGCCAAGAGCATCCTCAAATGGACGCCGCTCGTTGAGGACATGAACGAGTACGGCCTCAAAGTCGTGGGCCTGGATGCGGGAAAATACGACGTGAAACTCGGCGGCAAAAAGGTCGCGAAGTACTCGAGCGAGGAACTCGCCAAGGGCGTCAACCTCGCCGAAGCCGCCCTCGCGGCGGGGCCGGTCGCGGATCAGGTGAAGGACGTCGTCAAGGCGATCACGGACAAGACGAACTACTACCACGGCCAAATCTATAGCCCGTTGGTGCTGGGCCGCGGCCTCGCCAAGGACCCAGGATTGAAGGACGTCGCCAAGGAAGATTTGGCGAAGCGCCGCGATGCGTTGATTGCGGAACGCATGACGAAGATGCCGGAGTACGACGCCGCGATTCGCAAGGCGCTTGAGCCGCGCAAGCACAGTGTTGAGGTCGTTTTGTCGAAGTGATGTTCCTGCTCGGCTCGCCGGCCAAACTAAACGATCTTGTTCGTCTGCAACCCCCGCACCGC
>DAIOGM010000689.1:0-2835 GCA_036745215.1 Gemmataceae bacterium
GCAAAGGCAATTGAGCCGGCAACCGTATGTTTCGCTATCCAGCTCCATGGTTCCGGCAAACCCTGAAACGTGCCGGTCAGCGCAGCCGCCAGCGCCTGTTCGGCAAAGAAGCCTAGCGCGATGCTGCTGAGCGTGATGCCCAGTTGCGTCGCGGCAATCGATCGGTCCAGGTGCTCGATCGCCGATTGCACCCAGACGGCGCCGTGCACGCCGCGGCTGACCATTTCCTCGACGCGCGTTTTTCTCACCGCGACGAGAGCGAACTCCGCGGCCACGAAGAACGCATTCATCGCGATCAAAACCGGCAAGCTGAGCAAGCCCAGCAGCGTCCACGCCAATCCACTTCCGCTGGTTTCCTGCGCAAACAAAAACGGCACGTTAATTCATCTCCTTCGGCGGCGAGGTTGCGAATTCTGCGATTATCATGCCTATTGTAGCGAATCCCTATATTGCACTTTCCTTTGATTGATGAACAATTGAACAAGCGTGGCCTTGGATTTGTTCATGACAGGCAGCGTGCGCCGATCTAAAATGAATCGTGCCGCGAACTTCAAACTTCGATTCCAATCATTCCGATCGGAAATCCACGGATATGAAAACTTCGTTATTTGTTGCCCTCGTTCTCGCGACCTGGCTGGGAATGGCATCCGTTGCCGCATCTCAGGAAAAGAAACCGACCGCGGCGGCGATTCAGTTCTTCGAGACGAAGGTCCGCCCGCTGCTGGTAGAGAATTGCTTCGAGTGTCACAGCGGCAAAAAGCACAAGGGCGGCCTGAGCCTGGAGTCGCTCGGCGCGATGCTCGAGGGCGGCGATCAGGGGCCGGCGATCGTGCCGGGGCATCCGGAAAAGAGCTTGCTCGTCAAGGCGATCCTTCAAGACGGCAAGCTCAAGATGCCCAAAAACAAGAAGCTCAAGCGCGACGAGATCGACGCGTTGACGCAATGGGTCAAGATGGGCGCGCCCTGGCCCGGCAGCGACAAGACGCCGCGCAAGGGCGAGTTCGTCATCAGCGACAAGGATCGGGCGCACTGGGCGTATCAACCCGTCAAGCGGCCTGAGGCGCCGAACGTCAAGAACAAGGCGTGGATCAAGAATCCGATCGACGCATTCATCCTCGCGAAACTGGAAGCGAAGGGCCTCGCGCCCGCGCCGTTTGCGGCGAAACAGGAACTCGTGCGTCGTCTCTATTTCGATATCACCGGGCTGCCTCCCTCGCCCGCGGAGGTCGAAGCATTCATCAACGACAACGCGCCGGGTGCTTACGAGAAACTCGTGGACAAGCTGCTCGAATCGCCGCGCTATGGCGAAAAATGGGCTCGTCATTGGCTCGATCTGGTGCGCTATGCCGAGACCAATAGCTACGAACGCGACAACCCGAAGCCGAATATCTGGCGTTATCGCGATTACGTGATTCGTGCGTTCAACGAAGACAAGCCGTTTGATCGTTTCCTCAAGGAGCAACTCGCCGGCGACGAGATGACCTTGCCCCCTGGGAGAGGGGTCGGGGGTGAGGGTGCTGCCAATGAGGCGCTCATCGCCACCGGGTTTTATCGTTTGGGCGTCTGGGACGATGAGCCGGTCGATCCCAAGCAGGCGCGCTACGATGGCCTGGACGACATCATCGCCACCATCGGCCAATCGATGCTCGGCATGACGCTCGATTGCGCTCGTTGCCACAATCACAAGATCGACCCAATCGCGCAAAAGGATTATTACAAGATGCTCGCGTTCCTGCACGGCATCAATCATTATCGCGGCGGCGGGGCGGACGACGTACGCCCCATCGGCGATGCCACGCAGACCCAGGCGTACCTGAAAATCAAACAAGAGCATGAGGACAAGAAAGCCAAGACGCAGACCGCGATCACTGAAATCGAAAATGAGTTTCGCAAGCTGAGCAAGGGGAGTGCTCAACTGGTCGGCAACGATTTAGATGAATTAACCTATCGCTTCTATCGCAACACCTGGATGAAGCTGCCCGACTTCACGCAATTCAAGCACGAAGATGAAGGCAAGCTGCCCAAGAGGCTGTTCGACATCGGCCCGCGCACGCGCAACGAAGCGTTCGGCTTTGTCTACGACGGCCTGCTGATCGTGCCCGCCGACGGAAAGTACACGTTCTACCTCGACTCCGACGACGGCTCGCGCTTGACAATCGACGGCAAAACGCTCATCACCTACGACGGCATCCACGGCATGGGCAAGGTGCAATCCAAGAGCATCGAGTTGAAGAAGGGCCGATTGCCGATCAAGCTGGAGTACTTTCAGAACGTGTTCGGCTACGGCTTGTATGTCGCGTGGTCCGGCCCCGGCATCGAAAAGCGCAATCTCTCGGTGCCGACCGACAACGTCGAGTTCAGCGACCTCACGGTCCAGATTCATCGCGACGGCGCCCGCGTCCTCGGTGACAAGAAGTATCAAGACTGGTTCGCATTGCTCAAACAGATGAACTACCTCCGCAAGGCGCCCGCGATGCCGGCGATGGACATGGCGCTGTCCGTCGTCGAAAGCGGACCGAAGGCGCCGGACACCTTCGTCCTCGTCCGTGGCAATCCGCACGCCCATGGCGACCAAGTCGAACCCGGTTACCCGACGGTATTCAACATCCCCGATCCCGCGGAAGCCAAGCCGATCGGCAAGTCGTCCGGCCGGCGCACGGTGCTGGCGAATTGGATCGCGTCGAAGGACAATCCCATGACGGCCCGCGTCATGGTCAATCGCATCTGGCAACACCACTTCGGCCGCGGCATCGTCCGCACGCCGAACGATTACGGCTTGCAAGGAGCACGCCCGACGCATCCGGAGTTGCTCGATTGGCTCGCCGCGGAATTTGC
>DAIOGM010000690.1:0-2820 GCA_036745215.1 Gemmataceae bacterium
CGGTGCGGCCGTCGTACAAATAGCTCTTGCCGCTCTCCGGGATGCCCGCCTCTTTCAGCGAATTCCGGATTTCTTCCTCGGTGGCGCCGTCGAAGACCGGCGTGATCGCCTTGAAGCCGAGCTTCGCAGCGGCGTAGCCCAGATGCGTCTCGAGAATCTGGCCCACGTTCATGCGGCTGGGCACGCCGAGCGGGTTCAAGAGAATGTCAACCGGCGTGCCGTCAACCAAGAACGGCATGTCCTCTTCGGGCAACACCTTGGAGATGACGCCCTTGTTGCCATGCCGGCCCGCCATCTTGTCGCCGACCGAGATGACGCGCTTGGTGGCCACGTAAACCTTGACCATTTGCTGCACGCCCGACGGCAATTCGTCGCCGCGCTTGAGATTGTTGAGCTTGCGATCTTTTTCGTCGCACAAGAAACGCACGCGGTCCATGTGCTTGTTGAAGATGTCCTTGACCTTCTTGAGCTTGGACTCCGAGCGAATATCGAGGTCGTCGAGCGAAACGGTCGCGGCCAATTCAGCGATCGCCTTGTCTTCCTTGTCGCCGCCGAAGTGCTTGAGTTCCTTCTTGTCAAGCACTTCGGACAGCTCGCTCAGCATCGTTCGATACTGTTCGCCGATGCCGCGGTTGCCGGCGTCCTCGGTCTTGCGCGATTCCTTGTCGAAACCTTTCTTCTCGTCGTCCGACATCGCCGCGCGGCGGCTGAATTTGTCCGCGGCGATCACCACGCCTTCAATGCCCGACGGCACTTCCAGGCTGTCATTCTTGACGTCCTCGCCGGCCCGGCCGAAGATCGCGTGCAGGAGCTTTTCTTCCGGCGTCAATTCGCTCTTTGACTTCGGCGACACCTTGCCAACCAAAATGTCGCCCGGCTGCACGAACGTGCCGATGCGAATGATGCCGCTTTCGTCGAGGTTGCCGAGCGCCTTGGGCGAGACATTGGGAATGTCGCGCGTGAACTCCTCGCGTCCGAGCTTGGTCTCGCGGATTTCAATGTCAAACTCTTCGATATGGATCGACGTGTAGGTGTCGTTCTTCACAAGGCGTTCACTGATGATGATGGCGTCTTCAAAGTTGTAGCCATCCCACGACATGAACGCGACAAGCACGTTGCGGCCCAGCGCCAACTCGCCATGATGCGTGGCGGCGCTGTCGGTCATGATCTGGCCTTTCTTGACGCGTTGGCCCATCTTGATGACCGGTGTCTGATTGAGGCACGTCCGCTCGTTCAGGCCGACGAATTTCCGCAATTGATATTCGCGTGAACCGAGTTGAGCACGGGCCCGTTCGAGGACGGACTTCTTATCCTCGCCGTCTGTGGGAACCGGCTCCTCGGTGAGCTTTTCCGGCCCGATGACGATGCGTTCGGCATCCACGTAAGTCACGTAGCCATCTTGAAGCGCTTTCAGGACCATGCCGGAGTGCTTGGCGACTTCCTTCTCCAGGCCGGTCGAGACAAGCGCCGGTTCCGTGATCATCAAGGGAACCGCCTGCCGCTGCATGTTCGAGCCCATGAGGGCTCGGTTGGCGTCGTCGTGCTCCAAAAACGGGATCAGGCCCGCGGAGACGCCGACCATCTGTTTGGGCGAAATGTCGATGAATTGAATTTGATCGGACGCCGTCATGATGAAATCGCCGCCGTATCGGGCCGTCACGCGATCCTCGGAAACGCGTTCCTTTTCGACGGGCGTGTCCGCCGGCGCCAGGTGCGCTTGCGATTCCTCGTCGGCGCGCAGCCACAATACTTCCGTTTGAAGCTTCCCCTTGTTGACCTTTCGGTAAGGCGTGATCAAGAATCCGTAATCGTCCACGCCCGCGTAAATCGACAGGCTGGAGATCAAACCGATGTTCGTGCCTTCCGGCGTTTCGATCGGACAGATGCGGCCATAGTGCGAAATATGAACGTCGCGCACTTCGAAGCCGGCGCGTTTGCGATTGAGGCCGCCCGGTCCAAGCGCCGACAGCCGCCGTTCGTGCGTTAATTGAGCGAGCGGGTTCGTCTGATCGACGACCTGCGACAGCTCGCCGCGGCCGAAGAAATACTCGATCGCCGCCGAGATGCTCTTGGGATTGATGAGCGAGCGCGGCGTCATGTCCTGTTGATCGCGGATCGACATGCGCTCCTGCACCGTGCGGCGCAATTTGAGGAAGCCCTTGCGCAACTCATCGGCGGCGAGTTCGTCGATCGTGCGCAGGCGGCGGTTGCCCAGGTGATCGATGTCGTCCACGATGCCGGTGCCGTTGCGCAAGGTCAGGATGTAGCGGACGGCGTTGAGGAAATCGATGGCCCGCAAGGTCATCTCGGTCTCGGGCACGTCCTGGTTGAACTTGCGATTGATGCGGAACCGGCCGACCTTGCCGAGGCGATAGCGGTTGGGATCCTGGAACTTTTCCTTGAACAGCTCCTTGGCTTTTTCAAGCTGCGGTGGATTGCCGGGGCGCAGACGTTGATAGATCTTGAGGAGCGCCTCTTCGTGTGTGTTGGTCGGATCTTCCTTGAGCGAATTGAGAATCAACGCGTCAACTTGCTTGCCTTGCTCGTCCTTCGACACGAGCACGGTGACGTTCTTCAAGGTGCAGGTGAAAACCTTGTCGAGATGCTCCTTGGTGATCAGTTCGCCGGATTCGACGTAGACTTCGCCGGTATCCGGGTCGATGACGTCGCCGACCGCGAAGTTGCCTTCGAGGGCGGTGCGATTGGACTCGCTGACCTTGAATTCCTTGGTTTCCAGGAACGCCTGGATGATGGCGTCGTCGGTCGAATACTCCGGGTCCATGGCGCGAAGAAGCGTCATGGCGGAGAACTTGCCCGATT
>DAIOGM010000691.1:0-2804 GCA_036745215.1 Gemmataceae bacterium
CGCCACCCGGCGACAGCGCTGCGGAGTAGGCGTGATAGTGTTCGCCGCCGAAGCGCCGCATCTCTTTGCGGTTGGCAATGTCCCAGACAATGAAGCTGCTCTTGGGCTCGTCGATCGGCACCATCAGGAGCAGCGTGTTGCCGTCGGGCAGAAACTGGCCCCACGACACATGCGCCGTGGAATTCTCCCCGTAATGGAACACGCCCCCGCCGATCTCGGCGCCGGCGGCGGTTTCCGACAGGCGCCAATGGCATGGGTGGCTCCAGGCCATCGTCTTGCCATCGGGAGCAAAGGCGATGAAGGAGATTTCGCCACCACTCTTCACGGTGCTATCCGCCTTGCATACTTCCTGGCCCGAGTCCGGGTCGATGAGATGGATCGAGCGCCACCGGCCAAGAGCGAGCGTGCGTCCATCGGGTGAAAAGGCGATCGCCGATACGCTGCGACCTGGTTCTTCCTTGAGTTCAGGAAACTGTCTCAGCTCTTTTCCTGAAGTCAAATCCCATAGCCGGCACACCTGGGGAAGATAGTTGCCATTCCCGTCGATCACAGCGTTCCGCGCGGCCAGCAGCTTGCCATTCGGCGAGAGCGCGATCGACTGGAGCGCATGTGGATTGACCAGGCGGCTGCGTTCTGTGCCGCTCGCCCAGTCCCAAACGCGAATCGACTTGTCGCCGCTTGCCGATATCACCTGCTTGCCGTCGTGAGAAACGGCAAGGGATGTCACCATGCCTTGATGGCCTGATTGTGGATGCGCTTCCCTGCCCGTGGCAATTTCCCACACGCGGACGGAACTGTCCTCACTGCCGGAGACGAGTGTTTTGCCGTCCATGGATACGGCCAATGAGGTCACGGTCGTGCTGTGACCATGCAGCGTCCGCACGAGTTTCCCCGTGGAGGCATGCCAGGAATGAATGGTCCCATCATGAGTGCCCGCGAACAACAGCACGCCATTCCGCGAATACGCCACGGCGCTGACGTCGCCTTCGGCGTCCTGAAACGGCAGCGACTCCTTGCGTGTGGCGACGTCAAACAGCCGAATCCGCGATCGGCCACCCTCGAGCGCGCCAACCGCCAGGTGCACGCCCGAGGGTGAGAATGCAAACGCCTGCCCGTTCTGACCGAGCGGCGCCAGTTCCGCGCCGCCGGCGAGGTCCCAGAAACGAATGGTGTTGTCGTCATCACCCGACGTGGCAATCATTTTGCCGTCCGGAGCAAACGCCATGCGGTAGACATAGTCGCGTTTCGGTCCCATGATCGGGGCGGCGACTTCCTTCCCCGTCGCGACTTCCCATAGCGATAGCTGGTTCAACTTGTCGGAGTTCACGCCGCCTGCCGCGAGCCATTTGCCATCCTGCGAAAAGGCCACCGTCTTGGCCCGGCTATGGGGGCCCCGCGACACCGAAAAAAGCTGCTTGCCGCTTGCCGCGTCCCAGACGCGAATCGATGCGTTTGAATCCTTCGCGGTATGCAAGTGATTGCAGTTGGACCACGAGGCAAATGTCTTGCCATCTGGAGAAAAGACGATGTGGTCGCCGTCGAATTCACGGACCTGTTTGCCCGTGCCAGCGTCCCAGATGCGAATCTTGCCATCGACGCCGCCGGACGCGATGGTCTTGCTGTCGGGAAAAAACGCGACGCTCGTCACGCTGCCGCCATGCCGCAGCCGCGTTGTGCCAATCCGCGCGATCGCGCCCGGAGGAAGCGGGTCGTCAAAATGCTTGGAGCCACCGCGCGCGTCTCTGTCCGGGATCACTGCCTCATGCGTCGGTGACGCCATGATGCGATCGATGATCAAGGCGGCGCTCGTTGCCATGACGCCCACCAGCACCACAAGCGCAGCAATCATCTTGAGCTTGCTCACCAGCATCGCTTTCAGCACGTTATCGGTGAGCGCAATGACATTGGCGGCTAATGCGCCGGCGGGCGCCTGACCTGCCGCAACAAGGAGCCCGGCCTGCACCGTACTTGACGCAATCGAGGGGGGCATCGCCGCGGACGCAATGTTCTGCGCCAGCACCGCCGCCACCGCCGCGCCCGACAAGGTCACGCCGCGCCGCGTGAGACGTTTCGCCAGCATCGCTCGTGCCCGCGCCAATCGACCCGCCACCGTCCCTTCCGGTACGTCGAGCTGCTTGGCGACTTCCTTCCGGCTTCGGCTCTCCAAATCACAAAGCACGATGACCGCGCGATAGTTATTCGGCAGTCGGCTCAACTCCTCGTCGAGAACCGGTTGAACTTCGGACCATTGATCCGGGGCGGCGCATACGGGATTCGGCATCGCTTTCACGTGTACCTCCCTCGCCAAACGCCGGGCGGCGGCCCTGAGTGCCTGACGTGCTGTCTGATGAGCGACGCCGTACAGCCAGTTTCCCACCATTCTTCGCGGCGCGATCGTGGCCGCCTTGCGAACCAAGACCATGAAGGTGGCCTGAAACGCGTCTTCCGCATCGTGGTGGCTCAACAAGCGCCGGCAGACGCCCCACACCATCGGGCCATGCCGTTCGACCAGGGCGGCAAGCGCGCCTTCGTCGCGACGGTCGACAAAACGGGCCAGCAGTTCACCATCTTCCAGCGCATCGCTGCCGCGCAGCAGCGCCGCCTTGCGAACGGATTCGATCAGGCTCGTCTTCGGACTCGTCGGCATGTTCTTCCCTGAGAAGGCGCGTGGGCCTCTATTATGTATCTGCCGCATCATTCAATTTGTTACACGACTTTCCAAAAATGGTTGCCAAAAACGGTTACCCGTGAAGCGGAAGGCTTGGTTCACAATCAGAAACTCTCCGCGTTCTCTGCGCCTCTGC
>DAIOGM010000692.1:0-1391 GCA_036745215.1 Gemmataceae bacterium
AGCCGGGTGAGCGGTCAACGCGGCGCACGCCGGCAACGGCGTCGTGCATATTTCGAAAGAGCGCACACTTGCCCGGAAAGAGGCTGAGCCCGTGGTTGGGCGAGTTGCCAAAGCGGAGCTCTGGGCCAGCGTGCTCACCGGCACGAGATGCTGCCCCGCCAGATCGCCCCCCAGCGCGGACGCAACCTGGCCGCCGTAGACGATCACGCCGACGTAGAAGTAATCGCGGATTCCCTCCGACTTCGCGCACTTCAATACGAGATTCTGCAACAGTCGATTGATCGCGTCGGCGACGCCTTCGGCTTTCTGTTTCTCCGGTTGCCGCCCGAAAGGCTCCAGCATCGAGCTGGATTGATCGACGAGGAACATGAAACAAGTCGGATTGGTTCGACTGATCTCGGCGGTATACGCCATTGCCTCTCCCCCTCGCCAAACCAGCGTCATGCCATCGCGTCAAATTTACACTAATGCGGTATTAAAATAGCTTAACCGCGGTCGCTGCCGAACGCAATTGGTTCTTTTTTTCGTTCGGCGATTGCATTCACCAATTTTTAATAAAACGCCGGCGCGAGCGGGGAAATTGAACCACGGGGAGCACGGGGGACACGGGGAAAATACAATTAGTGTTTCCGGGACAATGCTGGCGTAACTCCCTTTGTATTCCCCA
The DNA here is from genome assembly GCA_036745215.1 of Gemmataceae bacterium. Lineage (GTDB taxonomy): Bacteria > Planctomycetota > Planctomycetia > Gemmatales > Gemmataceae > SIAQ01. The sequence goes on from DAIOGM010000692.1 coordinate 668, forward strand.
GTGCTCCCCGTGCCCCCCGTGGTTCTTCTTGCGAATTCAAATTCTCCCTTTTTTTTCCCTTTTCATGTCGATCTTGCCGGTTGCCGTTCGACCAGATGATGTCGTGAGACTGTCTCAACGACGTTGCCAAGCTATGTCCTTTGAAGGAGGGTTTACGATGGTGCGACAATTCATTGCGTGGGGCCTGTTGATGACGCTGACGCTGACCGTATCGCTGACAAGCCAAGGCGGCGACCAGCCCGTGCCGAAACTGCCGACGCCGCCGACGAATGCGGCCCTGGAGAAGATGAAAAAGCTCGCGGGAACCTGGCTGCTCGCCGACAAGGACGGCAAGCCGACCGATCAGGTCGCCTCCATCATCAAGGTCACCGCCGGCGGCAGTGTGGTCCATGAGACGCTGTTTCCCGGCCAACCGCACGAAATGATCTCGGTCTACACTGTGGACGGTCCGGACTTGATCATGACGCACTATTGCGTCCTGGGCAATCAACCCCGGATGAAGGCCGATCCGAAATCCCCGGCGAACCAGATCATTTTCCTCTTCGCCGGCGGCGCCAATCTCGATCCGAAGAAAGACAAACACATGCATGAAGCGATTTTGACCATCGTCGATGATGACCGCTTGGAAGTAAACGGCACCGGATGGGAAAACGGCGCCCCTGCGAAAGAAATGTGTTGCGGGCTGAAGCTCGTCCGCAAGAAATAGTGGGACAGCGCATCGATC
>DAIOGM010000692.1:1401-2785 GCA_036745215.1 Gemmataceae bacterium
GTTACCGATCGCGCGATTGACAATTCTCGCAGATCTTCAGGAAAAGTTAGCGCGTGCTTCGGGAGGGCGAGGCTCCTGCCGAGCCGTGTTGGGCGCCGTTTTCTCGAGGTTCACGGCTCGGCGGGAGCCTCGCCCTCCCGGCTCGTCGCTTTCCTTTCCCGAAGAACAGTCGTTCCACCGTTTGGAAGCGTTATTTGTCCGCCTTGATCAGTTCGACCATGCCGGCGGCGAAGCGCCTTCCCATTTCCAGTCGGCCTTCGGTGTTGAAATGAACCTTGTCGCCGCCCCTGGGCACGTCATCGCAGTTGAACACGTGAAAATGCGGCAGCTTGGCGGCGTCCTGGGCCTTGCGAACCAATTCCAGATACGGTGTGCTCGGCACAGGCGGGATGGCGCGGTTCATGACGATCGGCAAGTTGGCATTGCCGATGTCTTTCCGCGTCGATTCGATCCAGCGGGTCAGGTTCTCTCCGTACGCCTTGGCGGTCTCCTCTTTGTTGCCATCGCGAAAACTCACGTCCAGGAGCATGCCGGCGATGACGATGGGCCGACCTTTTTCACTTGATAGCTTCGCGATGTTGTTGATGCTGGCGCCCGGAGATTTTCCCGACGCCGAGGCGACCGAGATCCAGATGATGCCGATCGGTTCGCCGAGGTGTTTGCTCATGGCTCGCCCAAACGTGGCCTCGTTGCCAACCAGGTTCTTGCCGGCTTCCAGCGGCGCCCATTCACCTTTCTGGTACACCAGCACGTCCTTCAGCGGTTGATGCAGATCTTCCGGCAACTTGTCGATCTTGGCGGCGGCGCCGAGCATGTTGCTCGTGCCAGCCAGCACGAACACTTTGAGCGGCTTCTTTTCGCCGCCGAATGCCGACGTGCCGGCAATCAAGATCAACAACACGATTGGTGCGTGGACTCTGCTCATGGGAATTGGATCTCCTGAGAAACAACTTGCGCAAATGACGAATGACGAAGCACGAATGACGAAAGAAGCACGAATGACGAATCCCGAATTCAAGGCAGACGGAATTTATTCGACATTCGGGTTTCGTCATTCTTTCGTCATTCGTGCTTCGGCATTCGTCATTTCGCAGAATGCCGCTCACGACATCGATCGCCGCGGCTCTGTTCGATATATATACCGCACGCGATTACGTATTGCTCGATCCGGAATGAAGGAATAACCATGAGATCACTGGCGTTGTTGAGCATCGCGATTCTGGCGAGTTCGCAGCCGTTATTCGCCCAGCCGAACGAACGGCAACGGGAGTACTTGAATTTCATCAAAGGCCAGGCCGCGCAACTTCGCGCCGCCGACAAGCCGCCGGCGACGCGCGAGGAATGGGAAGCTCAGCGTCGCGAACTTCGCGTGAACTTGCAGCGC
>DAIOGM010000693.1:0-526 GCA_036745215.1 Gemmataceae bacterium
TGTCAATGCAAAAAATCAGCGGCGAGTGTGAATTGACAATCGGCGCGGTCAAGATACGCTGTTCGGAGAATCCGCGCGCTTACCTAGACGACATCAAACGCTGGCTGCGTTATTACTTTCAGGAATTTCTGCCGACAGTCGCCAGCGTCGCCCGGCCGCTTCTGGAAAGCCGGCATCGCATGTGGCAACTTTCGAAGACGACGTGCCCGGAATGTGGCAAGTCGCTGGTGCCGTGCGTCGGCGACCTTGGGTTAGCGTTGCGGTAGCCATCGCTTGCGGTTTCGCGTGCGCTGTCCAATAAAGTGCTCAATCGTCTGCCAGAATCCGTGCCCAGCGCGCTTTCTGGTACGCAGTCCTCTCCGCGATCGTCAACTTGTTGAAATCCGGTTTCTTCAACCGGCTCGGCTCGCCAACGCTGATCGTCTTGCCGTCGCCGCCGTAGCTCATCACCGCCGTTTGCAGTTTCATGTCGTCCTCGAGCGAACGGATCGGCTTGATGCCCAGGCCTTGCAAGACGCCATGATAC
>DAIOGM010000693.1:536-2785 GCA_036745215.1 Gemmataceae bacterium
CCGGATCGATTTCACCATCCGCGATCCAGCGCAGACAACGCACGAACGCGAGTTGATTCTCCGCGTTGTTGATCTTGCGGCCAAACAGAGCGACGCGAGCGCCGTACTTTTTTGCTTCGCTGAGCAATTTAAACGCATCGTAGGTCGTCCCCGCGGAGCCGCCGAGGATGCCGACGACGAGATGCGGGTCGTAGCGGACGAGTTCCTCCATCGCCTTCGGCCCGTGATAGACCATCTTCAGGAACAACGGCCGACCTTTGGACGTGACGCCGCCGAGCGTGCGGACGATGGCGTCGTTGATGAAATCGGGCAGCTTCGACGCGTCCACGGATTCGGGCTGATTCGGGTCGAAGATCTCCAGGAAATGGCGAAAGCCCTTGCGTTCCGCCTCGATGCGAAACTCCTTGTAGCGTTCGAGCGCTTCGCGATCGATGACGTTGTCGTTCTGAAACGTGATGCTGTAAAGCCCCAGGTTGGCGCCGCGCTCCCGTTCGTTAGTGTTGCACTCGAGATGGCCGCACTGGATGTGATCGAGCGTCGCGGAACGAAACGGCAGCGCCGGCTGCGACGGGCTGCGGCCGCCGCGCAATACGTGGATGTCGGTCGTGTCGTTGGCGCGAGCGGCCGGCGTCACATGGCTGTTGTCAAAGATGCGTTTTTGGATCGTCAATACTTCGTTGGTGTGGGCCGACATCAGCATGATGTCAACGAGGCCCTGCGCGACGATCTGTTCGATCTGGTCGCGAAACTCTTGCAAGCTGCGGTAACGCCCACCATTCTCCCCTCGCCCCTTGGGAGAGGGGTTGGGGGTGAGGGAGAACGCTTCGGGCGAACGTCCGGTGGCGCCGATGCCGAGCGCCATATCGGGATCCTTCGCGTCGGCGAGGATGAAGTCCTTGGCTCGCTGCGGATCGGCGTGGATGCGGGACAGTTTTTCGTCGAGGGATTTTGTCATAAATCAACAAACCGGGTAACCGGGTGACGGAGAACCGAGAACCGAGAATGAAATCTCGAATGAATCATTCCTCTTTCTTGCGATCACTCCTTTTGGCAGTGCTGATGGACTTCGCGAGAATCTTTGACAGCGCCTCGGATTCGCTCAAGAGGCTTTCCACGAGTTTTGGCTTGATGATCTGACTCCGATGAATGAGCTTGAGCCAATAATAGGATTCGCGCGTTTCCTTCCAGGAAACGCCGAGTTTATGAATGAAATCGGCTCGGCTTTCCGCGCCGCGCGCTTCTTCGTAATTCGCGCCGGCCGATGTGCCGCTTCGAAGAAGTTGTGCCGCAACATGCCTTCCGCCGATTGACTTCGGAAGCGCTTGCACCAAACGCATGACACGAACGGCCAAATCGAGCAACCGATCCGAAATGTCATCGCCTTTCATAAGAGCACCGCACGACAACCTAAATCGCTGGAACGCATTTGAATTCTCGGTTCTCGGTTCTCGGTTCTCGGTCACCCGGTTACCCGGTTTGATTTCGGCACAGTCCACGCAGTGCGAGGAATTGTACGAATTCCATTTTTCATTTCGTGTTTCTTTTCCGGTTCAACCGTGAGCCGCGCTAACACTTGCTCAATCGTCTCGCGCAACACCCGCGCCGAATTCTGCAATCCAAGCTGCTCTTTTGGCGTCAACACCAATTCAATCTGTTTGCGCACACCGCCGCAGCCGACTTCCGTTGGCACCGACAAACACACATCGCTAATTCCATACGTTCGGTTGACGAGCGAACTCACGGGCAACACTCGCCGCGAGTCAAGTGCGATCGCATGGACAACCTCGCGAATGGACAAACCCACGGCGAAGCCGGCGCCGCCTTTTTGTTTGATGACCTGAGCGCCGGCGCCTTTCGTCGCGTCGAACACTTCCTTCGCCACATTCGCGTCGAAGCCGGGCCATTGCTCCAGCGGCAAGCCGTTGATGGACGCGCTCGACCAGATCGGCGTCATGCTGTCGCCGTGTTCGCCGAGAATGAGCGCGTTGACCTGCGTCGCCGGGGCGTTCAGTCGTTTGGCGAGGTTGCTGCGAAAGCGCGTCGTGTCGAGCACGGTGCCGAGCCCGAGGACGCGCTGCCACGGTAAGCCGAGTCGCTTGACCGCGAGATATGTCAGCACATCGACCGGATTGCTGACGACGATCACATAGGTGTTTTCCTTTAGCCCGGCCGATTTCATTTGATCGAGAATGCCGACGAAGAGATCGACGTTGCGATTGATGAGATCGAGCCGGCTCTCATCCGGCTTG
>DAIOGM010000694.1:0-2752 GCA_036745215.1 Gemmataceae bacterium
GATTTTCTTCGCCGTCGTCGTGATCATCGCGGGCCAATTGCTGGCTTGGCCCGGCAAGGATTACGTGCCGCCGGCGCCGCCGGTCGCGACGGCGCCGAAAGCGCAGATCACGCTGGTCGATTGGCCCGCGGCGTCGCTGCTCGGAACCGTGCGGTTCTATGCGCTGGTGTTTCTGTTTTTTGGATCCGCGCAATCAGGCCTGTTGGTGATCGGCAACGCCAGCAAGATTCTAAGCGACACCGCGGGAACGATCGCGTTTTTCGCCGCCAACGCGTGGATTCTGTCGTCGTATGGCGGCCTCGTCAACGCCGTCGGCCGCGTCGGCACCGGGCTTTACTCCGATCGCATCGGCCGAGCCAACGCGTATCTCGTCAACGGCATCGTGTCCGCAATTTGCCTGTTGGCGACGCCGTGGATCATGGAGACGCAGAATGTCTATCTGCTTTTCTTGACCGTCGGCGTGGCGTACTGGCAATACGGCGGCGGGCTGGCGCTGTTGCCGGCGTTCACGGCGGATTTCTTCGGCTCGAAGAATCTCGGCTTCAATTACGGCCTCGTCTTCATCGGCTGGGGCCTGGCGTTCGGCGTCGCGCAGGTCGCGGGGTTTATCAAGGATCGGACGGGAAGCCTCGACTACGCGTTTTATCTGTCAGGAGGATTACTGATTGCTGCGGTCGTCGTTTGCTTGTTGACGCGGCGGCCGATGGCGGCGGAGGAAAAGGTTTCCGAGCCTGAAGCGTAAGCGAAGTCTTGCACTGAACACTTCGCTTACGCTTCAGGCTCGGAAATATCCTAATGTTAATCTTAATCCTAATCCTCTTCCCGCATTCCCATCGGCATACGCAATTTTCCCATCAACCCACAACATGCAGGCCGCCGATAGCCGAAGTGGGCAATCCTACGCACCCTCTGAGTCGCCGCACCCATGAACCGACTTTCCCTTTCGCTCGCGCTGGCCGTCCTGGCCGTCGCGTGTTCAACCGCCGACGCCCAGATCGGCAAACGCTTTCGGCGTGTTCCGCCGCTCGAAGGCCGCTACCATGGCCAGGTTCTCGACTTCACCGCCAACCACGGCGCCGACGAACGAATCGGTTCCGCCGCCCTCGGCATGAAACGCGATTTGTACGTCTACCTTCCTTCCGATTATGACGCCGGCAAAAAGTATCCCTTCATCTTTTGGCTGCACGGCATCGAACAGGACGAAAAGGGCTTCCTCACGGAAGGCCTGCCCGAAATCGACCGCGCCATGGCGTGCGGCAAGCTCGCGCCGGCGATCATCGCAATCCCCGACGGCAGCATCCGCGGCCGACCTGGCTATTTCTCCGCCAACAGCGCCTTTCTCAATTCCCGGGCGGGCAACTTCGAGGACTTCTTGTTCAACGATGTCTACGAATTCGTGCAAACGAATTTCCCGATTCGTCCGGAGCGACAGGCCCATGTGCTGGCCGGCGTGTCCATCGGCGGCGGCGCGGCGTTCCATCATGGCATCGTTCGCCGCCAGGAATTTGGCGTCGCCGTCGGCATCTTTCCGCCGCTCAACTTGCGCTGGATGGATTGCCATGGCCGATACTTCGCCAACTTCCATCCGGATATCTGGAGCTGGCGCGAGCATTACCATCTCGGCCTGAAGCCGGTCGGCAAGTTCTTCGGCGGCCTCGTCTCGGTCCCGTGGCGCCGGCTCGTGCATCCGCTCTATGGCCACGGCAATCAGGTCATCCCGCAGATGAGCCGCGACAACCCGATCGAAATGCTCGACGCCTATGATCTGAAAGACGGCGAGCTGGAAATGCTCGTCGCCTATGGCGGCAAGGATCAGTTCAACATCGACGCCCAGGTGGAGAGCTTCCTGGAGCGCGCCCGTGAGCGTGGCCTGACGGTTCAAGTCCTTTACGATCCGCGCGGCAAGCACGACTCGGCGACGGCGCTGGCGTTCCTGCCGGGCGCCGTCGATTGGCTGGCGGTGAGGCTGGAGCCGTATCGCGTGAAGTGAGAAAGCTCATATCCAAGCGACTCAAATTCACTTGCACGCTATAATGAATGATGATTGCTGTGGCTGGTGCCACGATTATCTTCATGGGATCCCAACATGAAACGAAAAACTCGCGCAAAGCCGGCGGCCGTCAAATCGCGGAATGGTAAGCCAGATGCCGCAACTGCGGCGGAAAAAAGGAAGCCTGTCGATAAACAATTTCGCAAGTACTTCGATTCGAGCTTCACTCAAAAACTAATCGAACACATGCACCAGGCAAAAAAAGCGGCGTTAAAGGACCAGGAGTAGGCCGCGCATGAAAGTTCCGCAGTTTTGGATTGTCGCGGGACCAAATGGCGCTGGCAAGACGACCTGCGTTCAGAAAAAGCCGATTTCGCATTTGCTTCACGACGTCACATTCCTTAATCCCGATGACCGCACCCTGACCAAACTTCGAGAAATGGGATTCAAAGGCTTCGTCGATGCACCCATCGACGTTCAAACTCGCGTGTTCATCGAATCCGCTGACGAAGTTTTTTCGGAGCTGCAAATTCACATTGCCGCTGGAACTCCCGTCGGCGTCGAGACCGTTCTGAGTTCAAGCAAGTATCAATCGCTCGTCGACTCAGTGATAAAGCAGAATGGATTCGTCGGTTTGATCTATGTCGCATTGTCATCGTCGGCGATCGCCAGGGATCGCGTTGCAGCTCGGGTACGGCGCGGAGGCCATGGCATACCCGAAGACAAGATCGACAAGCGTTGGCACCGCTCACTCGAAAATCT
>DAIOGM010000695.1:0-2749 GCA_036745215.1 Gemmataceae bacterium
ATGCGATTCGAAGTTCTGAGCATGGCTATCCCACCACGCCCGGCCAATGCGGACAAACGGCACGCCCGCCTCGCACAGACGACGCGCCGCCAGGCACTGCCGGCCGAACAGCGTCGGGCCATAGCGTTCACGCACGCGCAACGGCTCTTGCTCGATGTCGAAGAGGCGTTCATTCGCCATGATGCCCGATACGCGGCGATACGCCTGGCCGTGGCTTTCCATGGACGCGGACGTTCGGCCTCGCTCAAACATATCGCTCAGCTGGTTTCGCAGTTCGGCGCGTTCGCGATGGTCTTGCTCATTGACGCCGGCGCGGCGAATGTTCTCCGGCACCATGGACGTGGTCAGGTCCATCGAGCCGAAGCGTGCGCCGAGGAAGCCGGGGCTGCCGGGCGACATGTTGCGGCCTTCGGTCGCGGTGTAGAACGAGACGTAATCGGGAACCTGGCTGCCTTCCATGCCGAACTCGCGGGCCATCACCGCGCCGAGATCGGGGTAATCGACCGACGGCTCGCCCATGCGGCCACGCATCATGATACGAGCCGCGGAGCCGTGATCTGCGTTGCGCGTGTTGAGCGAGCGGATGATGCAGGTGTCTTTGAGGCGGCGCGCCATGCGCGGCATCAATTCGCTGATGCGAATGCCGGGCGTCGAAGTTTGGATTGATTGGAATGGGCCGCCGGTCGGCACGCCGGGCTTTGGATCGAATGTTTCGAGCTGGCTGGCCCCGCCGGCGAGCCAGAGCATGATGACGCGCTTTTGCTGAGCGCGCAGATCACGTGCGACGGCCGATGACCCGAGCACCTGAATCGCCGTCATATCGGTGAACGCGGCGCCGCCTGCCATCGCCGCGAGCGACGTGAGGAAGCCGCGCCGGCTGACGGCATGTTCAGGTGAGCCGCAGAAGTTCTTGATTTTCACGTGGAATCCCCCCTGACTGGTTAAAGTCGAACCGATAATAGTTTACATCGGTTGGGAAGGAAATGCGAGAACAATTTTTTCTGAAAAGAGCACGAGGAGATCCCAGGGGTTCGGTGTACCTCACCCCTGGGCTTCGTGAAGAATATCATGCTTCGGCGGCGACTTCTTCCTCGGCGGTTTGCAGCACAGTCATGCGGACGATGTCGAGCAGGCCTTCATCGTCGATGCGTTCGAAGAAAGTAGCCGGGCCGACCCACGTTCGTTGACGAAATTCACGCTCGGGCCATTCTTGTTCGACGGCCGTGACCTTCATGACGAAGACGGTCACGTGATAGCGCTGGCCTTCTTTTTCGTAGAGATAAGTGCCGATGGGTTCGCGTTCGAGAGCGCCGACCAGACCCGCCTCTTCCCATGCCTCTTGCAGCGCGGTTTCGCCGGCGGTTTGGCCCGGCTCAATCCATCCCTTCGGAATCACCCAGCGTCGTCCATTTCGCGATGTGATCAGACAGACTCGGCCGCGCCGAAGGGGGAGTGCGGCAGCCTGGCGAATCGACTCACCGATAGTTGGCATCGTTGCGTACTCGAGAGGATGGTTAACCACAATCCGTTGTAACTATAGTGCACGATATGACCCCCCTTCGTCAAGCGCACTTGGTGAAATCCACTAAATCTTCGCGGTTTCTTCGTATTAGGAAAAACCCGTAGAAGCGGCCCGTGCGCAAAACCGCAAGCGGTCAAGAGGCGGGTTTGTCGAGCGGCGGCGATTCGGCTTCCGTGTCGGCCCGAAGGTTGCGAACTATCATCGCCCGCAGCGGAAAGACGAATGCGTAAATCCAGAAGATGAGCAGCGGCGCCAGCGACCGGAACATCAACAGGATAAACGCGACGAGCAATACCTGGATCAGGTGGCCGATGTGCTTCTTGCCGCGGAAAATCTTGCCCGTGATGTGCGGATACGGCACATTGGAAACCATCAATAACGCAACGATAAGCGCGCCGAGCGGCGCGGCGATTTCAACGATCCGCGAGACGATCGCGCGCGTGGCATCGGGGTCGATCTCGAGCCAGCGGGCCACCGGCGTCGTACCGAATTCGCCACGCAGGATCGCCAGCGCCGCGATGCAACCCGCCGCGCCAGGTGACGGCAAGCCACGAAATCGCTTATGGCTCGACGCGTCGGTGTCATTGGCGACGTTGAATCGGGCCAGACGCAATGCCGTGCATGCAAAATACAATGCTGCGATGCCCGCCAAAACTTGATGCAAAAACGCGTTCGGCTCCCAGCCGGGTCCGAGCTTGAGCAACAAAAACGCGGGCGTCACGCCGAAGCTGACGACGTCGCACAGACTATCCAGCTCGCCGCCGAAATCGCTCGCGGTCTTGGACAGGCGAGCGACGTAGCCGTCGAGCATGTCGAAGACCATTGCGAAGAGAATAAACCAGCCGGCCCAGGCGAAGTTAAGCTCATTGGCCGCGGCCGTATCCGTGGGCAGGATCTTGCTGATGAACGTGATCGACGCAAAACCGCAGATGCCGTTGCCCAACGTCAGCAAGGTCGGCAGGACAGCGATCTTCTTCACGGTAAGCTTCCTGAGGTGCGTGCAATATCTTGAGGTTAATAATAGCTAACGCCGACACGAATCGCTATCGAAAAAGGCCGTCGATTGGGGCGGCTAGATTAAAACCTTGCCGAGGAAACCGGCAAGATGGAATCTTGCCGCCACGAAACGGCGCCTACGCGGTTGCCAAACCGAGGCTCGCCAAATAGATTGGTAGTTCCGGAAAATCCATTGATCCCTATGAAGGATAGCCAATGCCTCACCTGAAA
>DAIOGM010000696.1:0-2734 GCA_036745215.1 Gemmataceae bacterium
CCTTCATCGATGCGATACGGATACTGGCTCAACACGCTCTTCCCGCCGTTGCAAGGGCCGCCCGCCAAGGCCAAGGAATTGAAGTCCACCTGGCCGGCCAACGCGCGCGCTCTCGTGAAAGGCCTGCTGCGCACCGAGCAACTTGCCAAGCTGAACGGCGGCATCGAGATCGTCCGCCAGAGCGACTCGTTCGACACGCGCTGGGAAGATCTGTCGTCGCGCTCGCGCCGCACCGAAATTTTCTCGGCGAAATCGTGGCTCACGCGGTCGTCCAGCGACGGCGGCCAAACGCTCGTCTCCTGGTGCGACGACAAGGAAATCGGCGTCTTCTCCAGCGCGTTCCAGCTCGGCCGCGTTCGCGCCTCGACGCCGCGCGACGTGCAGCCGCCGCCGTTGCAGTTGGACGATTACTCCATGACCTCGCTCGAAACAGCTTATGCCACCTATACGCCGACGCTCGAACCGCAAGGCAAGGGCCGAACACTCTTGCGATTGAAGCATGAACACAGCCCGCTTTTTGAAACGCGCGTCCTCATCGACACGGAACGCCGCGTGATCTTGACCATCGAGCAACGCCTCAAGGACAAGATCACCGATACGACGACGTTTTCCGACTTCGTCGAAGTAGGCGGAACGTGGTGGGCCCGCAAGGTTGAAGCGGCCAACAAGGACGGCAAGCGCTATTCGCTCGTCACGCAAACCATTGCCACGCTGACGCCGGCCGAATTGGACGGGCGCACGAAGACCGAATTGGCGGGCCGCGCTCAGGTTCAATTCCTTCGTTTCCCGATGCCGACGCTCGCGAACGCCAAGAAAGCGCTCGCGACCGGCAAGGCGGGGTTCGATGAGCATTTCATTTTGCTCCTGCACTTTTATCACAGCCAGCAGTGGCCGCGCGTGCTCGAACATTTGCAAAGCGCCGAGAAGAACGCCGTCAGGATGCCCGGCATGCGCTGGGTTCGCTCGGCGATCCTGCGCGATAGTCGCCGGCACGAAGAATTGCGCGAGCGCTATCAGGAGGACGCGACCCGTTTCACGAAGGCCGAGCCGGCGGACGCGTATTTCCTGACCGAATACCTCGTCGGCCAATCCGCGGGGTTGATGGAAGCCAATGAGATGCTGACGCTTCTCGGCGCCCTCAAGCCGCTTTACGAGAAGCAGCCGGCGCACGTGCAAGCGGTCAAAACCTGGCGACAACGGCACGTGGCCTACGTGAGCCAGGCCGGCCGCGGCGTCGAGGCGTTGCGCCTGCGCAAACAGCTCGCGACCGACTATCCGCGCGATTATTCCTTGCAGCAACAATATGCTCAAGTCCTCGCCGGCGCCGGCGATTACCCCGGCGCGTACGCCTGGCTCACGCGCGTGCTCGTCAAGGAATCGAAGTGGCTCGATCATGAAGAGGATTCGCTGCGAACCGCGTACACGCAGCTCTTGCAGCAGCAGGGACGTTACGCGGACATGGCCAAATACTTGAGCGATTGGATCGAACAAAATCCCGCGGCCCGCTCGGCGTATGAACAGTACTTGATGGCCCTGATCAAATCGGACCAGATCGAGCAGGCCGACGCGCTCGTCTTGCGCTGGCTGAAGGACGCTCAGATTCCCGGCGAATTGCCGCCGCCGGTCGAGGCGCGTCTGAACGCCGCGGTGCAGTTCATGCTTGGCAACGCGTATCATTTTTGGATGAACCGCGTCGAGGAGCGCTGGCACGTCCCGTTGGGCCAGGCGGCGCTGTTCTTCGCCCGGCATGAAACGCATTCGTATACGGCTGAGCAAATTCTGTCCAATCAACATTTCCAGCGCAGTGAGGAAGCGCCGCGCGTTCGCAAGAAGCTCGCCGACATCTTGATCGCCGAGATCGACAAGATGACGCCGGAGCAGGCGCGGAACGTGATCCGCCTGCTTCAATTTGACGACGCCGAGCCTGCCGCGTGGACCAAGATCGCGGGTTCGCTGCGCGAACGCTGGACCAAGGAAGCCAAGAATGACGTGAAGCATACGCTCGGCGATACGCTGGTCATCGTTCTCTCGAAGCAAAACGAGCCCAAGGAGCTGCTCGCATTCCTGCGGCTGCAACATCAAACCGGCCCCGAGACGCGGCGCACTCAGTACGCGGTCCAGTTGTTTGACAACCTGCTCGGCCAGCCATGGACGGCCGATTACGAAAACGAAGCGTTGAGCCTGCTCGACAAGCTTTCCGATGCCGACGAGCCGGGCCGGCGGCTGTTCTCCTCGGTTGGGGCGCTGCATCGCTGGACGGATCGGATGATCGACAATCGCAACACGCTCGCCGCCAAGGCGATCGAGCACGCGGAAAAGCTCACGCGCACCGAGCTAAGCAAAAAGCAGGAAGAAAATCGCCGCCTGGCGCACGAAGGCGTCGCCGACCGGCTGCGCCAGGAAGCCAAAAAGCACGCCAACGCGCTCGGCCAATGGATGATCGCCGAGAGCGTGTATCTGGACGTGCAGCTCGACCGCAATCTCAAGGCGGCGGTTGCGGAAGCCTGGGAAGTCGTCGGCGCGGCGCCGCCGAAGAAAACCGATGAGGAGCCTACGGTCGAACGCACGCTCGAAAACGTTCTGCGTCAACGTTATCTCATGACGCTCGTCAATCTGGCGGCCCGCACCGGCGCGGAGGCGGCGCTCGTCGAACGGCTTGTGAAGTATCACGAACAGGGCGTCTCGATTGAACCGAACCGCTGGAAGCCCGCATTGTATCGCCTCTTTGTTGCGC
>DAIOGM010000697.1:0-2714 GCA_036745215.1 Gemmataceae bacterium
GTACGGCACACGGAGTGTGCCTACTACGATTCAGCCCGCGTGATCACCGGGAAATTATGCCGCTCGCCGCGGCCGCGCAACGGATAATCCTTGCGCAAGGGATAACTCGTAAACGCCTCCGGCATCAGGATTCGCCGCAAATCGGGATGCCCCGCGAAGACGATGCCGTACATGTCGTACACTTCGCGCTCCAGCCAATCGGCGCCTTTCCAGAGCGCGAATACCGACGGCAACGTCAACTCCGGCTCGTTCAGCCACGCTTTCACGTAAACGCGTTCGCCGGTTTTCGTGTTGGCGACGCCGTAGACGACGCCGAAGCGATCGGTCGCGTTCGGATACTTCAAGTAATCGGCCGCGGTCAGCTCGAAGAGCATGTCGAAACCGTGCTCGGTCTTGAGCGCTTGCAGCACGTCGAACACCTGGTCCGGCTTGACGACGAGGCGGCGATTGTCGCGGAACTCGGTGGTGGCGAGGTTCGGATGTTTTGCTTTCAGGGATGCCACAATGGCGTCAAAGGGCATGAAAAAAAACCCTCAAGCCCCGGGATGAGCGCAGCGATTCCCGGGGTTCGAACCCCGGGAATCGCTGCGCTCATCCCGGGGCTTGCCTGGGTCAATTGAGACTGATCCGCCGCGATTTCTGATAATCGCCCGGCGCAACGACCACATCCGCCGGCAACTCCGGCGTCGGCAACGGCCCCATGTGCTCGACGCGTTTGTCGAACTCCGTTCCTTGAAACGTGCCGGTCGCCTTGATCTTCGCCTGCAAATCGATGATCGACTGCAACAACTGCTCCGGCCGCGGCGGACAACCGGGCACGTACATATCTACGGGTATGAAGCGATCGACGCCTTGCACCACCGCATACGTGTCGAACACGCCGCCCGACGAGGCGCACGCTCCCATCGAGATGCACCACTTCGGCTCCGGCATCTGCATCCAGATGCGCTGCAACACCGGCAGCATCTTCATCACGACTCGGCCCGCGACGATCATCAAATCGCATTGCCGCGGACTGAAACGCATCACCTCGGCGCCGAAGCGAGCGATGTCGTGCTTCGACGCACCGGTCGCCATCAGTTCGATGCCGCAGCACGCGGTCGCGAACGGCATGGGCCACAGGCTGTTGGCGCGGACCCAGTTGGCGAGCGGATCGAGTCGGGCGAGCATGACATCGGGGATGTTCATCGCCATTTGAAGACCCCCTTTTTCCAGTCGTAAAGATATGCGACGAAGAGCAAGCCAATGAACGTGAGGACGCACCAAAAGACGGGCCCTTTCAGCACGCCCGGATATCCATCACCGGCGTAAGCCACAACTGCCCAAGGATAGAGGAATAAGAGCTCAACATCGAACACCAAGAACATGATGGCGACGAGATAGAACTTGATGTCGAAGCGTTGCCGGGCGTCGCCAATCGGGTCCATGCCTGACTCATAAGGCACTTGTTTGCCCTTTGTGTCGCGGCGTGGGCCGAGTTTGTGCGCGAGCAAAAGAGTGCCGGCGGCGAATCCGATCAAGAAGACCAAGTAAAGGAGGATCGGGAAATAGGCGTCAAGCTTGAATTCGTTCACGGCACGGCTCGCGAGACATTGTGAACTTTTTCACAAACACATTGTACAAGAAAGCACAAACAAATGGCAAGCGGGGAACCTCGCTGCTTGTCGTTTAGCGTTCGCGAGGAAGCGTCGGTTGCCGTCGCTTCCATGGAAGCGCTAAACGCAAGCCGTTCTAACCGTTAACAAACGGATTGGTCCGCTTCTCCTGTCCCACGGTCGTTACTGGTCCATGTCCCGGATAGACCACCGTTTCATCCGGCAATGTATAAAGCTTGGTGCGAATCCCGGCCTCGAGGCGGGCGAAACTTCCGCCCGGAAAATCCGTTCGCCCGATGCTGCCGCGAAAGAGCACGTCGCCGCCCAGGACGATGGATGGCGTTCCGCGAATGAGAAACACGACGTGGCCCGGGGAATGCCCTGGAATCTCAAAAACTTCCAGCGTGAACCCCGCGAGTTCCAGGATATCGCCTTCGTTCACGGTGCGGTCCGCCGGTGGACTGATGATGGGCATGCCGAACGGCGCACTCAGGTTCAAGTTCGCGTCAGTTAAAAGCGCGCCGTCGTTGACGCCAATGATCAACGGCGCGTCCGGAAAGCGGCCCTTGAGCGCCTCGTTGCCGCCGATGTGATCCGCATGCCCATGCGTATTGAGAATCGCGGCGACGCTCAATTGGCGCTCATCGAGAAACTCAAGGATAAGGTTCGGCTCCAGCCCCGGATCGATCACGAGCGCGTCCGTTCGCGTGGGAAGCCAGAGAACGTAGGTGTTCTCCTCGAACGGCATCGACACGATCGTTTGCACTTCGAATGCGAGTTTCATGCGCTTCATTGTACTCAAACATGCCTGGTTTCCCGTGCGGCCAAATGTTATAGATGTGCCGTCGATTGGAACAGGGACGCCGATCAATCCAGGAGGGATTCGGATGTTGGGCAAGTTATCGAGTCGCAGTCGCCAGCTAATTTGGCTAATCCCGGCGTTGTGCGCCGCCTTTCTACCTACGCCAATCCAGGCTCAAAACGGCGGCCCCGTGGTGCCGGCGCGGGTGGAGCTTTCGCCGCTCGATCAGCCGATTGCCTGGCTTACCGAGGGCAAGCGGAATTTCACGGTTGTCAAGGATTACTCGTGTCACCTGGTTTCGCGGGAACGCGTCAAGG
>DAIOGM010000698.1:0-2713 GCA_036745215.1 Gemmataceae bacterium
GCCGCATGCGTTCCTGTATCCCACCATAGGATCAAAGGTGCGCTGTCGAACTAACTGCGATGGATGGCGGCTGATTCTGAAGTACGATGACAAAGTGTTCGAGTGATTGCCAATCATGGGCCAAGTACCCCTCATCGTAATGCCGCTTGTATTCATAGCATTCAAATGCATTGAGTTGATGGGACAATGCAGCCAATCCAAAATCGCAGGGCACATTACCTGGAGAAAGACCCAACTCAATTCGCTTCTCGTACGATGCACGAAAGCGGATGGCGTTTTGCAATACAACGTGATATTCGCGAATTACTGCACGGTATGCCAGAAGGAACAGATGTTCCTTGTTTTGAAGAACGGGGAGCCCGACATCTATCGGACGAAAAATGTCGTTGTCATGGCGCGAGCATAATCCAGTGAAAGTCGTCGCGTGACGTTTGCCGATGGACTTGAATTCCATCTCTGACGGAGGCGGAAACTTTAGCTTCAAATGAGGCATTATCACATGACCATCATGCTCCAATCGACTCAAGACAGTGCTACTTGGGATTGAATGAGCGCGAATTGCCGGAAGATCGCAACTTTCCATGGGCTCGTGGCAACGATCAATCGACCTGCCATGAAGCACGAAGAAATAGTTGATGGCCTCGTTTTTGGCTTTTTGCTTCATGGCGAAAAGTGCATTGAGGTTTGGAGTCAATCCTCAAGTGACACCTTGCATGCCGGCTAGGTTCACTAGCGTTTGACGCGGAACACTATGCGCTCCTGTGCGTCGCCAACAACCGTCGAATTTCCGGCAACAACGCCGTCGGCACCGTAATGACGGCTTGCTCCCCTTCGCCGGCGGCAGCGGCTTCGTCGGCGGCAATCCATTCCTCATCGGTACGCGAATCCAGCTCGGCCAACAGGCGTTGCACGCGCTTCTCGTCCCAGCCGGCCGGGAATTTTTGCTTTTTTTTCATTTCTTTCGTCTCCGTTTTCGCCGTCGGAAGGCTTTGAGCTGCTTGCCTTCCAGCGGGTATGCGGTCACTACGAACACGCCATCCCCGACTTCATCCGGCACGTAAATCACGCGCAGATACCGACCAAACTCGGTTTGCCCGAGCACTTGCCGTGAGTTGTTCGAACACGTTTCGTCCTCGGCCGGATGAGCCAAAATCCACTCCGCTTCGGCTTCCGATACGCCATGCTCATAGATATGCGGCAGGCCGGTTTCGGAATCGACGTAGTAACGAACATCCATGGGCAACCCCGCCATCGTAGTCACCGTTCATTGTAACGATTTGTCGAACCATTTACTCCGTCCCCATTGCAGTCAATTGACTCATTCAACATTGTACCATCCGAAGCGAGTCGAGATAGTACCAATGCAATCGACGTGGTTTCCTCCAATATCTGTGCTCATCGGTGTTCATCTGTGGTTGTTCGTTTTTCGCTAATCCAACGGCGTCCTCTCCCCCCATTCTTTCCGCAACTCCTGCACGCGCAGATCCACCTCCGGATGGATCGAAATCTCCGCCGGCAACACTTGATCATCCAGAAGCCAGTACGTCATCGCCTTGCCCTTGCCGGGAATGATCTGGCTGCGGATGCCAAGTTCCGTCTTCGCAATCCGCAGCGTGTGTGCGGAGAAACTCTCGCTGACGGCGGCGCGCCACACTTCACCGGCGGTGCGCGGGCCCGCGGCAAGGAACGCCAACAGAAACGCCTTGGCCCGATCGCGGGCCGCCCGGCGGCGGCGACGCTGACTCAGATCGTCCGCGCTCCACGTGCTCGAACCTTGCCATTCCACGCGCGGGCCGTCCTTCGGCAACGTGTACGCCAGGCTCGCTTGCCGCGGCGCGAAGTTGTTCTTCGCCTGGGCCAATATGTAACGATCGCTCGTCTTCGGATCGCGGCCGGCAAGCCACGCCAATCGGCACGAGGCAATGATGCCAATCGAGCCGCCGCCGCGATAAAGCGCGTTGATGCCGCTGCGCTTGTTCAAGTGGCGAACCATCAAGATGACGCAGCCGTACTTCTGTGCGAGTGCGGCCAGGGGATAGAGCGCGCGGCGAACGTCGGCGTCGCTCACCACCTGAATGCTGCGGTCCAGGAAAGCGATGATCGGATCGATCACCACCAACTTGGCGCCGGACTCCTTCACGTCGCTCTCGACTCGCGCGACTTCGCTGGGCAAGAGCGGCAAGCCCCCGCGTTCAAAGCGAGGCCAAACGAAAACGCGCTCCATGTCCGCGCCCAGCGAACGCAAACGCGCCTTGACCAGTTTTTCCGGGTCCTCGGCGCACAAGAGCACCACGGGCGCGGGCGTCTCGACTGCCAAGCCGTCGGGCCAGGCGCGGCCCGCGCTGAGTCGGGCGGCCAAATCGAGCGTCAGCATCGATTTGCCTTGATCGGGATCGCCGTCGAGAATCGCGAGATTGCCGACCGCGAGATAACCGGGCCACAGCCATTCCGTCGGCTGCGATTCAATTTCACTGGCGCGTTTTGCATCCATCAGCGCATTGTCGCATAGGGGCGTGCGCGAATGCAAAGTCGGTTGCCACTACTCAACTCGTGCAGATTTGCCACGATTTCGGCGAGCCGAGCCCCGTAAGGCAACGCCGTGAAGGATTTTCCTTCGGTATTTCCTGGGTTGCACGTCGCCTCAGCATGAATCGTCAGGCCATCAAATACGCCAACGGCGTTGAATCTCAAAGCCCAGGGTCGCGAGCGCAGC
>DAIOGM010000699.1:0-2712 GCA_036745215.1 Gemmataceae bacterium
AGCGCACCCTGGGAAACCACCGCGTGCATCGGTTACGCCGAAGGCGTTACATCAATCGGCCAGCAACTAGTTGATCCGACCCCTTCAGGGTCGTTTGTCGTGCATGGCGTAACCCAGCGTGCGCTCGCTGCGCTCGCGACGCTGGGCTTTGGGATGCAACGCCGTTGGCGTAGTTTCGAGTTCATCTACTTTTGCCAAAACATAGAATTTACGCCACAAAATCCTTCACGACATTGCCCAACGGGGCTCGGCTCGCCCGTCCTCAATGGTGCGACAACAGGCGTTCGATCACCGGCCGGACCGCATCAACCGGAAAGCCCTTCCCGCAAATCGCATCCACACCGAGCTTGCGAATCGGGTTGAGTTTGTCGGCGGCCGTTTCCGTGGTCACCATGATGATCGGAAGCGTTGCCGTCGCCGGGTTTTGCTTCAAGTATTGGATGAACGCGCAGCCATCCATCAGCGGCATGTTGTAATCGGTGACGATCAAATCAAACGAGCTGCAGGCGAGGACGGCAACCGCCTGCGCTCCGTCCATCGCTTCGGTGAACTGCGATAGCCCCAGGCTCGTCAGCACCTTGAGCGCATTGAGGCGCGCCGCCGCGCTGTCGTCAACGATCAGCACGCGAATGTCGCTCGCGCGGCTTGGACTCGCGCGCGTGGGCGTCGAGTGGATGCGGCGCGACGCCAGTTTCAACGCGTCCGACAGTGCTTCGGCGGTGAATGGCTTGTGCAAGACGACGGTCTGCGCCACCAGGCTCATCTCGGCGGCGTCCTGGCCCTCGGATTCGCTGGAGATCAGCACGAAGCCCGGCGCAATTGCGAATTTCTCCGCGCGGACTTGCCGGGCGAGTTGAACCCCGGTCATGTCGCTCAGGTGCATCGCGCTCAGAATCACATCCGGCGTCTGCGTCTGGATCGCCTTCAATGCTTCGTGGCCATTGGCGACGGTAACGATGGTTGGGTCGCCGAGCGCTTGCAGATACTTGCGAATGATGGCCGCCTGTGTGCGTGACGGCTCCACCAGAAGCACGACGAGCGCCGAAAGCGGCGGACGTTCCGCGACGGTCTCCGACCGCGAGAGTGCACTGGCATCCGGCGAAACGATCGTCGCCGCGGGAACGGCGGGCCCGGCGGGCGCCGTCGGCGCGGCACGCGGCGTCGCGTCGGCGCCCGGCAAGATCGCTTCCAGCGCCGCGATGACTTCCTTCAACGATTGCGGCCGATCCTCCGGAACCTTGGCCAACATGCGGCAATAAACGTCGTCGAGCGCCGCCGGCACGTCCAGCCGGGCCACACGAAGCGACGGGATCGGCGCGTCGCGATGCAGCAAGAGCGTCGCCATCAACGACGCACCTTTATACGGGGCCTTGCCCGTTAAAAGGAAATACAGCGTCGCGCCGAGGCTATAAATGTCCGCGCGATGGTCGATGCTCGAGGAATCGACGGCCTGCTCCGGCGGCATGTAGTCGGCCGTGCCCAGGATGCCGCCCGCTTGCGTGATGCCCTCGGCTGAGGTCGCCGTGGTGTCGGCGGCGCCTTGAGCGAACCGGGCCAGGCCGAGGTCCGTGACCTTGACGACGCCGCTTTCATCGCGCAGCAAATTCGCCGGCTTGATATCGCGATGGATGATGCCCTGTGCGTGAGCGTACTCCAGGCCGCGCGCCGCGTGCAAGATGCACTGGACGGCGCCGGCCACGTCCATCGGCCCTTCTTTGAAAACGAGCGACGAAAGGTCCTGGCCGTTGACGAGCTCCATGACGAGGAAGTGCCCGATCTCCGCTTCGTCCGCGTCGAAGGCCATGACGATGTTGGCGTGGTGGAACCGGGCGATCGTCTCGACTTCGCGTTGAAAGCGCTGTACGAACGTCGTGTCCTTGCTCAAGTGGGCGGACAGCACCTTGAGAGCAACGATGCGTTTCATGCGGCGATGGCGGGCCTTGAACACGGTCCCCATGCCGCCGGCGCCGAGGCGGTCGAGCACGTCGTAGTTGCCGATCTTGAGGTCGCTTTGTTTGCCGGCTCGAATGACTTCGAACTGAAAGGGCGTGAGGAACTCCGCGTCGCAAAAAGCGCGCGCCAGTTCGGCCCCGTCCGCGAGCGGATTGGCCTGCGCGATGCGATAAATATCGGCAGGGGGCACCAGACCGATCTCGTCGAGGCGCGACAGCAATTGCTCACGCGTACAGTCTTCGCAGGCCAATTTCTGCTCCATTGGCGCTACCCGTGGCGAAGTGGGGGCAATCAAATTGCCGACTGGATGCGGGCCAGCATATTGCTGGCCTATCGATACGCGTCCCTGTCATCTTGACATGAATCCGTGTTTTCTACCAGACGCTGACGAATTTGTCACGGAGAATGCGGGGGAAATAGGAAAGAATTGCTCAACAACGACCGTCGCATCGGTACGGGGTGCACAATTCGGGGGGGGGGCATTGATAGTTTACATTTGATAAATATCAACGGTCAATGAATTTGAGACCCTCGTCCTCGGTCCTTGGCTCTGCCTTGGACCGCACTGCCTCGAGGCTCCGCCTCGACGTCCCGCAAGAGGACTTTGGCCATGCCAGGGTCGGCGAAGCAGGAGCCTTGCGGCAGTTGCGTCCCAGGCCGAGAGCTTGGGACGCAGGGAAAGCGCGGCTAACCGGTCCGGCGAGCCAATTGCAATGTCGGTTGCGAAAGAAATATTCGTCGCGCAAACCAGGGGGGGGT
>DAIOGM010000700.1:0-2702 GCA_036745215.1 Gemmataceae bacterium
CTTCACGGACGGTACGGCATGCCCTTTTTTAGAAACGCAGAGGCGCAGAGAACGCGGAGAGTTTCTGATTGTGAACCAAGCCCTCCGCTTCGAATTGGAAATGACTGCGGCTTGGCCGCGCCGTGTTCATCTGTGGTTGATTAGTACGCGGCCCGGCGCTGTGGTGCGGATGCTGTAGAGCGTGCCGCCGCCAGTGATGTAGAGCGTTTTGAGGTCGGCGCTGCCGAAGGCGCAGTTGGTCACCTCGTCGCGCGGCACCGGCAGAAACGTGAGCAGCTTGCCTTCGGGCGTGAAGACGTAGATGCCGCCTTTCTTGTCCTTGGCCGGCTCGAACGGCGGGCTCGGCTTGTTGAGGCCGCCGGCGACATACAGTCGGCCATCGCGATCCTGCTTGATGCCGTCCGGCCCGCGGCCCATGCCCCAATCGTAGAGCACCTTCTTGGAATTCATATCGACCGTGCCGTCGTCTTTGAGATCGAATCGCCAGAGCTTGCGCGCGCCGGTGAGCGAGTTATTGTTGTTGTCGGCGACGAACAGATACTTATCGTCCGGCGAAACGAGGATGCCGTTGGGCCGATCCAGTTCGCGGCCGATGATGCGCGTGACCTTATTGTCGGTGTCGATGCGATAGACGCCCTCGATGGTTTGGCCCTTGTCATCGAGCATCTCCATGCCGTCGCGCTTGCCGTAGCGAGGGTCGGTGAAATAGATGCGGCCCTTGGAGTCGATCGTCAGATCGTTCGGATTGTTGTAGCGCTTGCCTCCGTAGTTATCGGTGAGCACGGTGATCTTGCCGTCGGGATCCATGCGTGTGACGCGGCGCGACGCATGTTCGCAGGAGACAAGATGGCCCTTGGCGTCGAAGAGCAGGCCGTTCGTGCCGGCGTTTTTGCGATAGACGCGCGACTTGCCTTCGGGCGACAACAGGTGCATATGGCCGTCGTTGCCGGAGGAAAAGATGCCGAGCTTGGGATGCCAGGCGGGGCCTTCGCCGCCGCCGGATTCGACTTCGACTTTGAGCTTGGCGTCGGGTTCGAAGATTTCCTGGGCGTGCAGCGCGGTCGGTAACGCGAAGAGTGCGACAAGGATGGCAGTGCGCATCGACGATCTCCGAATTACGCTTGCGGTTTCGCGGGACGTCGCGCGCGAAACCGCAAGCGATTGGCATGAGTTCATTTGGAATCGATTACCTGGATTTTTTGAACATCCGCCACAATAATCTGCGGCCTGCCGCTGAAAAGCGTCAACGGACCGACGACGCGGATCGACTTGCCCTCGAAATGCGTGCGCGGCAGCGTGATGCCTGCCTTCGCGAGCGCGGCGCGAACGTCCTTGTTGAGCACGATGGTGAGGTTCTCGTCGCTCATGCGATCGGCGTGTGAATTGAGAAACACGAGGTCACTCTTCTTCGTCTCGCCGGTCGCGACGACCTTCATTTCCACCGTCACCTCTTTGTTGAGCATTTCCTTGATGACGTCGGCCGTCATGATCTTGCCGTCGATGCGCGTCGCGCCGGCAACGGCCTTGCTCTTGATCGTGCCGGGTTGCAAGAGGCTCAGCGTGAACTTTTCCTGGATCGTGACGTCCCCATCCTGATCGCGAATTTGCAGGCGAATCGCCGGGTCAACCTTGGCCCAGTCGATCGCGATGAAGCCGAAGTTGTTGCCCCAGTTCATGGTGGCGATGCGATGCCGATTGACTTCGAATTTTCGCCATTTTTGCGACGCTTCGGTCAGGCCGCTCGACGTGACATCGTACAGCGGATAATCGATGCCGGCGTCCATCATCGACAATTCCGCGAGGTGGCGATCGCCCGACAGACAAATCACGCCGGCGGTTTTGGTGTCCTTCAACAATTTGAACAGCCGCTCGCGTTCGTGCGGCACGTTGTACCATTTTTCCCAGCCGTGATCCTGCGCGACAACTTGGATGCTCGATGCGAGGATGCGCAACTTGGCGGGAACCTTCAACTGCTCTGCGAGCCATTGCCATTGCGCGTCGCCCAGAATGGCGGCTTTCTTATCGGACGTCGGCTCATAGGGGCCTTCGCCGAAGACTTTCGTCGCTTTTTTCTTGAGCGGGCCGCGGAAGTAGCGCGTGTCGAGCATGATCACTTGCACGCGTTTTTCCGGCGGGCCATAGATTTCCGCATGATAGACACCCTTCTGATTGCGGCGCGGCGAATCTTTCGGAACGCCAAAGAAATCGAGGAAGAGCGTCTGCGATTCGGCACGCTTGGCGTAATTCTCGCCGCCGTCGTTGACGCCGAAGTCGTGATCGTCCCACGTTGCGAGGATGGGGCAAGTCGCCTTCAGTTTCTGCCAGCCCGGCACGGCCGCGAGCTGTTCGTATTTCTTCTTCATGATGGCCATGTCTTCCGTGTCGGCGTAGATGTTGTCGCCCAGCGCCAGATAAAGCTGCGGCTTTGCGGCAACCATGGCGTCCCAGATCGGCTGCGGCTTGTCCTGGCGGGCGCACGAGCCGAACGCGATCCGCTCGAGGATGAGCTTGTCATCCGCGACCGCGGGATTGGCCCATGCCAGCGCGAGGATCAAAAGGAGCGTCAACCGTTTGGCGCGTGTCATGAAAATCCTTCAGATGAGCGGCGAGCCGAGCCCCGTAAGGGGCCGGTTGAATTTCCAGAACGACTCAACCGGCCCCTTACCAGTACTCTCAGGGTTGCATAAATGACGCAAAGCAGC
>DAIOGM010000701.1:0-2653 GCA_036745215.1 Gemmataceae bacterium
CTATTCGTCAGCTGCGATGTTGGTAATAGATAGGGCAGAGCCTGGGAACGAGGTCCTTAACAATTGATCTTGACCGGGTTGCCCTTGATCGTGTGCACCGCGCTGGCGACGCTGTCAATTTTGGCGCCGTCCACCGCGACGCTGGCCGAGCCGCTGATCTTGATGTCTTTGCCCTTGATCTCGATGGTGCCGTCCTTTTTGAGCGTGATCGAACTGGCGCCGCACTCGAGCGTGATCTTCTCGGCGGCCTTGACCAGCACGTCCGCCGACGCGGATTGCAGCGTCGCCTTGTTCTTCACCGTCGTCGTCAGCGTATCATCAAACGTTTCCTCGACGACGCCCTTGACGTGCACCGTCATCTTGCCCTCTTGCACGTCGAGGCTCAGATCGCCCTTGGTGATCGTCGTGCTCGTGTCGCCGAAGATCTTGGTCGTGCACAAGCCGTCCTTTCTCGGATCCGTTCTTTTCGAATCGGTGCCGATCGTCAGCGTGGCGTTGTGGACGACGGTGTGCGATTGATCGTTCCCGACGGTGCGGCGTTCGTTGTTCTCCACGTAAATATTGAGGTTCCGCTCGGCGTGGATGACGATGTGCTCCTTGTCCTTCTTGTCCTCGAAGCGGATTTCGTTGAAGTTCTCGGTCGTGCCCTTCAAGCTGCTGCGCGACTTGATGCCGCTCTGCGTCTGATTGAGCGGCAGCTCGTACGGAGGCATTTGCTCGGCGTTGTAAACGCGGCCGATGATGACGGGCCGATCCGGGTCGCCTTCGAGAAACTCAACGAGCACTTCCTGCCCAATGCGCGGATTGAAAACCATGCCCCAATTTTTGCCGGCCCACCCTTGCGAAACGCGCACCCAGCACGAGCTGTTCTCGTTCTTTTCGCCCCTGCGGTCCCAGAAGAACTGGATTTTGACCCGGCCATACTTATCGGTGTAAATCTCTTCCTTTTCCGGCCCAACCACGACGGCCGATTGCACGCCGGTCACGACGGGCTTCGGCGTCACGCGTCCTGCTCGAAACACGGTGGACGCCGGAATACAGGAGAACATGTTGCGATAATCCGCCCGGCTCGTGCCGGCTTCGAATTCCACGTCCGACGCCGAGTGCTGCACCTGCGTGATGACGTAGCTCTGACCCGACTCCGCCTTGCCGGGCAAGTCGAGATCGCCGAGCGTGAACTTGGCGCCCGGCGCGAAGTCGCGGCATTCGCTGGAGCCGCGCACGGTGTCGTGCGGGATTTCCTGCTCCTCCATGCGCACCTTGATGGACTCTTCGCCGTCGGGCTTGAAGCGATAATCGCCGGGGTAATCGAACATCTCGTACTTCTTCGCGTCCGGCAAATCGACGAGCGTTTCCGTGCTGGCAAGCAAGCTGGTGCTCGGGTCCTTGAAGTAGTAATCGGTCATGGCCACCTTGCCGGCGCGAAGCTCGAACTGGTGCTCCCAGTTGTCGATCGCCAGGTCGGGCGGCGAAATGGCGTTGTAGACGCCTTTTTGATCCGCCAGCACCATCGTGTGCTTGCCGTTCTCGTGACGGAAGTAATAGAAGATGCCTTCCTCCTCGAGAATCCGCGACACGAAATTGAACGCGGTCTCGCGATACTGGACGCAATACGCCAATTCGGGATAGGTGGTGTCCTTGATGCCGTCCATTTCGAACGCGGAGAAGCCCATCTCGTCGAAGATCATTTTCACGATCTGCGGGACCGTCTTCTTTTCTTCACCGCCCGGCCAGATGCGGCAGTTGGAGGTGCGCGTCAAGAACCACAACCATGGCACGACTTCGGCGCGATACGTGTGCGTCTTGCGCCGCGACTGGGCGCCGGTGGCGAATCGGCTGACGAAGCCGTTGAAGTAACGCGGCTGCCCCTTTTTCGGATGGACCTTCCAGGAGATGCTCTTGCCGATGATGTCCTTGGGATCGACGGCCTCCTCGGCTTCCATGATCAACTGGTAGTTGAAGAGTTGCGACATCGCCTCGGTGCCGGAAAAGGAGCTGATCAGCAGCGAATCGGGTCCCAGCGACGAGGTGAGAAAGAGCGTGCGGTCTTGTTGTTTGATGGCCATGGTGGTCTTCGTCCAATCGCGGTTGAGATGCCGCGGCGGCTTGACGCTCGCAAGGGATCTTTCGAGCGCGAAGCCGCAAGCGGCAAAACAGTGTGGGATCAATGATTATTCATAGGCCTTGATCGTGTCCCTGATGATGGTGGCGACGTCGCCGAAGCCGTAGGTGCCCTGGGATTGCAAGTTCTGCCAGGCGACGGCATAGGTGTTGGCGCCGACGCCTTTCAGAATGGTCGCCTCGGAGTAAACGTCGCCGCCGGCGTTCAAGGGTCCGAGGCCCAGCTTGTTGTGCGTGACTTCGCTGGATGAAAAACGGTTGACGACCTTGGGGCGCGTCAGCCACGGGACGTCGATGCCGACCGCGGCCTTGGCGAGTCGCCGGCGCATGCCATCGCGGGCGTCCTTGTCGATGCTGGGGATGCCGCCGAGCAGCATCAGAGCCAGGAGCCGGGCCGTCGAATCGCTGGTGGCGCCGACGCTCGAGCTGCCGTCGTTGTCGGTGGCGATGCGCACCGGCGGCCAATCCTTGCCCAGCTGGAAGTCGCCGCCGCACCAGAAGCCGAGGCCCGTGTCGTCATCGAAAAACTTGC
>DAIOGM010000702.1:0-2642 GCA_036745215.1 Gemmataceae bacterium
GGGGGCGAACCGCCGCGAGCAGAAGATTCGCGTCACAGAGTTGAAATCCGTGGACAAAGCACACGTATATTACACCAGCATCTCGTGGTTCACCAAAGTCGGCCACGATCGCCAGTTCTTGAAGCTCGTCGAAATGACTGAACGCCAGCGCGGCTTCGGCGACTTCTACGGCTTCGTGATGATCGCGCAAGGCTCCGGCGAGATCATGGTCGAGCACGGCGTTCACGCGTGGGACCTCGGTGCGCTTGCGCCCATCGTCGAGGAAGCCGGCGGCAAGATGACGTCGTGGGACGGCACGTTCGATATCGAGAAACCGGACGTGCTGGCGAGCAACGGCCTGTTGCACGAGGCCGCGCTGAAGATTATTCGGGGAAATTGAATTTTCCCCGGTTTACGTTTAGCGCTCGCGCTGCGCGTACAATCGCGCGACGATTCATCCATTGCCAACGTCCAGCGAGCGCTAAACGCAGAGCAAGAAATGAAACCTCTCCCGCGCACCATCGAATGGATCGGCGACCTGCCCGGCCATGTGCGCCTCATCGATCAAACGCTGCTGCCTACTCAACTTGAATATCGCGATTGCCGCACCATCGAAGAAATCTGGGAAGCGATCCGCAATCTGCGCGTGCGCGGCGCCCCGGCGATCGGCATCGCGGCGGCGATGGGCGTCGTCGTCGGCATGCAATCGCACGCCGATCCGGCGACGTACGCGATGCGCTTGAAGGAAGTCGCCGATTATCTGCGCACGAGCCGGCCGACGGCGGTCAATCTCTTCTGGGCAATCGAACGCATGGAGAAAGTTCTTTCCGAGCCTGAAGCGTTAGCGAAGGATGCGTCAACTTCGCTAACGCTTCAGGCTCGGACGACGCGATTGCTACTGCAAGAGGCGCTCGCCATCGAGAACGAAGATCGCCGCATGTGCCGCGCCATCGGCGCTGTCGGCGCCGCGCTGGTCAAACCGGGGCACGGCATCCTCACGCATTGCAACGCCGGCGGCCTCGCGACTGCGGAGTACGGCACGGCGCTAGCCGTCCTGTACACGGCCGCGGAGCAGGGCAAGCAATTTCACGTATTCGCCGACGAAACGCGTCCGTTGTTGCAAGGCTCGCGCTTGACGGCGTGGGAATTGCAACAAACCGGCATCGACGTGACGCTCATCTGCGACAGCATGGCGGCTCAGGTCATGCGTGAGGGCAGGGTGCAGCTGGTGATCGTCGGCGCCGACCGCATCGCCGCCAACGGCGACACCGCGAACAAGATCGGCACCTACGGTGTCGCGGTCCTGGCGAAGGCGCACGGCATTCCATTCTACGTCGCGGCGCCGTCGAGCACGTTCGATCTGTCGATCAAGACTGGACGCGACATCCCAATCGAGCAACGCGATCCGCGCGAGATCACGCACGCATTCGGCAAATCGACCGCTCCAGACGGCATTCGCGTCTACAACCCCGCATTCGACGTGACGCCGGCGGAAATAATCACGGGAGTTATTACGGAACATGGCCTGATTCAACCGGTTCACGAACAGGCGATTCGTAGCAACTTAGCAAAAAAATCGGGGGCAAAAAAATAGGAAAGCGGCTTGGTCTTCTCTAAATCTCGACCCGTCATTTTTTTGCCCACGATCTTTTTGCTTTGTCAGATTTGGCACTTCGCTTGTGCGTTTTTGCCAGATCTGAGACGCATATCCCTCAATTCGCACATTCGCCACGCGATTTCGATTGGCATTTTCTTTGCATTCACGCAAGCTGGTTGACGACCTGTCCTGCAATCGTACAACGTAATTTGTGAACGTTTTCACAATGATGCAAAATCAGCCGTGAGGCGAGCAATCTTCGATTGCCGCGAAGAGAATATGGGCTTCACGGCCAAAGTCTGACATGAGAGTCACCGATCATGGCAGAAGCGAATCAACCTGACAATCCTCAGCCCGCGCCGCCGCCAGAAACGGCCCCGACCGCGCCACCGTCGGCTGCCGCACCACCACCTCCGCCAAAACCTGCCGCGCCCGCCAAGACGCCGGATCAGCCGGGGCGGCGCAACTTCCTCGTCGCGACCGTCCTCATGTTCTTCGGCTCCTGGATTGCGACCGCTTGGACGACTTTTACCCTTTCCATGCTCGGCATGACGCTTGGCACCGTTCGTTTCATGTTCCCGAATGTCCTCTCCGAGCCGCCGAGTAGCTTCAAGGCCGGCGACGCCAGTGCCTTCGAAGAGAACAAGGTGGATGACAAATTCAAGGAAATCGGCGCCTGGGTCATTCGCGCGAAGGATGAGCGTGGCCGCGACATCATCTACGCGCTGAGTACGACCTGCACACATCTGGGTTGCACGCCGAATTGGCTCGAGGGCGAGAAGAAATTCAAATGCCCCTGCCACGGCTCCGGCTTCAAGATCACCGGCGTCAACTTCGAAGGCCCGGCGCCGCGGCCGCTGGAACGCTATGCGATTCGCCGCACCGAAGACGGCCAAATCGTTGTGGACAAGTCCCGCAAGTTCCAGAAAGAACTAGGGCAGTGGGACGACGGCGACTCATATATCTTGTTGTGATCGAACTCAAGCCCCACCATGAGCGCAGCGATTGGTGAAGTTCGTGCCCGGGTTCAACCCCCGCCAATCGCTGCGCTCATGACGGGGCTTGA
>DAIOGM010000703.1:0-2595 GCA_036745215.1 Gemmataceae bacterium
GTCAGCCGGTCGTTGGCCTGCTCCTGGAAGAAGATGTTGACGGTGGCTTGCAGCCCGAAGACGCTGACGCCGCCGGCGTCTCCCGCGGCGCCGATCACGTCGTCGCCGTTGGTGCCGAAGACGGTGACCGTGTCGGCCTCGCCGTCGCCGCCGCCGTTGGGTCCACGCAAATCGAGGCCGATCTGCGTGACATCGGTGCCGCTCAGGTCGCCGACGGTGATGTTGTCGGCGCCGCCGAGAGCGCGGAACTCGATGTTCTCGACATCGTTGAGGTCCATGGTGACGTTGGCGATGTCGCGGAGGAAGAGAACGCGTCCGCCATTGGCGACGATGTCGATGTCCTCGCTGGCGCTCGAGCCGAAGAAGAGCATCTGATCGACGTCGCCCCCACCTTCGATGATGTCGTTGCCGTCACCTGGGTCCCACTGGAAGACATCGTTGCCGGCGCCGAGTTGAGCGAGGTCGTTGCCGTTGTCGCCGAAGACGAAGTCATTGCCGTCGCCGCCGAGGAAGGTGTCGGCGCCTTGCGAGCCGAGCAGCGTGTCGTTTCCGACGCCGCCGTCAATCGTCAGCTTGATGACGTCGGCGGGCAGGGTGGTCGCGGTGACGCCGTCGTTGCCGCCCAGAGCTTGGACGACGAGCGCATCATTGGCGCCTTCCGAACCCGTGATGTTCACGAGGGCCGACAGGCCGACGACGGCGACGGAAGTGCCGGCGCCGAAGATGTCGATGATGTCGTTGCCGTTGGTGGCGTTGACGATGACGGTGTCGGCGGCCGCGTCGCCGGTCGAGCCGCCGATGGTGCTCCCGAGGTTCAGGTTCAACTTGGTGACATCGGTGCCAGTCAAATTGTTGATGGTGACGCTATCGATGCCGCCCAGGGCGTTCAGGTCGATTTGCTCGACGTCATTGAGGTCCATGACGATGTTGCCGAGGTTGCGCGTGAAGAGGACGCGCTGACCGTTCGCGGATGCCACGAATTGCTCGCCGCCATTGCTGCCGTTGAACAGCATGGTGTCGGCGCCGTCGCCACCTTCGACGATGTCGCTGCCGTCACCTGGATCCCACTGGAAAATGTCTTGGCCGGCGCCCATGAAGGCGGTGTCGTTGCCTTGCTGGCCGTCGATGAAGTCGTTGCCGTCGCCGCCGAACAAGAAGTCGATGCCGTTCGAGCCGAGGATGGTGTCGTTGCCCGTGCCGCCGTCGACGGTGATTTTGATCAGGGCGGCGAGGTCGCCGGTGGTGGAATAGGAATCGTTGCCGCCGTTCATGTTGACGACGAGGTTTTCGGTGGTGCCGATGTCAATCGAGAAGGGAGCAGGATTGGTGCGGTCGAAGCGAACGCGCGTGCCGTTGGCGGTGGTGGTGAAGAATTCGTCGCCGTTGCCGCCGTTGACTTCGACGGTGTCGATGCCGGCGCCGCCTTCGTTGAGATCGGTGTCGTCGCCCGGGTTCCAGATCATGCGGTCGTTGCCGCTTTCGCCGAAGACGAGATCGTCGGCGTCACCGCCGGTGAGCGTGTCATTTTCCGAGCCGCCGAAAAGCTGATCGAAGCCGCCCTGGCCGAGAAGGATGTCGTTGCCGGCCTGGCCGAAGATCAAGTCGCCGCCGGCGCCGCCGATGATCGTGTCGTTGCCGGCGCCGCCAAAGAGATTGCCGCGCGGCAGAGCGCCGTTGGCCTGGTCAAACGTGATGGTGTCATTGCCCCCCTGGCCGAACACCTGGATCAGCGCGGTGTTGGCGACCGACGGCGTGCCCCCGGTCACAGCCACGGCGCCGCCATTGACGAGGATATTGCCGGCGGCGTTTCGACTCAAGGTGATGTTGTTATTCAAGGCATCGCCGAACACGGTCAAGACGCCCGCGGACGGGATGAACGAGGCCGTGACGGCCGGCAGGACGCGTTCTTGCAACATTTCAAGCGCCGGCACGAAGCCCTTCGTGCGTGGATTTCTTATGGTTCTTGGTCCGATCGCGTACCAGCGTCGGATGTATCTGAGAAAACTGCGCAGCATAACGGAAACTCCCATGGACGTGTTGAGACGAGAAAAAATTGGCCGACTCTCCGGGGCGACACCGGCGGGCTATAATAGGGGAATCTCGGAGGAGACCCGGATCGGCCAAGCCGGATAAAAAAAATTGAAAACTGCTGTCCGGTCGCGTCGGAAACGAGGATATACACGCAGGCGAGGAACGAGCTATGGCCATGAACGACCTCGCGGCGGCCGGCGGCGACGAGCGCCAGTCGTTTGAACGCTTCACCCGGCGTTTGATCGGCCTGGCGCGCAGCCATCTCGATACGCGCATGCGTCGCAAGATCGATCCGGAAGATGTAGTGCAGTCCGCTTACAAGAGCTTCTTGCTGCGGTACGGCGACGGCGCGCTGGCCGAGGAGGGCTGGGACGGCTTGTGGGGCATGCTGATGGTGATCACGCTGCGTAAGTGCGCCGAACGCGTCCGATATTATCGAACGCAGGGGCGCGACCTGGCGCGCGAGAGCGCACCGTCGCCGAATGATGAACGCTGGCGCGAAGCGATCGATCAGGAACCGACGCCGGAGCAGGCCGCCGTGCTCGCAGAAACCGTCGAGGCGTT
>DAIOGM010000704.1:0-2586 GCA_036745215.1 Gemmataceae bacterium
GCCAAAGAAAAGAACATGGACGGCGTGACCCTGGCGTACTTCGACCTGACGAAGTCGTGCGTGCGTTGCCACCAGCACATCCGCGATGTCCGGGACGCTCGCTTGCCGGGTGAACGCGAAGATGCCTTTGCCGCGCTGCTCCCGAAATGACCGGCGACCAATTCGAGGCCTACTCGCCCTCCTACCCGTTTTCCGTTTCCCCATTTGCATCAGGAGTCTTCATGAATCGCATCCCTCGTTGGTGTCTGGGCACGGTGTCTGCGGCGAGCCTGGGTTTCTTGCTCGTGTGCGGTTTTGGCTCTGCTCCCGCCGGTGACAAGAAAGCCCCGGATCCGGCGGCGCTGGACCGGACGCGCGAACAGGTCAAGATGCTCGACGATCTCTACAAGACTGCCGTGGTGAGCATCACCAACAGCTACGCCGAAGGCCAATCAAGCGTCCCCGCAGCTATGGTCGCCATGGACGTTTTCGCCGTGATGAACAAGAAGGGCTACCACGACGCCCGCTTGATCGACGCGACCGGCAAGCCGAAGAACAAAGCCAACGTCGCCAAGACCGATTTCGAGAAGAAAGCCGTGGCCGAGATCAAGGGAGGAAAAGCGTATTACGAAGAAGTCGCCCAGGTGGACGGCAAGCCGGTACTGCGTGCGGCGACGATCGTGCCGGTCGTGCTCAAGCAATGCGCAGTCTGCCACGGCAAGAAAGAGGGATCGCTGCTCGGAGCGATCGTGTATGAGCTGCCGATCAAGTAAAGGGAGGTTCCTTTCAATGCAAAGCGCCTAAAACATTTGCAGCGGCAAAGACGCAGTTTCGCAGCTTGGATCTTCAGTCCCTATCCGCCGCTGCCGGTGAGCTTCCTTTGTTGAGGTCGTGATTATGTCCGCAACTGAAAAGGCGATACCAATTCGTTTGCTGTTGGTCGATGATGACGAAGCGCTGCTTGAGATGATGCAGCAGCGCTTCGAGCGCACCGGAATGAAGGTCTTCGCAACCGGCAAAGGCCTTGATGCAATCAACTTGGCCGGGGAGGAACGCATTGATATCGCCCTTCTGGATATCAACCTGCCTGATGCCAACGGGCTAGAGTTGCTGACCAAATTGAAGGAACAGCATCCGGACGTTGAAGTGATTATGTTGACGGCCCACGCCAGCGTGGACAGCGCGCTTACCGCCATGCGCTCGGGCGCGTATGACTACATGACGAAGCCGTTTCACTTCAACGAACTGGAAGTCCATATCCAGAAGGCGTACGAAAAAGTCAAACTGGCTCGCCGGGAAAGGCAGTGGGTCGAGCATATTGGCTTCGAGTCGCCCCGCTACAAGATGGTCGGCTCCAGTTCGCAACATCGGCGCGTCATGCAGTTGATCGAGAAAGTAGCGCCGTCGGACACGACGATCCTGATCCGCGGAGCGAGCGGAACCGGCAAGGAACTCGTGGCTCGCGCGCTGCATTACAACAGCCCGCGCCGCACGCGCCCGCTCGTGACGGTCAATTGTGCCGCCCTCCAGGAAACGTTGCTGGAGAGCGAATTATTTGGTCATGAAAAAGGCGCGTTCACCGGCGCCGTCCAGACCAAGCCCGGCCTGGTCGAAGTCGCTGAAGGTGGGACGCTGTTCATCGACGAAATCGCCGAGATGGGACCAGGCTTGCAGGCTAAGCTGCTACGGGTCCTTGAGAACGGCCATTACCGTCGCGTGGGCAGCACACGGGAAGCGATCGCCGACGTGCGGATCGTCGCCGCCACGAACAAGAATCTCGAAGAAGAGCAAAAAGCCAATCGCTTTCGCGAAGACCTTTACTATCGCTTGAACGTCGTGACGATCCGCCTCCCCACGCTGAAGGAACGCCGCGAGGACATACGTGAACTCGTTGAGCATTTTCTGCACACGCGTCGCGTCGGACCAGAGCCGTTCGCGATCACGCCCGAAGCAATGGACACGTTGACACAATACGATTGGCCCGGCAACGTGCGCGAATTGGCAAACGTCCTCGAACGAGCCCAGATTCTTTCGGAAGAACACACGATCACGCTCGACGATCTGCCGGAGAACATCGTCGAAATCCGAGCCGCGACACCGACTTCGCCAAGCGACGACCCGCATTTACTGCGTGAGGTGGAACGCCGACATGTGCTCGCGATGCTCCGCCAGGAGAAAGGCAACAAGGTGCGTGCGGCGAAAGTCATGGGCATCAGTCGCCGAGCTTTGTACCGCCTGATCGCCAAATATCGTTTCTCCGACGAAGATTACCGCGGCAAGCGAGATTCGTGATTCGAGCGAGAGACACACACCTGGCTCAAGCCGTCAGTTTCGCACGCCAGCGCCAGATCGAACTGCTGAAGAAAGACTGAGCGGCAAGGCGACTCTGTCCGCACACATAAGCTCCGATACGATGACCGCGTCAACTCCGTGAAGTCGCGGACTCAACCAATGCTCTTTTCGAGTTACTTGCATGGATCGCTCCGATTCCCTCGACGCGTTCTTTCGGCCGACATCCGTCGCCGTCGGCTTCCGCGAGAGCAAGCCCATCGACCGCGATGCTGTCCAGGTAGTGCTCGATTTGCAAAGCGGTCCGGAAGGAGGCGA
>DAIOGM010000705.1:0-2555 GCA_036745215.1 Gemmataceae bacterium
ATCGACGACGCGATCGCCAAGAAACAGTTCATCGGCCCAACGCGCCGCATCCAGCGCGGCGACGTCTCAGCGGCGTTCGCAAACGCGGAACACGTGCTGCATGGGACGTTTGTCAGCGGCGGACAGGAGCATTTCTACCTGGAGCCGCAAGCGTCGCTGGCGATCCCGGGCGAGGATGGGCAGATCACCGTCCACTGCTCGACGCAGAATCCAACCGAGGTGCAAGCCGTGGTGGCGCGCTGCCTGGGCCTCAAGCAAAACCAGGTCGTGTGCATTTGTCGGCGCATGGGAGGCGGTTTCGGCGGCAAGGAAACGCAGGCCGCACATCCCGCCATCCTCGCCGCTCTGGTCGCGCACCGCACCGGCCGGCCTGCCCGCGTCGTTCTCTCGTGCGATCAGGACATGCAAGTCACCGGGAAACGGCATCCGTATCAGGCGCGCTATCGCATTGCCTTCACCGACGACGGCGTCATCACGGGCCTCAAAACTGATTTCTATTCCAACGGTGGCTTCTCCGCGGACCTGTCGCTCGCCGTCATGGAACGCACGCTCATCCACGCGGAGAATGCCTATTACATTCCCGCGATCGATGTCACCGGAACCGTGTGCCGCACCAACTTGCCGTCGAACACGGCGTTCCGCGGCTTCGGCGGGCCGCAAGCGATCGCTGCCATCGAGAGCATCATCGAAGACATCGCCGCCGCGCTTGGGCTCGACGCCCTGGAAATTCGTCGCAAGAACTGCTATGGCGTCGGCGAACGCAACGTGACGCCTTACGGCCAGATCGTCGCCAACAACACGCTGCCCGCGCTCTTTGACCGCCTGGCGGAAACGTCGGATTACGCACGCCGCCGGGTCGAGATCGAACGCTTCAACGCGTTGTCGCGCACCACGCTCAAGGGTTTGTCGCTGATGCCGGTCAAGTTTGGCATTTCGTTCACGCGCCGCACGTTGAACCAGGCGAACGCACTCGTCAATATCTATCTCGACGGCACGATCCAGGTCTCGACCGGCGGGACCGAAATGGGGCAGGGCCTCAACGTAAAAATTCAGCAGCTCGTCGCCGATCAATTCGCGTTGCCGATGGAGGCCGTGCGCGTCATGGCGACCTCGACGGAAAAGAACAACAACACGTCGCCGACCGCCGCGTCCGCGAGCACCGATCTCAACGGCACGGCCGCGGTCCGGGCGTGCGAGGCGCTGCGGCAACGGCTCGCGGAGGTCGCCGCCCGTCATCTCGCGCCCGTCGAGCACGGCCTGGAAGCGTCGCCGGCGTACATCGAGTTCGCGGCCGGCGGCGTTTGCGATCGCCGTCGCCCCGCCGTTCGGCTCACATTTACCGAGCTAGTCGGCATGGCGCACGAGCAGCGCGTCAGCCTCGGCGAGCGCGGCCATTACGCCACGCCGGGCGTCGATTTCAATCGCGAGACCGGCAAAGGCAATCCGTTTTTGTATTACACCAATGGCTGCGCCGCGGCCGAAGTCGCCATCGACCGTTTCACCGGCGACGTGAAGGTGTTGCGCGTCGATATCCTCATGGATTTCGGCCGCTCGATCAACCCCGCCATCGACCGCGGCCAGGCGATCGGCGGTTTCGTCCAGGGAATGGGCTGGGTCACGACGGAAGATTTGCGTTACACGGCCAAGGGCGCGCTTCTGTCACATTCGCCGACGACGTACAAGGTTCCCAACGTCACGGACATCCCCGCCGTCTTCAATGTGGACTTCCTTGACAACCCGGACAACACAATGAACATTTACGGCAGCAAGGCCGTCGGCGAGCCACCGTTGTTGTTGGGAGTTGCCGTCTGGACCGCCATCAAGAACGCGTTGGCGTACGTCTCGTCCGGAGCGGCTGCAAATCTCAATCTTCCCGCGACGGGCGAAGAGGTATTGTTGTGGCTGGCGGAAATCGAGAAGGCGGAGCCCAAACAACCTGATGTGAAGCGAAAGAGCGTCGCCGTTTGATGTAGGTCAGGCTTTCTAGCCTGACTTTACGCTGACCTACGACTTGGGAGCAGACCCATGACCGAGCCAGAATTCATGAAGGTGGCGATTCGCAAGGCGCAAGACGGCATCGAACTCGGCCAATCGCCGTTCGGCTCCGTGATCGTGCATGGCGGTCAAGTGGTCGCAGCGACGCATAACACGGTCTGGCGCGACACCGATCCGACCGCCCATGCCGAGGTCAACTGCATTCGAGCGGCGGCGCAAGCCCTCAAGACGATTTTTCTCAAAGGCTGTACGCTCTATTCCACGACAGAGCCGTGTCCGATGTGTCTGTCGGCGATTCACTGGGCGAAAATCGAACGCGTCGTTTACGGCGCCGCCATCGCCGACGCCGCGGCCGCGGGCTTTTGCGAGTTGTACGTGGACGCCAAGCTCCTGGCTGAAATGGGCAAGAGCCCGCTCATCGTTGAAAGCGGCCTGTTGCGTGAGGAATGCGCCGACTTGTTTTCTCAATGGCTCAAGTCCGGCAAGGCGCGCGCCTACTGACGGTCCTGCGTCCCAGGCTCCGCCCTATCTATTACCAACATCGCAGCTGACGAATAGAA
>DAIOGM010000706.1:0-2551 GCA_036745215.1 Gemmataceae bacterium
CAAGCCCGACAACAATCCGCAATCCGAAGACATCGTCATGAAACGCCCCTTCATGACGCACTACATGGTCGAGCCATGGTACTGCCCGCTGCCGATGCAATCCGTCATCTCCGGCGGCCGCGTCTTCAAGTCTTCGGCGATCGCTCCAGCGCGAAGCCGCAAGAACCGCTGATCAACAAGCTCTTGTGCATGAACGCATTCAATGGCACGGTGCTCTGGGAGAAAGATCTTTCCGCGGGCTTCATGATCCATCGCAACACGATGATCGCGACGCCCGACACGCTTTTCCTCGGCGACGACAAATCATGCAAGCTCTACGACGCGGCCACCGGCAAGATTCGCGACGAAATCAAGATCGGCCCGCCCGACGCGGACGGCCCGACGTGGAAATGGATGGCCCTCGAAGGCGGCGTCCTCTACGCGATGATCGGCGAGAAGGAAGAATCCGACATGCCGCTCAAGCAAGATCGCCTGCGCGGCGCCGGCTGGCCGTGGTGGAAGATTCAAAACTACAAGTTCGGCTTCGGCAAGAATCTCTTCGCGATCGATCCGCAATCGAAGAAAACCCTCTGGCACGTCCGCGAAGAGGAGCCCATCGATAGCCGCGGCATGGCGATGCGCAACGGCAAGCTCTATTACATGAGCGAAGGCAAGTTCCTCGCGTGCCTCGATGCCAAGAACGGCAAGATCATCTGGAAGAATACATCGAAGGATTTGCTCGATGCGATCGGCGCCAGCAAGGGCGCCCAGCACTGGCTATTGGGCTTTGCCTCAACGGCCTATTTGAAAGCGAGCGACGACGCGCTCTACTTCGCTGGCCCGAATCGACCGCTCCTCGTGGCGGCTTCGACGAAGGACGGCAAGCTCCTTTGGAAGAAAGATTGCAGCGTCAAGGGCGGTCCGGTCACGGAAGGCGGCAACGTCCAGCTTGTCATTCGCAAGGAAGGGCTGTACGCGCTGGGGCAGGGCAGCACCAACCAGGGCAACTCGAGTTTCAAGCTCGATCCGCTTACCGGCGAAGTGCTCGCGACGTTCCCGGCGCGTGATCGTTGCACGCGCGCCACCGGCTGTTTCGACACGATCTTCACGCGCGGCGGCAAGGGGGGCAGCACGGCCGCGTTCGATGTGTCGAGCACGGAGCCGCGCATGGGCGTCGTCACGGCGCACGGCTATATGTTCTGGGGCCCATGGATGTGCCGATGCGACATGACGCAGCTCGGCGTTATCAGTCTTGGACCGGGCGCGAAGTTTGATTATCTGGCGAAGGCGACCGAGAAGGATCGCTTGCAATCATTCAATGAGACCAGCGCGGCACGGATGGAATTGACGAACCAAGATTGGCCGACCTATCGGCATGACAATGGCCGTTCGGTCGTGCTCGCCGATCCTGTTCCGAACGCAGTCAAGCTGAAGTGGACTTGGACACCCAATGCGCCGACGTTGCCGACGGCGCCGATCATCGTCGATGGCCGGGTGTACCTGGGCGGGCAGGACGGAGCGGTGCGCTGCCTTGACCTTGGCAAGGGCGGACTGGAATGGTCCGCGTACACGGGCGGCCCCATCAAGTACGCGCCGGTCTTCTCCACGGACAAGCGGCGCGATTATCCCTTTGAACGGATTCACGTCGGTTCCGGCGACGGCTACATCTATTGCCTGCAGGCGTTTGATGGAAGAACGAACTGGCGCTTCCGCGCCGCCCCGGTCGAGCGTGTGATCCCTGTTTACGGCACGCTCGCCTCGACG
Source organism: Gemmataceae bacterium (assembly GCA_036745215.1). Classification (GTDB taxonomy): domain Bacteria; phylum Planctomycetota; class Planctomycetia; order Gemmatales; family Gemmataceae; genus SIAQ01. The sequence goes on from DAIOGM010000706.1 coordinate 1,744, forward strand.
TGGCCGCTCGGCGGCGGAGTCTTGGTTCACGACAACGTCGTCTTCGGCGCGGCCGGCATCAGCAATCACGACGGCACGCACGTTTACGCGCTGGACGCCGGCACGGGCAAAATCAAATGGCAAAATCACAGCTCCGCGTACAACGACGACGACACGTTGCCAATCGGCGGCGTCAGCGTGCAAGGCCCGATGTTGTTGCACAACAACGCCGTCCATTTCGCGTCCGGCAACTCGCCGCCGATCGCGTCGTATGCGCTGGCCGACGGCAAGTTCACGCCGAACAACGCGAGCCGCGGCAAGGATCTCTACGTTCGCAACGGCAAAGTCCTCGGCGCCGGCTATCCGCTCTACTGGCGGCCGGAAGACGATCAGTTCATCAGCACGATGGAAATGGAATGCCCCGTCGGCGTGCTCAAAGTCGGCATGCCGCAGAACACCCCCGCGGGCCTTTCTGAGCTATCCATGAGCGGCAACGTGAAGTGGTCGAACCCGATCTACCAGGAAATCGCCGCCGTCGCCATCACGAAGAACGCCGTCGTCTTCACGGGCCTGAGTCGCGACAAGAAGGATCATCAGCGGATCAAAGCCGGCGTCATCGCGCTCGACATCAACACCGGCAAGGTGATCTGGCAGCACGAACTGCCCGGCGTGCCGACGGCGTGGGGATTGGCGATTGGCCGCGGCGGCGAGAGCGTCGTTGTAACGTTGATGGATGGGCGGGTGATGGCGTTTGCGAAATAGGACAACAGAATCCCCCTGCGTCCCAGGCTCTGCCCTATCTATTACCAACATCGCAGCTGACGAATAG
>DAIOGM010000707.1:0-2537 GCA_036745215.1 Gemmataceae bacterium
CCGGCATCATCGATACGAACGGCGGCAATGGACCGCGGCCGCGTTCGAGCTTGGAGAGAATCGCGCCGTAGCTTGGCCAATCGTCGCTCATGGCGCCGACCGGCGGCGGCTTGCCCGTCAGCAAGAAGTGCGTTGCGCGCGTGTGATCGACGTTGTCGTGCGTCATGGAACGGATGAGCGCCAGCTTGTCGGCTCGCTGGGCCAGGCGCGGCAGATGTTCACAGATTTGCAGGCCGGGCACGGTTGTCGGAATGGGCTGAAACTCGCCGCGATAAACGTCGGGCGCGTCGGGCTTCATGTCCCAGGTGTCTTGTTGAGCGGGGCCGCCCCACATGAAGAGAAGGATGCATGCCTTGGCGCGTCGCGGGATGGAGCGGGACGATTGAGCGGAGAGAAGTTGCGGCAAGCCCAGGCCGAACAGGCTGAGGGCGCCGGCGCGCAGGAACTCGCGGCGGGTGACCGTGGGATTGAGCGTGAAATTCGGGCAGGCCGTTTTCATCCGTTTTTTCCAATGCCTTGCGAGCCACGGGGTTCATCCCCGTGGAATGGATATCCTTCCCACGGGGATGAACCCCGTGGCTCGCAAATGCAATGTTTATCCCCGTGGAATGGACATCCTTCCCACGGGGATGAACCCCGTGGCTCGCAAAAACAATTCTTACTTGGCGAGTTTCTTCAGCGCCGCCTGGGCGTGCTCGGTGCCGTATGCGAGGTCAACCACTTGCTGGGCGTACGCTCGCAGTTCCTTCTGTTTCGCCTCGTCGCGGCCGGCCCATTTGGTCATCTCATCGGCGACGCGCTTGCACGCTTCCTCGGTGTTGTCCTTCTGAATCATCTGCCGCATCAGCTTCTGCAATTCCGCCGATTTGCCTTCGGCCCGCTTCTTCTTTTCCTCCGGCTGATCCTTCGGCGGATCCTTGCCGAGCACCTTGGCGACGGCGGCGATGACCTTGGAAACATCCTTCGCGTTCGGATCGGTCAACGCGAAGTTATTGAGAACCTTGTTCTCCTTCGCGACCAGCACGGTGATTTGCACTTTGTCATTCAAACCATAGGTCGCGGGGCCGTCCTTGCCGCCTTCCAGACAAATGCTGACCGGCGATTTCAAGCTCAGCGAACCTTCCGCGCGTTTGAGGAATTTCTCGACGTTGTCCTTGTCCCCGGTGACCCAGACGATTTGCGTCGCCAGCTTTTCATTTTCCGCGGCGTACTTGTCAACCGGCTTCAAGAACTGGAGGCCAGGCCGCGTGATCGCCGCGTCGCTTGGAGCGTGCATGAAGATGACCAGCGTCGGGCCGGCCTTGATCTTTTCGTGCAGTTGATACTCTTTGCCCGCGTCGGGGCCGAAGAAGCCCTGCGTCTTGAAGTCGGGCAGCTTGTCGCCGACCTGTGGGCCGGACGGGAAGTCGCCGGTGCTCAAAGCCAAAGTCAATAAAGCAGTCGTCAACATGTTCGTCTCCTCAAGATGAAATACTGATGCAAATTGCGAAACCGTATGTCATGATAAGTGCCGTCACCTTGGAGTATTGTGCCAAATCCCGCTGAGAAAAGAAACCATGTTCACGCGCATTTTCCTTGCCGTTCTCATGATTGCCAGCCTGACCTCCGCCGCGGCCGCTCAAGGCAAGGCCAAGAAGGGGCCCAATGTCATCATCATCATGACCGACGATCAGGGCCACGGCGACCTCGGCTTTCACGGCAACCCAATCATCAAGACGCCGAATCTCGACAAGTTCGCCAAGCAAAGCGTGCGCATGAAAAACTTCTACGTCTCGCCCGTTTGCTCGCCGACGCGTTCGAGCCTGATGACCGGACGATACAACTATCGCACCGGGGTCGTCGATACGTTCGTCGGCCGCTCGATGATGCACGCCGATGAAGTCACGCTCGCGGAGTTGTTGCGGATGCTTGGCTATCGCACCGGCATCTTCGGCAAGTGGCACCTCGGCGACAACTATCCGCTGCGAGCAATGGATCAAGGCTTCGACGAAGCGCTCGTGTTGAAGGGCGGCGGAATTGGCCAGCCCTCCGACCCGCCCGGCGGCGAAAGTTATTTCAATCCCATTCTCCAGCACAACGGCAAGGCCGTGCGCAAGGAAGGTTTTGTCAGCGACATCATCACCGATGCGGCGATCGACTTCATTCGCAAGAACAAGGATGGCCCATTCTTCTGTTATCTTCCTTTCAATTGCCCACACACGCCGCTCGAGGTGCCGTCGAAGTATCACGATCTATACAAGGGCAAGATCAAGATCGACGCGTTCCCCAAGATCGGCTTTCCCATCGAGGGCAAGGTCGATCTCGACGCGACCGCCAAGATTTACGGCATGATCACGAACATCGACGACAACCTCGGCCGGCTGTTCGCGAAGCTTGATGAATGGGGCATCACGGACGACACCATCGTCATCTTCCTGACCGACAACGGCCCGCAGCAGCCGCGCTACGTCAGCGGCATGCGCGGCCGCAAGGGGACGGTGTTCGAAGGCGGCACGCGTGTGCCGTTCTTCGTGCGCTGGCCCGCGCGATTGCCGGCC
>DAIOGM010000708.1:0-2522 GCA_036745215.1 Gemmataceae bacterium
GCGCGAAAGTAGGTCATCGCCGGCTTTTACCAAAACCCTCGCGGGGAAACTCGCGGGGGTTTTGTTATTTTCCAGGTCTACTCGACGCTTGCGACTGGTCAATTGTTGCGTTAAGATACCCGAAATCGCGTTGACGCTCGACAATCCTCGACGGGTTATGCAAAATGAAAACGCGCGTTATTCTCGTCGCTTCAATCGCATACCTTTTGATTGGCGCAATCAACTCCGCCAATGCGCAAGCGGACCTCACGCCTGAGCAAATCGAATTCTTCGAGAAGCGCATTCGCCCGCTATTCGTGCAACATTGCTATCGGTGCCACAGCCAAGAAGCCAAGAAGCTTGGCGGCAAATTGTATCTCGATTCACGCGAAGGCCTGCGGCATGGCGGGCGATCTGGACCGACGCTCGTTCCGGGCAAGCCGAAAGAAAGTTTGCTGATCGAGGTCGTTCGTTCTGAGGACAAGGACGTGCGCATGCCGCGTGACGGCAAATTGGCCGCGCAAGAAATCGCCGACCTGGAAGCGTGGATCGCGATGGGCGCTCCGGATCCGCGCAAGGGCAAGGCGTTGCCCGTTGCCAAGCGCAGCGACATCGACATCGAGGCCGGCAAGCGATTCTGGTCATTGCAACCGGTCAAGCACGTAATGCTGCCCACGATCGAACATGCGGACTGGTCGAGTCCAATCGATCGATTCATCTATGCGAAATTGTCGTCGCAGAAAATGAAACCAGTGGGGCCGGCGGATCGCAGGGCCTTGATTCGCCGTGCAACGTTCGACCTGACGGGCCTTCCGCCGACGCCGGAGGAAATCGCCGCATTTCTCAAGGACGACTGGTCCGACGCGTACGCCAGGCTGCTCGATCGGCTGATGGCTTCGCCGGCGTACGGCGAGCGCTGGGGCAGGCACTGGCTCGACGTGGTGCGCTATGCCGACACCGCGGGGGACAACTCCGATTATCCAATACCGCAGATGTACCTGTATCGCAACTGGGTCATTGATGCCTTCAATCGCGACATCCCGTATGATCGGTTCATTCAGGAACAGCTTGCGGGCGACCTGCTCGCGTCCCGATCCGAGGAGGATCGCAAGCAAAAGCTCATCGCGACCGGTTACCTGGCGAACGCGCGTCGATTTGGCTCGTACGAGGACGCGCGCTACCCGTGGCATCTGACCATCGAAGATACCATCGACAACCTTGGCAAGACATTCCTTGGCCTGACGATCCATTGTGCGCGCTGCCACGATCACAAGTTTGATCCCATCCTGAACGAGGATTACTACGCCCTCTATGGCTTCTTTTCCAGCACGCGCTATCCGTGGCCCGGCATCGAGCTGGACAAGGTGCAGCGCGACCTGATTCCGCTGGATGCGAAAGACGAAGTGGATCGCAAGAACGCGGAACGACAGAAAAAGCTGGCCGAGCTCGACAACATCGTCAAGAACCTCGAAACCGACAAGGCGCCGGCGGAGAAGATCAAGACTGCGAAAGCCGAGCGCGATTTGTTCGCCAGGCAGCCCGTTCCCTACGCGGCGGCGTACGCGGTAATCGACGGACAGAATGAAAAAAAGAAACGCATCGGCCAGGTGGGCAATGTGAAAGTGCAAATCAAGGGAGACCCAGACCGGCTCGGCAAGGAAGTGCCGCGGCGATTTCCCATGGTGCTGGGCGGACAAACGCTGGTCGGGGACTATCAAGGCAGCGGCCGCGTGCAGCTAGCGAGCTGGATCGCTGATCCCGCCAATCCGCTGACGGCGCGCGTGCTGGTCAATCGCGTCTGGCAGTATCACTTCGGCCAGGGCATCGTGCCGACGGCGAACGACTTCGGCAAACAGGGCCGGCCGCCGAGCCATCCCGAGTTGCTCGATTACTTGGCCTCGCATTTGGTCGACAACGGCTGGTCGATCAAGGCGCTGCATCGAACAATCATGCTGTCGCGCGTTTACCAGTTATCGAGCGTTGATGACGACGCGAACTTCAAGCTTGATCCGGACAACGCCTATTATTGGCGCTATCCGCGCCGACGCCTCGATGCGGAATCGATTCGCGACTCGCTCTTGGCAGTGAGCGGAAATCTCGATCGCACGCCGGGCGCGGGGCATCCGTTTCCGCCGCAGCCGAAGTGGGACTTCACGCAGCACAAGCCGTTCAAGGCCGTCTATGAAACCAATCGCCGCAGCGTTTACTTGATGACGCCGCGCATTCATCGGCATCCGTTCCTCGGGTTGTTTGACGGCGCCGATTCGAATCAGAGCACTGCCGGGAGGACGACGACCACGACGCCGCTGCAAGCGCTGTTCTTGATGAACGATCCGTTCGTGCACGAGCAGGCGAAAGGCTTCGCGGCTCGGCTGCTCAAGGACGCGGATGATATCCGCATCGACCGCGCGTTTCTGCTGGCATTCGGGCGGTCGCCTGGCGCGGAGGAAAAAGAGCAAGCGCGGCAGTTCGTGGCTCAAGCGGAAGCCAAGCTGCGAATGGCTGGCGTTTCGGCGGATCAAGCCCGCGCGAGTGCGTGGGAA
>DAIOGM010000709.1:0-2510 GCA_036745215.1 Gemmataceae bacterium
CCGTCGCAACGCTGAACGGGCTGAAAAAAACATTCACGACCAAGATCACGCGCGTCGCCGTGCCGCAGGGCGTGACCGTACTGAAGGAGGAAGGTCGCTTTCTGACGGCAGCGACGATGCAGGTGAGCCTTGGCGCAGGCGACGGCACGCGGGCGCTACAATTCGATATTCAGGCGGTCCTGAATCGAACCGACAAAGCCGCGAGCGGCGACGCACTACTCATTTCCATTGTCGATCCCGAAAACCCCGCAACGACATTGCTCTCCTCGCGCGGCCCCGGCAGCCCGATCTTTTCGTTCACCGAGACGGGCACGGAATTTCAACCGGGCCTGGTGCAGTTCGACGGCCGAACCTTGAACATCGACGTGACGGGCATCACCGGACATGCGACGGGGACCTTGCTGTTCCAGTTGATCAGCGCGGACGTCGATACGAATAGTGAAGTTCATATCAGCCCGATTCAAGATTTGCTCGATCCGGACGGCGTGCCCGGCCCGACGATCCCGGATTTCGTCGCGAATAACTCGGCGAACGCCGGCGCGGCCGTGAACTTCAAGGGCTTCGCGGCCCTGGCAGGCGTTCGTATGTTGGTGTCGAACGTTCAATTCGACGATGCCGCCAAGCAGTACCGCGCCGATCTGTCGCTGCGCAACGACGGAGCGGCCATCGTCAGTCAAAACGTCGCCGCACTATTCCCCGGCTTGCCGGCGAGCGTGCAGATCGCGAACGCCACCGGCGTCAACGCCAAAAGTGTGCCGTATCTGAATTTTGCCAGCGCCATTCCCTCGGGCGGCCTGGCGCGCGGTCAGGTGTCCGACGCCATTCCGATCGTCGTCAACGATCCGAATCTGTTGCGCTTTGCATTGCGGCCCAGCATCCTCGGCAGCTTCAATAAAGCGCCGACGCTGCCGGCAATTCTGCCCAAGACCGTCTTCGTGGGCGGCCATCTCGAGATCAACCTCGGCGCCAGCGACGTCAACGGCGACGCCATCGTCTACACCGTTCGCGGCGGTTCGTTGCCGACCGGACAATTGCATCCCGACGGCACGCTCATCATCGCCCCGGCGCCCGGCGACGAAGGCGTCTACAACTTCACCGTCGTCGCCAGCGACGGCAATTCCGAAACGACACGCCCCGTCAAGATCACCGTGGCCGAGGACGCCAACACCGCGACGCGTGTGTCCGGCTTCGTGCTCAACGTCGATGGCACGCCCATTCCCGGCATGACCGTCGAAATCGGCGCCGTGCAAGGGCTGACCATGGACGACGGCTCGTTCCTCCTCGATCTCGGCCCCGGCATTCCCGCGAGCTTGACGATCAAGGTACGCGGCGAACTTTACGCGGACGGCAATTATCCATTCATCGCCGAGAAAATTGAGTTCATCCTCGGCCATCCGATCTATGACGGCGCCAACAACGTCATCGCCCGGCCGATCTTCTTGCCGACGTTGAATGACGGCCAGATCGTCGATCCGAGCCAGAATCAAACGATCTCGTCAACGGATCCGAATCTGCAAGGCGCGAGCGTGTTCGTCGCGGCGGGAACGTTGTTGAATTCATCCGGGCAGCAGTTCACGGGTGAATTGAGCATCACGGAGGTGCCGATCGACTTGACGCCGGCCGCGCTGCCGGACAACTTGTTGCCCGATCTCGTGGTCACGATTCAGCCGGGCGAAATGTTGTTCGCGGTTCCCGCGGGGCTGACGTTGCCCAATCGCGCCGGTTATGCGCCGGGAACGATCATGGATTTGTGGTCGATCAACCCATCGACCGGCGAGTTCGATCTGGTCGGCCAGGGCCAGGTCAGCGCGGACGGCACGGTCATCGTGACCATCTCCGGCGGCGTGCGCAACTCGAGCTGGCACTTCTTCACGCCGCCGCCGCCGCCTCCCGATCCTCCCGAAGACGACGATCTCAACGAGGAGCCGGATTGTCCGGGCGAGTCCGCACCCGCCAACTCCGAAGTCGAACTCCACAGCGGCGCCCTCACGGAAACGCATGCGCTGGTCACGTATCAGTCGCTCGGCGAGACGCGCGGCGTCACGCTGGCGTACAAATCGCTGCGCGCCGATCCGCGGCCCGTGCTGCATTTCGGCTACTCCAATGTCACGGTCAACGCCAACCGGCGCCTGGTGGCCCGCCTCGTCCAGCGCCGCGGCGATTTTGAATACGTCCTGCCCGGCTTTGAAGGCGGCATGGGACTGCCCGGCGGCGAACATTTCTGGCTAGTCGATCAGGCCGGCAAGGTCCGCGTCGCCTTGCAAACCGATTTCCGCGATTTGCCCTCGGGCACCTATCAATATGATCTGACCACCGGACTCCTTCAGCTCAACAATGGCACATTCACCGGCTCCACCAGCACCCAGACCGGCGAGATCACCATCGTCAATAGCCGCGGCAGCGTGTTCGGCAACGGCTGGGAAATCTCCGGCTTGCTGCGCATCGTGGAAAGCCCGAATGGATCGCTGATCCTGATCAACGGCAACGGCGGCGAACACTTGTTCCATTTG
>DAIOGM010000710.1:0-2501 GCA_036745215.1 Gemmataceae bacterium
CCCCGGGGCTTCATCTGTCATCTTTGCACTTGCACAAATTTGAACACGCACGCTTGCCACGGCGCCATATCCAGGTAGAGACCGCGGGACTGAAGATCGTCGCCGTTCCAATCATACGCGGCAGCGGCGAGTTGATCCTCGAGTCGCCATTTCTTGCCGGCCAGATCTGCAAACGGCAGGCGGACGTGACACTGGCTTTGATTCGGAGCATAATTGACGGCCACGATCAGCGGTTCGCCGCTTGACGCTTGCCAGGCAAAGGCGAGGAAGCAATCGTTCGTCCAGTTGCCGTCCCAGCCGAGGGCGCATTCGAGCAAGCGCCATTGGCCATCGCGCACCGCGGGTTGACGCAAAACGGCGAGCAAGCGATCGTAAAACGTGCCGAGCCCCGCGTCGGCGGGTTCGTTCGGTCCGCGGCCCAAATGAGGCGAGATGCGCTTCTTCTTGCCTTCGAATTGGCCTTGATGAAAGAAACGCAATCCTGGCGATAGAAACGTGACCACCGCCGCGGCCTGGTGCACCTCGGGCGAGAACGTCGCGGCGGCGCGCGGCTCGTCGTGATTTTCCAGGAAGCGGGCGAGCTTGTCCTCGTAGTCGAGCCCGGCGTGAAAATGTTCACGCACCGGCCGCGCGTGATGTTCGCGCAGCCGATCGTAGAGGCGCTTGTCGTATGCGTAGTCGAAGCCCTGCTGCTGCATCGTCCATTCCATGTCCCAGTAAACCTCAGCCATGAAGGTGAACCCCGGCACGCGATCGCGAACGCGTTTGATCGCCTGCGGCCAAAACAGCGGCGCCCGCTTGCCCCAGGTGCGTTCGAAGACTTCGGGCAGCACCAGCATGGCCATGTCGCAGCGAACGCCGTCGCATTGCCCGGCGATCTTCAGCAGTTCATTCGACATCGCCTCCTGCGTCGCGGGATTGGCGTAGTTGAGCTGCAAGGTGTCGGGCCAGCCGTCGAAATACGGATCGCGGCCATAGGCGAAGATCATGTCGCCGCGCTTACGTTTGATCCAGATGTAATTTTGCGGCGTGCGGGCCCGGTCTTGTTCCGTGCCCTGGACGAAATGTTCGGGATGATCTTCGATCCAGGGATGATCGAGCGCCATGTGATTGGGAACGAAGTCGAGCATCAAGCGCAGGCCGCGCTTCTTGAGGCGTTCGCGCAGCCGGGCGAGCGCGGCGTCGCCGCCGAGACTCTTGTGAACCGTATAGCCGGTGATGGCGAAACCGGAGCCGGGGATGTCTTCCTCGCGCAGGTCCGGCAGCGTTTCCTGAAACTCGCGGCGCCATCCCGGATTGGTGCGCGAGATCGCCTGCGCCGCCAGGCCGGTTTGCCAGACACTCAGCAGCCAAATAAAGTCGAAGCCTTTCTCGGCCAGGCGATCGAGTTCCGCGTCGGGAATGTCGTCGAGAACGGCGGCGCGGCCGAGCCGCTGGGACAATTCGGTCAGCCACACGCGCGTATTGATCTGGTAAAGCGATGGATAACGAACGCGAGTCACGGTTCGATCTCCTGACATTGCGATGTGCTGCGCTACTGATCTTCAGGCAACGGAAACGCGGCGTGCCGGGAGGGCGAGGCTCCCGCCGAGCCGCGAACTCCGAATAATCGCAGTCCAAACGGCTCGGCAGGAGCCTCGCCCTCCCGAAACGCCAGCTTTCCTCACAGTCTCGGACTAACGTGTCATTCCTTCGGCTCGTCCATGCGCACCAACAGCCATTGTTGCGTTTGGCCGTCGGCAAAGTGGACCACCGCCGGCGACGAATCTTTGGTCAAGTTGAAGACGCCCGTTTCCATGAGCGGCCGTGTCTTGCCGGAGACGACCCAGGCGGCACGCTGGCTCTGCTTATCGACGGCGCCTTCGATCGGCTGCGTCGTCTCGGTGCTGGTATTGCGCAACGTGCCGGCGATGATGCCTTCCTTGCTGATGTTCAGTTGCAAAAACATCGTCGGCGTCGGGCCGGATGCCTGGCCGTCCTGGGTCACGGCGAAGACTCCCAGCGACATCCAATTGGGGTCCTTGACTTCCGGAGCGTTGGTGACGATCTGGTCCGCGGCCGAGGCGTACTGCTCGGCCGAGGCAATTTGCTGGCCGTCGGAGTAGACGCCTTCGTCCTGATAGTAAATGTTCTCGCCGTAATCGTAATACGAGGCGGCGCCGTTGCCGCACCACGCGGTGAGGCCAGCGAGGGTGGCCCAGCGGTATGGCGTATTGACGCGCCATTGGGCCCAGCGTGGATGGTCCATGGCGAAATCCCAGCGCGGATGATTGTCCTGGAATTCGTTGCGGATTTCCGAGCGGCGATCCTGCCGCGACTGCTGGAGCCCTTGGCGATTTTCGACGCGATTAGGCCGATTGGCCGCCGCTGCCTGTCCGCCCTTGCTACCGACCTTTCCGGCTCCTGCACCGGGTGTCTTTCCAATGCCCTTGCCGACACCGGGTCCTCCCGCACCCGGGCCACCTCGTACGGCGCATCCAGTCCCCGCCACAGCGACGACG
>DAIOGM010000711.1:0-2458 GCA_036745215.1 Gemmataceae bacterium
GTGTTTCGAGCTGCTTGCGGGCGTCGCAATGCCGGCACATCAGGCCGACGCCGATTTTGAGGCTATGCCGCGTCGCTTCTGAGCCGAGGTCGAACATGCGGCGCGTGCTGGGGCCGTCCACGGAGATCGGCTTTTCCATGAACACGTTCAGCCGTTTTTCGATGGCGTAGGTGAACTGCACCCAGCGGAAGGCGGGGGGCGTCGCCATGATCGCGATGTCGCCGGCGCGGAGGCAGTCCATGGCGCGGCGATAGCCGTCGAAGCCGACGAATCGGCGTTCCGGCGGCACGTCCATTTGACGCGCGAACTGGCGATTGAGACCGGCGTAGCTGCCTTCGAGGCGGTCCGAGAAGACGTCGGCCATCGCGACGAGCTGAACGGGGCCGCCGGTGGCGCGCATCGCGTCGGCAGCGGCGCCGGTGCCGCGGCCGCCGCAGCCGATGAGGGCGACCTTGATGGTGTTGGCTTCGCCGGCGTGAACCAGCGGGATCGAGGCGCTGGCGAGAGCGCCGACGGCGGCGGTGGTTTTGATCATGTCGCGGCGAGTGAGAGTTTTCTTCGCGGTCATGGGTGGTTCCTTGGTTAGTGTGGTTGAAGGTTTAGATTTTCGTGAATTTCTGGCGAGAATGCAAGTAAATTCGGGGTTAGGTAGCGGGTCCGTTTGGATTTATTTTCCCGTTCGGTCCTTTGGTGGCCTCGTGAAGAACCATGCCAGGACCATAATAACGCCGAGCACGACCAAGTCACGCAGCAAAGTTTCCCAAGGGGACAAGATGCGAGCAAAGACCATTTTCTTGCCCTACCAGTCAGGTGTCATTTTGGAGTGCGGCGGTTTGACGCCGCTTTCTTACTTTGCTTTCTTTTTTCGTTTGCCATCGCGTTTCCAAAGAAAGAAGGAAAGAAAGCGGCGTCAAATCGCCGCACTCCAAAGTGTCGAAATGGAAACGCGAACATCTCCGAGCTTCCTGTGTCAGTCTAACGCGCTGGGTTTGATTCCGCTACGATTGACTTTGCGACTGCGCGAAACCGCAAGCGGCGCAAACGGGAGATTGGCATGACGAAAGGTTCTTTCACGGGGACGCTCGAAAAGGTCGATGCGTGCTGCTATCGCATTCCGAAGAGCTACAAGCAGGGCATGCGCGTCGATGGGCTCATCTTTGCGAATGAGCAATTGCTCGGACAGTTGAAGCTCGATCAGGCCCCCGAGCAGGTGGCCAATGTCGCGTTCTTGCCGGGCATTCAGCACGCGAGCCTGGCGATGCCGGATATTCACTGGGGCTACGGCTTCTGCATCGGCGGCGTTTGCGCGACCGATCCGGACGAAGGCGGCGTCATCTCGCCGGGCGGCGTCGGCTATGACATCAACTGCGGCGTGCGGCTCGTGCGTTCCAATCTGTACTATCGCGAGGTCAAGCCGCATCTGAAGACGCTCGTCGATCAACTGTTTCGCGATGTGCCGACCGGCGTCGGCCGATCGGGCCGCTATACGTTCAAGGGCAAGGATCTGACGCGGCTACTCGATGAGGGCTCGGGTTATCTGATGTCGCGCGACCTGGCGACGCAGGGCGATATCGACCACACCGAGGCGCTCGGCCATCTCGACGGCGCCGATCCCGCCGCGGTAAGTGATCACGCCAAGACGCGCGGCCAGGAGCAGTGCGGCACGCTCGGCTCCGGCAATCACTTCATGGAAGTGCAGATCGTCGATTCGATCTGCGACGAAGAGGCGGCCCACGCGTTCGGCCTCGAAAAGGACATGGTTTGCGTCATGATCCACTCCGGCTCGCGCGGCCTCGGCTATCAGGTGTGCGACGATTCGCTCATGCATCTGCGCAAGGCGCCGGAGAAGTACGGCATCGAATTGCCGGACCGCCAGCTCGCGTGCGCCCCGGTCAACAGCTCGGAGGGGCAGCAATATATTGCAGCGATGCGGGCGGCGGCGAATTTCGCGTGGTGCAATCGGCAGCTTCTCATGTGGCAGGCGCGCGAAGTGTTCGCCCGCGTCTTTGGCCGAACGTGGCAGACGTTGCAGATGAATCTCGTTTATGATGTGTGCCATAATATTGCGAAGCTGGAGGAGCACACGGTCAACGGCGTCAAGAAGAAGGTGTGGGTGCATCGAAAGGGGGCAACGCGGGCGTTTCCGGCGGGACATCCGGAGGTGCCGGCGATTTATCGCAAGATCGGTCAGCCGGTGATCATCCCGGGCGACATGGGCCGCGCGAGCTGGGTGCTGGTCGGCCAGCCGGGCAGCATGGAGAAGTCGTTCGGCACGACGTGTCACGGCGCCGGCCGCGCGATGAGTCGCACGCAAGCGATCAAGGAAGCCGCGGGCCGACGCATCGACAAGGAGCTGTTGTCGCGCGGCGTCATCGCGCGGGCGCAGAGCCACAAGGGGCTTGCGGAGGAGCAGCCGAAGGCGTACAAGAACGTCGATGACGTGGTGGATGTGGTGCAT
>DAIOGM010000712.1:0-863 GCA_036745215.1 Gemmataceae bacterium
GGGACCGAGGTGAGGGCGCACCGTCGATCCTGGTGTGGATCAGTTCCTGGCACTTGATGAATGTGCGTCAGTTGATCTTGGCGCGGGGCGGATCCTGGTTCTTGATGAGTATGTTCGCGTCCTTGCGTACGCGCTGCAGTCCGCTCCAGATGATCGTTTCCCCCTGGGCGACGCCCTTTTCGACGACGCGCCAGCCGTCGAAGAGCGGTCCCAGTTGGATGTCGCCGGCGCCGCGATACTCGGCCTTGTGCGTGAGTTTGCCGTCCTTGTCGGTTTCGGTTTTGACGGTGTAAAGGAAGCGTTGGCCCTGGTCCGTTCCGAGCGCACGTTCAGGAACGAGCACTGCCTTGCGCGGCACGCCGACGAGCAGGCGCAAACGCACGAACAGCCCCGGCGACTGGCCCTTGGCGTTATCGAAGACGCCGCGAAGCTGCAACGTGCCGGTGCCGGAGTCGAGCTTGTTGTCCTCGAAATCGACGCGCCCCGTATAGGGATACTTCCCTTCATCGCTGGCGAGGCCAAAGCGAAAAGTCATCTCATTGATGGACTTGATCTTCTTATTCTCGATGAGACTGCGCAAGTTGAGCACGGTTCGCTCATCGACGTCGAAATAGATGTACATCGGATCGAGCGTCACGATGGTCGTGAGCGTCGTGTCATCGGCCTTGATGAGATTGCCCGGATCTTTTTGTTTGCGGCCGACGCGCCCCGTGCGCGGATGCTGGGGATCGGGCTTGCTGCCGTTGTTGAGCGTCGGCACGCTGACCTTGGTGTAATCGAGGTTCAACTTTGCCTTCGCCAGGTCGGCGCGGGCGACGGCGATGGCGGCGTCCGCGTCGTTACGGTCTGCCTTGATCTTGTCG
>DAIOGM010000712.1:873-2440 GCA_036745215.1 Gemmataceae bacterium
TCTTGGCGATGGACATCTCGGGTCCCGGGAGCTGGCCGGCCTTGATCTTGTCGAAATCTTCCGGGCTGATCGCCTTCGATTGTCGCAGCATGGTCGCGCGGCCATAATCCTGGTCCAATCGCTTGAACCGCACGTCGGCCTGAGCCAGCGCCGCTTCCGAACGTTGAACCTCGACTTGATACGGCTTGGAATCAATTTCAAAGAGCGGGTCGCCTTCCTTGACGGTGTCGCCATCCTTGAAATGGACCTTCTCCAGGTAACCGGTCACGCGCGCTTTGATCTCGACCATGTTGCGCGATTCGGTGTGGCCGGTAAAGTCTTCGTAGTCGATTATGTCCTCGACGATCGCAGCCGTGGTCAGAACTTCGGGCGGCCTCATCATCGGCTTGGTCGGCGCGGAGGGCGCGCAGCCGGCGACGATTACGCTGATCGCCAGAATTGCAAAACGCATTTTTTGCATAACACGCCTCCCCGGGACGCGACCATATGACGCAAGATGCACACAGACGGTTCGGAGTCGCCAAGTCCAATGGAAAAAAATGCGCCTATAAATGACTGACCGGTCAGTTCACTTATGTTCTTCTATCCTGCCAATCGGCGGCAGTCAATAGATTACCCCGCAAATTAGTATTCGCTGGAGGATCTGGAATTTGCAACGTGACGGAAACCGCATGAAAGTCATGTTCTCATCGCGTTTTCCAGGGAAGAAATGAAAGAGGCCCCTCCCGGATTCGAACCGGGGATGGCGGATCTGCAATCCGCAGCACTGATTCGCCATCGGACGAATTACCAAGCACTTCTGACGACTCGCCAGTTTTGTTTGCGCCGGGTTTGCGCAAATGTCCGAATTCAGCTTTACCCGATGCTGAGACGCCGCGCAAAGTGATCACGTGGAAGCACGTGAACGGTGTCCTCGCCTTTCACAATCGGCGCTGGTCGATCATCGGCAAACTGGCAACCCCGGCCGATTACGACTAATCGTGATTCCACGCCGGCGATCCGTCGCCGATCGACGATCTCACGGCGGAAGGAAGTCTACGTTGCCGCGCGGAAGACATCGCATCGACGGAACCCATCATTATGTTCGCTCCAAAATGCGCTGAAGTTCGGCTGAGTGCTAACACGCCCAATCGTGGCCCGAGGTTCGCCAGGAGAATCCTGGGGGAACTCCGAAAGAAGCGAAGGAAATCAAGGTGAGGCAGATGCCGAAAATGGCGGAAGACAAGTTCTGGAGTCTTGTCGGAAAACATGTAATCCGCCGCGTTGACGGCGGCATTGATGCCGGGCCGCATCAGGAACGATCGTGACGGCGCGCTCTCCTAAGACACGACCTCTAATCTTGCAATGCAACGCATTCGGCCCGCCCTTGCATTTCGAGTCCTACGTCCGTGGGCGCTTAAGGCCGGACACCAAATAGCCAACAGGCGCAGCTTACAGCCGTACGGGACGAACCGACAAATTCGTTGCAATCTGTCAACAATCCGGTAGATTAAAAACCTCACCGACCTTTTCTGGCGACAGTAGGGTTGTAGCGCTTTCAGGGGCATGTCTATGAGCGCGGATGCCG
>DAIOGM010000713.1:0-2435 GCA_036745215.1 Gemmataceae bacterium
TCATCTGGAGCTACTAAGCAAAAACACCAATCTTGCCGGCTGGCAGCATCATGCCTGGGGCCACGATCATACCGCGCTGACGCGGCGATTGTGTCGCAGTTGGCGGTTGCCGGCGTGGATCGCGGCCATCATTGGCAATCTCGGCTTGCCGGCGAGCATCGTCGAGCGTCTTGGCGCGCCGACGAAGCTATTCGAGGTCGTGCAACTGGCGATCTCGCTCTTGCAAGCGCGCGGCGACGGGCTGGGCTTGCCGCTCGGGGCGACGACGCTCGAATTGTTGACGGCATTGCAGTTCTCAGCGGACGAAGCCGACGTGCTGGCGGACCTCGTCGTCGAAGCGAACTTGGCCAAGCAAACCTGGCAATCACCCGCGGACTGCCCGCTTTTGACGGATCTCTTGCAACTGGCGCTCGACAATCGCCGGCAAAACGATGCGGCCTGGGTCGAACGTTTGCAGCGCGATGTCGATTGTTTGCAACAGGCGCTCATGTCGCAATGCAGCGACGAGAAAAGTCGTCTGCTGACGGCGAAGCTCTCCTCGTTAGCGGAATTCGCGGCCGGCGCGGGGCACGAAATCAACAATCCGCTCGCGGTCATCTCCGGGCAGGCGCAGTACGTCCTCAAGCAAATGGATTGGCTCAACGTGCCGGCCGAGGAAATCGAGAACGTCGGCGAATACATGGAAGGCTTGCGCGAGAAGGTGACGCCGTCGTTGACGAAGATCGTCGGCCAGACGCAACGGATTCATGGGATTCTGACGGACCTGATGCACTTCGCCCGGCCGAGCAAGCCGAGGTTGGAAGCGTTATCGGCACACAGCTTGATCCAAGAGGTGATGCAATCGTGGCAGAGCTTGGCCGAGCAGCGCAAGGTGCACCTGTCGCTGGTCGAGATCGCGCACGACGAAATGCTGCACGCCGATTTAGCGCAAACGCGCACGGCGCTGAGTGCGCTCTTTCGCAATGCGATCGAGGCGGCGCCGGCGGGCGGCTGGGCCGGCATTCGCATCGAAAAGACGAACGGGCAAATGCTTGAATTGATCGTCGAGGACAACGGTCCGGGGCCGGCGCCGAGTAGCTGCGAGCATCTGTTCGATCCGTTCTTTTCCGGCCGATCCGCCGGACGTGGCCGCGGTCTCGGTTTGCCGAAGGCGTGGCGTTTCGCGCGTCAACAAGGCGGCGATGTGCGCTTCGACGGGAATCACGACGGCGTCACGCGGTTCATCCTCTCATTGCCCCTCGCACCGGTCGCCGCGCCGCCCGCGTACGCCAATGGCAATGGACGCAACGGTACGCACACGTCGGCCGAAGCGCACGCGAATTGACGATCGGAGAAAGCCATGATCCGATTGGAAGAACGCGTGGAACGCGGCGAAATCATAACCTTCGAGCCCTGTCCATTCGACTTGCCAGAAGGCGACGACTTGACGTTCTTGATGCAACAACAAATCAAGGGCGCGTCGCACAAAAACATTAGCTACAACCCTGAAAGCGGCGCCATCTCTGGTTTTGTTCACCATTCGCAGAACCAAGCGAATGAGTTACAGCGGCTGCTCGGGGATTTTTCGACACGCGCAACTACCTGGCTTGCGAAGATGTTGCCGCGTTACGCACAAAGCTGGCAGCTCGACCGCGCCACGCTGCGGCCCGAAGAGGAAGCGACGCGCAAGCTCCGTCTGACGGCCCGCAACGATCTCTTGCACTTCGACGCGTTCCCTTCGCGGCCCACGCGCGGGCAGCGCATCTTGCGACTTTACGTCAATATCAATCTCACCGACGACCGCGTCTGGATAACCTCGGAAACGTTCGCGAAAATCCTCGAACGCTACGGCGACAAGGTCGGCCTGCCGGCACAGTATTCGCCGACCTGGGTCCATCGCGTTGGCCTAGGCTTGATCGGCATTTTTCAGCCCAACGTTCTGGAACGCACTGCATACGACGAGTTCATGTTGCGACTGCATCACTTCCTCAAGAACAACGACGAATTCCAGGAACGCGCCCCGCGCCGACTGTGGCACTTCAAGCCCCGAACCGCTTGGCTCTTGTTTTCGGACGCGATCAGCCACGCCGAGCTGCGCGGCCAGCACGCGCTGGAACATTCGTACTTCATCGCACCGCAGTCGCTGGCGTTGCCCGACGAAGCGCCTGCGGCGCTGCTCGATCGACCGGGCGGCGCGATCGCAATTCAGCAAGCAGCGTGAAATTCTTCCTCCGTGGTGCAGGCGGCTCGCCTGCACGTTTCATAAGAAATGTACAGGCGAGCCGCCTGCACCACGGGGTGATCCATGCCGTTGCCGCCGCTGCTCAATTTGGGGCGAACCCTTCTCACCGGCTTCACGCATCTCATTTATCCCAACACGTGCTGGACCTGCGGCGTACTCATGCCGACCGAGCAGGAGCGCGTTTGCGAATCCTGCTTGCCGAAGTTGACGGTCG
>DAIOGM010000714.1:0-2416 GCA_036745215.1 Gemmataceae bacterium
GTGGACAAGGTCGCCTTCACCGGCGAACACACGACCGGACAGCTCATCATGGAAGCGGCGGCCAAGAGCAATCTCAAACGCGTGACGCTCGAACTCGGCGGCAAAAGCCCGAACGTCGTCTTCGCGGACGCCGACCTCGATGCGGCCATTGAAGGCTCGTACTTCGGCCTGTTCTTCAATCAAGGGCAATGCTGCTGCGCGGGCAGCCGGCTGTTCGTTGAAGAGAACGTGCACGATCTGTTCGTGGACAAGATGCTGCGGCGCGCGAAGTCGCGCAAGGTCGGCGATCCGTTCGACCCGACGACCGAGCAAGGCCCGCAGGTCTCGCAGGAGCAGTACGATCGCGTCATGGGCTTCATCAACACCGGCAAGTCGGAAGGCGCCCGCATGCTGTGCGGCGGCAATCGCGTCGGCAAACGCGGCTACTTCATCGAGCCGACCATCTTCACCGGCGTCACCGATCAGATGAAGATCGCCAAGGAAGAAATCTTCGGCCCCGTCATGAACATCCTGAAATTCAAGGACATCAGCGAAGTGATTCGCCGCGGCAATCAGACGGCCTTCGGTTTGGCGGCCGCCGTGTGGACGCGCGACATCACCAAGGCGCATCGCCTGTCGAACGCATTGCGGGCCGGCACCGTGTGGGTCAATTGCTACGACGTGTTCGACGCCGCGGCGCCGTTCGGCGGCTTCAAGATGTCCGGCATCGGCCGCGAGCTGGGTGAGTACGCGCTGCAGAATTACACCGAAGTGAAAACGGTGTACGTGAATTTGGGTTAATCACATCGGGCGAGCCGAGCCGCGTAAGCGGCCGGTTGATGCATGACGCAACCGGCCGCTTACGCGGCTCGGCTCGCCGCACTTCGTTTGAGGAGCCAATCATGAAACGCCTGTTCGTTCCAGGGCTACTCTGCGCCTTCATCGGGACAACGATTGCCTTCGCGCAACCGGCGACGTCCTTCACGCTCAAGGACGTCGCCTGGTTCGCCGGCCCCTGGCGCAGCCCGGCGAGCGAGAAGATGCTCGCCGAGGAGCACTGGAGCGAGCCGGCCGGCGGCGCCATGATCGGCATGTTCCGCCTCGTCAACGGCGAGAAGCCGGTCATCTACGAATTTCTCCTCATGGAAGAAACCAAGGACGGCGTTTTCATGCGCCTGCGCCATTACAAGACCGCGATGGCCGACGTTGACAAGGAGCCGATCCGGCTCAAACTGGTGAAGTCGTCAAAAAGTGAAGCGGTGTTTGAGAACCCCGACAACGAAAAGCCGAAGCGAATCACGTACGCGCTGACGAAGCCGGACCAGGTGCTGGTGACCGTTGAGACGACGCGCGACGGCAAGAGTGTGACGTTTCCGCTGAAGATGGAGCGCATCAAGAAATGAAGGAGTCGGATCGGTTGATTTTTTTTTACTTCAATTCAATATCGAGCTTGTTCTGACCGGTTTTGACCGTGAACGTCAACTTCGGCGATCCCAGATTCTGATACTCCGCAGGGATTGGGAACCAACCCTTGATCGGCACGCGCGGCGGCGGCGGTTCCTGGCCTTCGCGCATGATCGCCTGGTGGTCGCTGCTGTTGGGATTGGGACTGTTCACCGCGGCATTCAATTCGCCGGCGATCACGCCCGGCACCGAGAAGGATCCGTCCTCGGCAATGTTGCCTTGCTTGATGCCTTCTTTCGTTTCGAACTGAACGGTGCCGAAAACGAGCGGTTTACCCTGATACGTGACCTTGCCGGTCACGTCGCCGCGTCCCGGACCGCAACCCGCGGCGACCAAGATCAACATGGCAACGACCAGGGCGGATGGATTCGGCCGCATGGTTCATGTTCCTTTTTCGAATGATGTTCGATCGTCGCATCAATTGAAATCGGCGGGCGTGACTTCGCCTCCCGCCTTGGTTGCCAGCGCGGCCTGGATGTTCGTGGCGATGCCGTAGGAAAGGAAACGCACGGTGCCGTCGGCGAACAGCCAGTTGCCGCCGCCGGGATGCCGGCTCCAGTAATGGTTGGCGTCACACGGATTATTCGTTCCTGTCGGCGGTTGAAACCATTGATTGCCGGACGGACACGCGGTGCCAAGATCGCTCTTGGTCGCACACCATTGCCGTGTGTTGGGCAGTCCCAGAGCGCTGTCCACCTCGGCATACACCCACGCGCCGCAAAAGGCGGCGTTGCCCGTGGCCAGGCCGACGTTGCCAAAGGGCATGGCCGGCCGCTCGCCGACGGCCACGGTATTGGACGTGCCGTCGAGGATGCTCGTCATCGTGGTCGGCGCCGTCAACGCCGTTTTTGCGCCCGGCGTGCTCGGATTCTGATTAGGGGCCGGCGTGATGACGTGGACCTGATACGAGAAGACCCCCTGGACGCTGGTGTTGTGGAAATCGCGTTGATCGGTGTTCGGCGCGTTGACGGCC
>DAIOGM010000715.1:0-2389 GCA_036745215.1 Gemmataceae bacterium
ACCTGACCGAGCCGGCGTCGTCGTGCTGCCTCGCCGCCGCGGAGATGCATCGCGCGGCGTTTACCGGGCAGGATCAGATTGTGCTCGTTTTGTGCGGCGGCAACGTGTCCGCGGAAGATTTGGCGAGTTACCACGCACGGTTTGTCGCGGCCAAGTCGTAGCGAGCGACGCGCGCGACGCACCCGTAGCGACAAGCTGCCAGCTTGTCCGCTTTCGCACGCAAGCTGGCAGCTTGCGGCTACGTCGGGAGACTTGAACATGACAATCCGTTGGCTGCTGCCGTTGATCGCCGCCGTCGCCGCGCTGGATGCGAATGCTCAGGAGGCCAAACCCATGAACTACATCGACGCGCACGTTCACGTCTGGTCGCCGGACACGACCAAATATCCGCTCGCGCCGGGCTACAAAGTCGAGAACGTCAAGCCCGCGTCGTTCACGCCGGAGGAGCTTTTCAAGCATTGCAAGCCGGCCGGCGTCGGACGAATCAATCTGATTCAGATCAGCTTTTATGGCTTCGACAATTCCTGCATGCTCGACGCGATTGCCAGGTATCCCGACGTCTTTGTGGGCACGGCTGTCATCAACCCGCTCGGCAACGATCCGGACAAAGAAATGAGTGATCTTGCCAAAAAGGGTGTGCGCGCTTTCCGCATTCATCCAAAGCTCAGCAACGAGCAGCCCGAGAAATGGCTGCAGCCGGCCGGCTACAAGAAAATGTTCGCCGCCGGCGCGAAGAACAACCAGGCGATGGCGTGTCTGATCGACCCGGACGCGCTCGCGGAACTGGACCGCATGTGCACGGCGTTTCCGGACACGCCGGTGATCATCGACCACCTGTGCCGCATCGGCGCGGACGGCACGATTCGCGACGCGGATGTCGATCGACTTTGCGCGATGGCGAAGCACAAGAAAGTGATGGTCAAGGTGGGAGCGTTCTACGCCCTCGGCAAGAAGAAGCCGCCGTACGATGACCTGGGGCCGATGATCAAGAAAGTGGTCGCCGCGTTCGGCGCCAATCGCTGCATGTGGGAGAGCGACTGCCCGTTCCAGGTGCAGGGGGAACATACGTATCAAGCGAGCGTCGATCTCGTGCGTCGGCGGCTCGATTTTCTCAGCGACGCGGATAGAGACTGGCTGCTGCGGAAGACGGCGGAGAAATTCTTCTTCGCCAAGTGACCATGGTACTCATCACGCTCCGCGTGATGGAGTTCGGCTTGTTCGCATACAGTTGTGTTCGTCCGTGAATTTTACCCAACTTCATCACGCGGAGCGTCATAACTACATTGTGGTCATCACGCTCCGCGTGATGGTTTTGGGGCGAGATCACGCGAGGAATATTCATTGCGCGAATGGCGTCCAAAAACATCACGCGGAGCGTGATGAGTACTTTGGGATCCTGCACTTTTCAACAAATCCCTTTCACACACGGCAATTCTTGTACTAGAGTTGCATGAATTAACGCTGGTCGATTCCCGTCCGTCACCCGTCACGTTATTCGCGATTCCCCGTCTGCGACATCGGCTCGCGCGCCGTTGCCCCCCTATCAAAAAACGAAGGGATGCTCTGCATGTTCGGCCTGTCTCAATTGATCAAAACGGCGGGAACCATCGCCTGGAAATTCCCTACTTCAAATAAGCACCGCTGGCTTCAATCGCGCCGCCGGCCCGTTCAACGAGTCAATCTGACGGTAGAAACGCTCGAAGAGCGAACCGTGCCGACGCTGTTGGGCCAAGACCTCTTTCCGGCCGACTATCCGTGGAATCAAAATATCGCGAGCGCTCCCGTGGCGGCCAACTCCGGGGCGATCATTGCGAACATCGGCACGAACATCGGCATCCACGCCGACTGGGGCGAGCACAACGCCGCCAACGGCACCGATCCGCTTTACGGTATTCCGATCAACATCGTGCACGGCAACACGGCGGCGACGGTGAATTTCGTCATCGATGCGTATCCCGACGAAAGCGACCTCGTGCCGGTGCCGATGCCGGCCAATCCGATCATCGAAGGCGATTTTCAGAACGGTCCGAATTTGGCGGGCCCCGGCGACGGTCGCCGCGGCGATTCGCACCTCATCATCTGGGATCAAGACAACAACATCGCCTACGAACTCTTCGGCGCCTCCCGGCCCAACGATCAGGTCACCATGGAAGGCGACCCAACCGGCGGTCTCTGGCACGCGGCTCAACTCTCCGTCTGGGACATGAGCGAAAACAGCTTCCGCCCGCTCAGCTACACCTCGGCCGACGCGGCGGGCCTGTCGATCCTCGCCGGCCTGGTGCGGCCCGATGAGGGATTGCCGACCGCGCTGGGCGGCCAGGGCGAGATCAATCACGCGCTGCGCTTCACGTTGCCGGCGTCGAAGATCAATCCGCAGTACATGTATCCC
>DAIOGM010000716.1:0-2372 GCA_036745215.1 Gemmataceae bacterium
CTGCACGTGTTCGTGCCGATCGCGGCGACGAAACAAGACCCGGTGCACGCGCTGTTGAAAAACGAGTTCGCCTGGCAGCCGCCGATCCCCGTCGTGCCCCCCAAGGCGTCCTCAAACCTTCAACTTGAACGCGTTGCCGTCGAGAACTGGGGCGGCGTGCAAGGCCAGGCGTTCGAGCGCCCCGGCCGGGCGACCATCCCGGTGGCGACGCTCGATCCCGGCAACGTCCCCCTGGGCGACTGGGACGTCTTCGCCAGCGCCGAGCAGCGCGAGGGGGGCCATCCCTTGATCGCGCGCGTTCGTTATGGATTAGGTCAAATCACGTATATCGCGTTCTCGCTGCAGGATGAGCACTTCTTCCGCTGGGAAGGCAAGGATAAATTCCTGCAAACCATGATCACCAACCTCGCCCCGAAGGCGCCGGCCAACCAGCAGCACGGCGGCAAAGGCAATCGCTTCGGCGGCTTCGACGACGGCCTCAACTCCGGCGATCCCGCCACGCAACTCTTGGCGGAACTCGACAAGTTCGGCGTCACCCCCATCGATTTCGGCTACGTCGCGCTGTTCATCGTCCTCTACATCCTCATCGTCGGCCCGCTCGATTTCTTCTTGCTCAAGTTCGTCTTCAAGCGTCTGGAATGGACATGGATCACGTTCCCCGCCGTCGTCCTGGCCGTCAGCGTCATCGCCTATTTCGCGGCGTATGCACTCAAGGGCAAGGACCTCAAGATCAACAAGGTGGACGTCGTCGATTTCGATCTGCGCACCAGCAGCGATCCCAAGCAGGCGCGCGTCTACGGGCACAGCTTCTTCGCGATCCTGAGTCCGCGCATCCAGAATTACACCATCGGCTTGGAGCCGAACCCGGAATTCTGGGGCGCCAATTCGGAAAAGCCGCTCAACGTCGATCTGATGAGCTGGCTAGGTCGCCCGTCGGGCGGTCCCGGCGACATGGGCCGCTCCGGCTCCGGCGGATTCTTCAAGCGGCCATATGAATACGCCGAGGAAATGAACGGCTTGAAGGGCGTGCCGATCCCGGTGTGGACCACCAAGGCGTTCACTGCTTCGTGGGAGCAGCAGCTAACGAAGACGCCGCTCGTCGCGGACCTCGTCTATCATCAAAAGGAAGTGCAGGGCAAGGACCTCAAGATCACGGGCAAGCTGGAAAACCACCTCGCCGTCGATCTCGTGGATGTTTGGCTGCATTACGACGATCGTTTCTATTTGCTCAAGGGCGGTCTGAAGAACGTCAAATCGGCCCCTGCGGGAGAATTGGAAGTCCCGGCCGTCGGGGCCGTCGCGGCGATCGAATGGGTCAACAAAAATGATGCGGATGACAACGCTCCGCAGGACAGCGCCGGCAACGCCAATCAGACGCGCATCGTCAAGCAGTTTCTCGTTCACGAAAGCTTCGACACGCAGCGCGCGATTCGCAATCATCTGCTTCGGCCGCTCGACCTCGGCTGGCGCATCAAGGAAGAGCCGCGCGGCCAACGCGATCGCCGCGTGCGCGAGGCCGTGTTAATTGGACGCGTCCGCTATCCCGCCGGCAATGCCCAAACGATGACCGACAGCACGGACAAGCCGCTGCCGACGAAGCTCTGGTTGGGCGATCTACCCGACGGCGGCCGACCGCGCCCGGACTTGAGCGGCCAACTGAATCAGGACACCTACGTTCGCGTCATCCTGCCGATTCGACCTGCCAACGATTAGCCGATTGCGGCGCAGCACATGCTTCAGGAGTATTTCATCTCATGATCGAAACCCGCGACCTGACCAAAATGTACGGCGATCTTTACGCCCTCGATCGCCTTACTCTGCAACTGGAGAAGGGCGACGTCTACGGCTTCATCGGCCCCAACGGCGCCGGCAAGACGACGACGATGCGCATCCTCGCAACGCTCCTCACGCCGACCTGGGGCGAAGCGACCGTGTGCGGCTACTCGATCTACAACGGCGCAAAGGACATTCGACGCATCATGGGCTACATGCCTGACTTCTTCGGCGTCTACGACGACATGAAGGTGATCGAGTACCTCGAGTTCTTCGCCGCCGCGTATCGCATCAAGGGGCCCGAACGCCGCAAGAAGTGCGAACAGGTTCTCGAACTCGTCGATCTCGGCTACAAACGCGACGCATTGGTCACGAGCCTGTCGCGCGGCATGACGCAGCGCCTGGGCCTCGCTCGCGTTCTCTTGCATGAGCCGCAAGTGCTGTTGCTTGACGAACCCGCGTCCGGCCTCGATCCGCGTGCCCGCATCGAAATGCGCGGCCTGATCAAAGAGCTGCGCAATATGGGCAAGACGATTTTGCTGTCGAGCCACATTCTGCCGGAGCTGGCGGATATTTGCAACAAGATCGGCATCATCGAG
>DAIOGM010000717.1:0-2342 GCA_036745215.1 Gemmataceae bacterium
ACCCTTTCGGTTGCGGCTGTGCCGCGCTATGTTTATCGGTGTTCATCTGTGGTTCTCCTCTTTTAGCGGATCGCAATCGGCCGCAGCGCAAATCCCGCGACGGTGCCGCGAATGCGATTGGTCATGCAAACATAGCAGAACTCGTGCACGCGATCGCGTGCTAGTTCCTCGAGGTTATGGAACTCGCCGATGTGCACGCCTTGCTGGATGAGGAGATAACGGTGCACGGGGATGAAGCCAGTCGCTTTTTCCTCGGGACCGGGGCCCCACTCCAGGCCGCTCGTGTCGGAACCAATGAGGATGGCGCCCTTTTGCTCGACCAGCCAACGGGCGGCGGCGAGGTCGATGCCGGCGGAGTCGTGCGAGCCGATCTTCTTGTGATCGCCGCCGTTGGCGCCCCAGTATTTACACGTGCCGGTGCGGATCATGACCGTGTCGCCGACCTGGAGCGTCGTTTTCTGTTCTTTGAGGGCGGATTCCAGATCGTTTACGGTGATGCGATAGTTGGACGGCAACGCGTCAACCTTGCGGAAAGCGGCGACGTCGATCATTACGCCGCGGGTGATGATGGGTGGAATGGTGGTGGAGTCGCATTTGCGAATGCCGAAGTTGCCGCCCCAGTCGGACTCCTTGAAGCCGTTGTACCAGTGGTTGTCGTCCCCCTCGGTAATATGACCCAGGCCATCGATCTGCGTGGCGACGTTGTCGCTGATGAACATCGCGCAACTGTGCCAGCCAATTTTATCTGGGTTGAGTTTGAGATCGGCAGCGGCCTTGAAGTCGCCCTGCCGACGAATGCCTTCGGGGCCGCGGAAAGTCATGATCGCGCCGGGGCTATGGCCGGGCCACTTGTAGGATTCCATATCGTAATTGATGCCGAGATCGTAGACCTTGCCTTCTTTGACGAGCCCGAGAGCGGCCTTCATGCTGGCAGCCGTCATCGCGTTGAGAGAGCCGACCTCATCGTCCTTGCCCCATGGGCCCCAACCCTTGCCTTTGGTCCAACCTTTGACGCCGGGCCCTTCGCCTTGATTGGCGTCAGCGCGAGCCGTGGCAGCGCCGGAGGTGAACGGACCGTTAGACATGATCCAACCGAGGCCGAACGCGATCAGGAATCCGCACGCGATCAACAAATTCCGGAGCATATAGGTAATCCTCCCAGATGTGAAATCAGGCCGCTTGCGCCGAGCGCATGCATTGCGCGCCCATGAACAAACCGCAAGCGGGCGTCATTATGCCACGTCGCGGCAAACTTGCCAAAAAAAAACGGGGCCGAAGTCAAACGCTTCGGCCCCGCGCGGAGAAAGGAGAGATCGTGTTGAAATCAGGCGAGCACCAGTTCGTCGGCCGACTTTTCAGCGTCCATTTCCTCACGGACTCTCTGCGTCATCTTCAGGACAAAGGCGAGGTCGCGAAGGACCTGCTTGACGCGCTCGGCGTCGGCCTTGGGCAGGTGAGTCCGTTTGGTCAAACCGTGCGGCTTGTGCGGAAGATTCTGCTTCATGTTTTGATTCCTCGGTATGTGTTTGGCGGTTGATTTCGTTTCCTGCATTTGACGAGACTTACATAAGCAGTCGGCGTGCCGAAGCCGTGGCGCGGCATCGAAATATGTGTAAGTGATTTTATTGCAGTGAGTTCCGCCGATGTCTAACTAGTTAAGCGGCGTAAGCCGATTAGTGTACATAATGTAACTCATGCAAGAATCGAACGCCTTAGGTGATTTTTGTACAACGGGTAGGCTTACTTATGTAAGTCTTACATAGATCATCATGATGCAAAAACCCCTCGCCTGGTGCGCTCACGCCTACACGGCATTCGGCCTTGTCGCGGCGGCGGGCATCGCGATCACCACGTACAACGGCGACTATGTCCACGCGTTTTTGTTGATGTTCCTCGCGGTCGTCGTCGATGCAACCGACGGCACCCTGGCACGCGCCGTCAAAGTCAAAGAGGTGCTCCCCAATTTCGACGGCCGGCGTTTGGACGATTTGATCGATTTCCACACGTACACAACGCTGCCGCTCTTCTTGATCTGGCGCGCGAACTTGTTGCCTCACGAATGGCAAATCTGCTTGCTCGCGCCGCTCGTTGCGAGCGCCTATGGATTTTGCCAAACCAACGCGAAAACCGATGATGGCTACTTCCTCGGCTTTCCATCGTACTGGAACATCGTCGCATTTTATCTTTACGTGATCGAACCGCCCGCGTGGATCAGCGTGACGCTATTGATCTTCTTCGCGGTGTTGACGTTTGTGCCGTCGCGTTACCTGTATCCAACGAATCGCGGCCAGCTCAATCTCTGGACCAACGTGTTCGGCGCCGTCTGGGGCATGCTCATGTGG
>DAIOGM010000718.1:0-2338 GCA_036745215.1 Gemmataceae bacterium
AGCTGCTTTGCGTCATTTATGCAACCCTGAGAGTACTGGTAAGGGGCCGGTTGAGGATGCGACGCACACTCAACCGGCGGCTTACGCCGCTCGGCTCGCCTGGAAAAACCAATATGAAACCAAAATTCGCATGTTCATCGCGCCGCCATTTCCTCGCCACCAGCGCCCTCGGCGTCGGCGGCGTCGCGCTGGCGTGGCTCTTGAAGCAGGACGGCCTCCTCGCCGAACCGACGCGGCCCGATCTGGAGCCGCGCCGCTTCGATTTGACGCCGAAGCCGCCGCACCATGAACCGAAGGCGCGGGCCATGATCTCGCTGTTCATGCAAGGCGGGCCGAGCCACGTCGATCTGTTCGACCCGAAGCCCGCGATGGCGCGCTACGACGGCCAACCCTACCCGGGCATCATTCGCTACGACAACCCGGCTCAAGCGAGCGCCAAAGTCCTTGCCAGCCCGTGGCGTTTTCGCAAGCACGGCCAATCGGGCATCGAGCTGTCGGAATTGTTGCCGCACCTCGCGGAAATCGTGGACGACATCACGGTCGTGCGTTCGATGCACACCGGCGTCAACAATCACGGCCAATCGATCAACGCCCTCAACACGAGCCGCATCCTCGGCGGCCGGCCCGTGCTCGGCAGCTGGCTGACGTACGGCCTCGGCTCGGAAAGCCAGAACCTGCCCGCGTACCTGGTGCTGACCGATCCGCACAGCCTGCCGGTGATCGGCGTCGGCAACTGGTCGAATGGCTGGCTGCCGTCGCTTTATCAGGGCACGGTGTTACGCCCGCAGGAGCCGCGCATCCCGAACCTCGATCCGCCGCCGCACATGCGCGGCGACGTGCAGGATCGTTATCTCGATTACCTCGAACGCTTGAATCGCCGGCACCTCGAGGATCGGCCTGGCGAACTCGATCTCGAAGCCCGCATCCAGAGCTACCAGCTCGCCGCCCGCATGCAGACCGCGGCCCGCGAGGCGCTCGACATCGCGAGCGAAAGCGCCGCGACGAAACGGCTCTACGGCATCGACGACCCTGTAACAAGTGACTTCGGCACGCGCTGCCTGATCGCGCGCCGGCTCGTCGAACGCGGCGTCCGCTTCGTGCAGGTGTTCACGCGCAATCAATTCTGGGACCATCATGGCCGCATCTTGACGGCGTTGCCCGCCTCGTGCCGATATGTGGACAAGCCGTCGGCGGCGCTGGTCAAGGATTTGAAGAGCCGCGGCCTGTTGGATGCAACGCTGGTGACATGGGGCGGCGAGATGGGCCGGCTGCCGGTGATCCAGAACGACGCCGGCCGCGCCAGTGTCGGCCGCGATCACAACACGTACGGCTTCACGACCTGGTTCGCCGGCGGCGGCGTCAAGGCGGGGCTGACGTACGGCGCCACCGACGACTTCGGCCATCATGCCGTCACCGACGTGGTCAATCATTGCGACTACCACGCGACCGTCTTGCACTTGTTCGGCCTGGATCATCGCCGGCTGGCGTATCGGCACAACAATCAGGAGATGATGTTGACCGACAATCAGCCGGCGCGGGTGGTGCGGGATATCCTCAAGTGATATCAAATTCATCGGATATTGGGCTTTCATTGCCCGCAATGTCCCTGGCCCGGATGGTGATCGTGTACAGATCTGCCGTGAGGTGGGTTTTGTTGAGTAATTTGACCTTGATATTTAATACGGTGTTTTCCAAAAGCGGCGTCACGTCAACGTCATACTCGCTCACATTAACCAGGGCGCCGCTTGAATTGACGATCGTTACCGTCACATCCGTCGCATTGCCGGAGAATTTGCTATCCGTGTCTTGAGCATTGGTTTCCCATTTGAGTTCATTGCCATTGATTTGCTCATCAATCGAACCAGGAGTAAATGTCGGCCCAACTTGATCAACCGGGAGAATGAACGGGAAGTCAACATTCTCGCCTCGAACGCTCGTGCACGTCAGGACAACCTTGACGGTCGATTCCGTCGTCGGAATGGTCGAGAAATGAAACTCTCGGCTCGAAGAATTGTAAATGTTGTCCAGAACAACGGAAGGACTGGTGCTGGGGCCAAAAACGGTGGCAACCACGTCATCAGAATTCTCGGCGGTGCCATCAATCTTGACCCTGTGATTGCTGTCCGGATCGTGTTCGAATTGCACCATGGCGGCCGGCACGACGTGAGTGAACCGGCGACCGACTCGACCGGATTGATTCACTTCCGTGAAGTGGATAATCAAGCGACAGTTCGAATTGTTGGGCAAATCGTCGGCGTCATTGATGTCGCCAAACACGGCGCTCCAACGCCCGGCGTCCCCGGCAACGGCTTTCCTGGGAGGAAGCGCATGCTTCTCG
>DAIOGM010000719.1:0-2321 GCA_036745215.1 Gemmataceae bacterium
TTGATCGACGATCTGGTCACCAAGGGCGTCGATGAGCCGTATCGCATGTTCACGTCGCGCGCCGAATATCGCTTGCTGTTGCGGCACGACAATGCGGATCGCCGCTTGACGCCAATTGGCCGGCGCGTCGGGCTGGTCAATGATGCCGATTGGGCGCGCCTCCAGACAAAAGAAGCCGGCATCGCCGAGTTGACGCAACAGCTTCAGCAACACAAGCACGACGGCGACACGCTGGAAAGATGGCTCAAGCGCACGGAAACCAAATGGGAACAACTTGAAACGTGGAACCCTGAGCTAAATGGCTATGCGGCCAACGTCATCGAACAAGTCGTGCTCGAAGCGAAATACGTCGGCTACATCGATCGCCAGGCCGCCCAGGTCGAGCGCTTTCGCCGCATGGAAGGCAAGCCGATCCCGTCAACGTTCGATTACCACGCGATCCCACAACTGCGGCACGAAGCGAAAGAGAAACTGCACACGATCCGCCCCGCGAGCCTCGGCCAGGCGTCGCGGATCGGCGGCATCACGCCGGCGGACCTGGCGGTGGTGATGTTGTATCTTGAGCATTAGTCCGGTTTACGTTTAGCGCTCGCCGTTTGCCATCAGTCGCTCGGCGCGCCATGCGAGCGCTAAACGAAATCACATGCCCGCAAACTCAACCCCACTTCGCAATGCCACTCTGCCCAATTCGCTCAAGTCAGGCAAAATAGTGGACGATACGGAAATAACGAAGAGGCGCGAACTATTGCAGAAGGGAGATCTTTCCCAGTCAAGCCGAGTTTACCCCTTGCATCACCAGTCGCGATGTGCTACGCAAGATACTGAAACCAAAAGACTTGCGTGCTTCGCTGAAGCATTTGTCACATTGACACGTCCTGCAAGGTAGTTATAATCCACGCTATCGGCAAGGTTGGCAAACCGTAAGGATTCTTTCGAGAAGGCCGAATTTCGGGATTGATTCGTCTACGGCATTCTCGGTATCTTTGGGTTCGCCTGACTTGCCTGCGGGAATAAAGAGGCTCGTCAAGGAAGATCTCGGTCCGCCGCCTTCTTGTGGCAAGAGAGGAAATGCAGATTGCAGATTGCGGATTTCTGATTGCAGAATGGAAAGACATGGAAGTTGTTTTTCAATCTGCCATCTGAAATCTGCAATCGCAAATCCCTGCGGAGCGGGCCTGTCTCAATCGTCGGCTGTGCGCCGACAGGGGTGGACGTACCCATGAAGACTGTGTTCACGACAGGCGAAGCAGCCAAGATTTGCAAGGTCAGCCAACAAACCATTATCCGTTGCTTCGACAACGGGCAGCTCAAGGGCTTTCGAGTCCCTGGGTCGCGCTTTCGCCGGATTCCGCGCGAAATGTTGTACAAGTTCATGAAGGACAACGGCATCCCGACCGACGCGCTCGAATCGGGTCGCCGCAAGGTTCTTCTCGTTGACGACGACACCGAACTCGTCGAAGTCATGACGAAGTTCCTCGAAGAAGATGGCCGCTTCGAGGTGAAGATTGCGACGACCGGCTTCGACGCCGGCATGCTGGTGAAGGAATATCGGCCCGACATGATCGTGCTCGACGTGATGCTGCCGGACATCAACGGCAAGGAAGTGTGCCAGCGCGTGCGTGCGGACAGCACGATGGAAGACGTGCGCATCCTGTGCATCAGCGGCATGATCGAGGACGACAAGATTCAGGATCTGCGTTTGGCCGGCGCCGACGACTTCATGCACAAGCCCTTCGATGCGGAGCAACTAATCGAACGCATGTGCAAGATGTTGGAAATGGAAATGCCGGAAGCCGCGACAGCTTAAATAGTGGCGAGTGGCGAGTGGCGAGTGGTGAGTGAGTTTCACTCTTCACTCTTCACTCTCCACTCTTCACTACTCACCGACACGGATGTCCCATGAAGACATTGGGCGAAGCGGCAATGGAGTTGCCCTGGCTGGCGCCGAGCGTCGCTTCGTTGACGACGTTGGCGAAGTCGTCTTTGCCGAACGCCTGGAACGAGGTGCGGAGCGATCCGGGCGTCGTTCTCCTGCTTGCTCGATTGATCGAAACGCCCGCGCAAGTCTATTTTCCCACCGACGCGTTAGTGCTCGAATCCGTTCTTCGGCAACAAAAGCACTTTCAAAGCGGTTTCGTCGATTGGAATCAAACCGGTCCGGCGACGATTCAGCGTTCGTGCCAGCGGATTGCGCTGCTGGCGAGTCAGTTGGCGCTCAAGCTTGACGTTGATACGCGCTCGGCGTGGGTTGCTGGCTTTTTGGCGCCGCTCGGCTGGCTGGCGCTCGCGGCGGCGGATGCGGAACGGATGCCGTTTCATCT
>DAIOGM010000720.1:0-2308 GCA_036745215.1 Gemmataceae bacterium
CTTGAGCCGGCGGATGATGAACGGCTGGAACAATTCGAGCGCGATCTTCTTCGGCAAGCCGCACTGGTGAAGTTTAAGTTCCGGGCCGACGACGATGACCGAGCGGCCGGAGTAATCGACGCGCTTGCCGAGGAGGTTCTCGCGGAAGCGGCCTTGCTTGCCCTTGATCATGTCGGTGAGCGACTTGAGCGGCCGATTCGAAGAACCGAGCACCGGGCGTTTGCAGCGGTTGTTGTCAAAGAGCGCATCGACCGATTGCTGCAGCATGCGTTTTTCATTGCGAATGATGACTTCGGGGGCGTTCAGGTCAACGAGCTTCTTGAGACGATTATTGCGATTGATGATGCGGCGATACAGATCGTTCAAATCGCTGGTGGCGAAGTTGCCGGAATCCAACAGCACGAGCGGCCGCAGATCCGGCGGGATGACGGGAATGCACTCGAGCACCATCCACTCCGGCTTGTTCGGCGGGCCGCCCAGACCGCTGTCGCGCAGCGATTCGACGACTTTCAATCGCTTGACGAGGTCGCGCATCTTTTGCTTGGACGGCTTGTCCTTCTGGCCAATGATCGCCAGCTCATTGCGCAATTGTTTGGACAGATCGACGAGATTGAGCCGTTCCAGAAGCGATTTGACCGCCTCGGCGCCCATGCCGGCCTTGAACGCTTCGCCGTACATTTCGCGAGCGCGGCGGAACTCATCCTCGGTGAGAAGTTGCTTTTCCTTGAGCGGGGTTTCGCCGGGCTCGACGACGACATAATCCTGGAAGTAAATGATCTTCTCGAGGCTCGTCGTCTTCATTTCCAAGAGCGTGCCAAGCCGGCTCGGCATCGCCTTGAAGAACCAGATGTGCACAACCGGCGCCGCCAATTCGATGTGTCCCATGCGTTTGCGGCGGACGCGCGAGTGCGTGACCTTGACGCCGCAGCGATCGCAGATCATGCCCTTGTACTTCATGCCGCGATACTTGCCGCAGGAGCATTCCCAGTCTTTTTCCGGGCCGAAGATGCGCTCACAAAACAGGCCGTCTTTTTCCGGACGATAGGTGCGGTAATTGATCGTCTCCGGCTTCTTGACTTCGCCGAAGGACCAGGAACGGATGTCGTGCGGGCTCGCCAGACTGATGCGGACGGAGCCGTAGTCATTAATGCGATCATAATTGGCTTCACCGGCGCTCATAGTCACTCTCCCCAAACATCGTGACAAACGTGATGTTTGCAATTAGTTTCGGGTTACAGTTTTTGCTTTTGTCTTGCGTTTGCCATTCCGATCCATTGCAGACGCGGAGTCACTTTTTGCGGGCACGATCGCGAAGACCTCAATTGAGGATGCCACGGCTTGCAGCATCACATTGGGTTCGATGCCCATGAAACTGATCAGCACGGTATCCAAGTATCCTTGTTGATTGACCGCAAGCCAGTTCCAACCATAGGATTTGCCGATGTACTTGCTCCACAGTTTCGTGGTACGTATGCTCCTGTGGCTTCTTGAAGCGTGAAACGACTTTGCCTGATAACTCGCAGACAGTTCATCCGAATCGATATTCACCCTGAATAAGAGAAAGCACGTCTCTAAATCGAGAACGATCTCGTCGCGGCAACCGTGAACGATTTTCTCATAGACATTCTTGAGGATGTACGGCAAGTCACGTTCGGGAAGAAGCAGCGTGCGAGCCGTTTCCGGTTGTTGGACAATCCGATTCATGGCTTTCCTCAATGCTTCTCACCGAGCCGACGCGCTTGCTTAGCAATCTTGATTGCCCTGATGGCGGCGCGATCGCCTTGAGTCGCCGCAATTGCCGCCTCACCAAGAAGTCGCTGGGCCCACTCACCAGCCATGCGAACATTTGCCGCATTTCCACCGCGCTCAATAATCAAGTGAGCAACAATCCGATCAGCAAATTCCGCAAGGTTGCCCAGCTTACGTCGAGCGGCAGCGCTGAGTTCCATGGCGATCGACTTTCAGCAGTGAATTAAAGCGTGTTACAATCGCTTTTTCTCCAGTTGCATATTCAGAGCTAAACCGCGAATTTCATTCGTCAGCACATCGAAACTCGCCGGCGTACCCGCTTCCAGCGTGTTCTCGCCTTTGACCATCGACTCGTAAATCTTCGTGCGGCCCTCCACGTCATCCGATTTAACGGTGAGCAACTCTTGCAAGATATATGCGGCGCCGTACGCTTCAAGCGCCCACACTTCCATTTCGCCGAAGCGCTGGCCGCCGAAACGCGCCTTGCCGCCCAGCGGTTGCTGCGTGACGAGCGAGTACGGCCCGGTAGCGCGGGCATGCACCTTGTCGTCCACCAAGT
>DAIOGM010000721.1:0-2300 GCA_036745215.1 Gemmataceae bacterium
GGCCGATCGCGGTCGCGGTCGCGGCACTCCTGATGTCGATCGCCGCCGCGCCGTAGTGCTCCAGCCATTGAGCGGCGTCGGCCATCTCCTTGGCGTCGGCCCCGTAGATTTGCACCGCGAGCGGCCAATCGGCGGCGCTCGTTTCGATGAACTCCGCGGTCTTGTTGGATCCAAGAAGAAGAGCGCGCGTGCTGACGAGTTCCGTGGTGGCGAGGCTCAGGCCGCCAAGTTCTCGAACCGCGACGCGAAACGGATGATTGGTGTATCCCGCGAGCGGCGAAAGGAAGTAGCGCGAATGGAGCGTCATCGAGCCGAGACGCAATGTTCTCGGCTGCGATGCGATCGATGAGGATTCTTCTACGAGCAACATGCGCTTGTCCCACTCTCTTGCGGTTTCGCGCGCCGTACCTAAGTCGAATACAACCAGCGTCCCAGGATGATACCCGGAATCAGCAAGATTGCCAACAGCAGGCCGAACGAGCCGACGAACGCGCTCGCCAACAGCGCGTCGAGCACAACGAGGCCGAGAATGGCGCGTTTGACCGCCGGCTGCACGTTCGTCGGCTCCGGCCGCCGGATGGCGCGCAACACCGCAATGCCGACGTAGCTGGCGAGGGCCACGAGCACATAGGGAAAAAGCGCCGATGGTTGAAAATCGATCGAAACCTCAATCGCCAAGGCGGGCACCGCCAATGTCAAAACCAGGGCGCCAAGCATGACCAGCGCAGCCGCGATCAACATGGGTTGACTGCTCTCGCGTGCCTCCGTGCGTGCGAACCAGGTGATGCCCGCGACGTAGGCGCCGACGATCAATGCGAGCAGCCAGCCCCAACCCGGGATGGCGCCGCTGAAAATCGAGAGACCAAGGAGGATGTTGAGAAATCGGCACGAACCCATCAAAACTGGACCGGCCCAAGTTGCCTTGAAGAAGCCGTCGTACAAAAAAATCGCCAACACCAGAAAAGCTGCGATGACGAGTGATTTCCAGCGGAAGACGATGCCGCTGGACTCGAAGCGAATCCCCGCCAGTGCCGCCAGGATCAGGCCGCCGATCATCAGACCGATCGCGAGGAAAACGGCGGCACGCAACGTCACGCGTCCGGAGGCGAGCGGCCGGCCGGGGCGTTCCTTGCGGTCTTGATCGAGATCAAAGTAATCGTTCCAGATCATTCCCGACCAATACAGAAACGTCGATGACACGAGCAGGCAAAGAAAAACCATCCAGTTGCGCAGGATCAAGCCCGTCGCCAACGCGCCGAGAAAAATGTCGGCCATCGCGGTGAACGTGTTCGGCAAGCGCACCAGTTGCGCGTAGGCAATCAGCTTGTTCATGTTCGTTGTCCTCGGTCCCAGGCTCTGCCTGGGACCGCACTGCCCCGAGGCACTGCCTCGGCGTGCCGCGCGAAAACTCAATTCAACTCGGGTTCGGCGAGGCAGAGCCTCGCGGCAGTTGCGTCCCAGGCGGAGCATGGGACGCAGGAGGCCGACTCATGTTCGCGCGAGAATCTCTTGAACGCGGGAAAGCGCCGTTCGCGCCGCTTGATCGGGATCGTCAATGTATGGATACAACTCGATCGTCACCCAGCCATCGTACTTCATCGCCTTGATGGCGCGAAGACACGCCGCGAAGTCGATCGCGCCCTCGCCAGGCACGAGATGGTGATGCACGCGCGTTGCCGCGATGTCTTCCAGATGGAAATGGCGAATGTGCTTCGCCACACGCGGGATCGTCGTCGCCGGGTCGTCGCTGACGCAGTACGCGTGGCCGATGTCGAAATTCATGCCGACCGCGGGCGATTGCATGTGTTGCATGAATTCAAGAAACTGGTCAGCCGTTTCGATCAACAGGCCCGGCTCCGGCTCGACGAGCAAAAGGACGCCCTCTTTTTCAGCGTGTTCAGCGACCGGCTTGATCATCTCAACGAACAGCTTGAGAGCGGCCGTCCACGATTGCCCCGCCTCGACGGGCCCGCCGGGCTCCGTTGTGATGCACGGTGCGCCGAGCTCCTTGGCCAGCGTCAATGCGCGCTTAGCGTGATCGATGCGAATCTGGCGATAGTGTCGATCGGGTTCGATCCACGATGGGTGCCAGTATTTTTGCCGCGGATCGTTGACCGCGTGCATCATGAAGGAGTTGATGTTCGATATCGCGAGCTTATTATCGTTGAGCGCCTGTTTGATCGCCTGCTTGTGTTCGGGCAGCATGTACGCCGGCCAGGCGTGCGGCACGTCCGCCATGATCTCGACGCCGGAGTAGCCGATGCGCGCGAGTCGGCGGACGGCTTCCGTGAAGGAGAAAT
>DAIOGM010000722.1:0-2297 GCA_036745215.1 Gemmataceae bacterium
GAACAGGAGCGACTCGGGATCGTGGTCGGCGGCGGGCCGGCGCCGGGCATCAACGGCGTCATCAGCGCCGTCACAATCGAGGCCGACAATCGCAAGATCGAAGTGTACGGCATCCAGGACGGCTACAAACATCTGGTCCAGGGCGACGCCAGCAAAATCCGCCGCTTGCACAAATATGAAGTCGCGCAGCTCTACATCCGCGGCGGATCGCTCCTGGGCACGTCGCGCACCAATCCGACCAAGAAACCCGAGGACATGGCCAACGTTCTCAAGGTATTCCGCGAAATGGAATTCGACGCCCTCGTCTCGATCGGCGGCGACGACACCGCCTTCACGGCCGGCAATGTCTACGAAAACCTGAAGGCGACCAATCCGAACTTCCGCGTCGCCCATGTGCCGAAAACGATCGACAACGACTTGCCGCTGCCCGGTTCGACGCCGACGTTCGGCTTCGAGACGGCGCGTCATTACGGCGTCAGCTCCGTGCGCAATCTGGCGGAGGACGCTCGCACCACGTCGCGCTGGTACATCATCGTCTGCATGGGCCGCGCGGCCGGCCACCTGGCGCTCGGCGTCGGCAAAGCGTCCGCGGCGACGCTGACCATTATCCCGGAGGAGTTTGGGCTCGACGCCCGGAACAAGCCGAACAAGATCACGTTCAAGCATCTGCGCGACGTGATCGTCGGCTCGATCATCAAGCGCATCGAGAACAACAAGCGTTACGGCGTCGTCGTGCTCGCCGAGGGCTTGATGGAATCGGTGCAGCCGGAGTTGCGCCTGATCATGGAGCGCACGAACGGCAAGTACGGCAACTTCAAGACCGACGCGTTCGACAACCTGCGCATGGGCGAGATCGAGTTTGGCCGGCTCCTTCGCGATCTGCTCTTCGAACGGCTGCACGATCCGGAGGTGGAGGCCCGCGAGCAGGAGAAGAAAAACAAACGCACGGGCCGCAACGATCCGCTGCCGGAACCGATGCCGCTGCACAAACTTCTGGGCATCCCCGCCGAGCCGCTCAGCCGGCCGGTCGATTTCATCAGCAAGGACCTCGGCTACGAACTGCGCTCCGCCGACCCGATTCCGTTCGATGCAGAGTACACGCGCGACCTGGGCTATGGCGCCGTCAAGTTCCTCTTGTCACAAGACGCGACGGAGTATTGCGCGTTGATCGGCTTCATTCAAGGCGAGATGAAGCCGATGCGATTCGAGGAGATGATTGACAAGGAATCCGGCAAGATGCGCACGCGGCTGGTCAACATCGACGGCGAAGGCTACGAGGTGGCGCGGCGTTACATGATTCGCCTGGAGAAGCGCGACTTTGAGAATCCGGAATTGCTGAACAATCTGGCCCGCGTCGTCAAGTTGTCGAAGGAGAAGTTCTGCGAGGAGTTTCGATATCTCGTTTGAGCTGACGCGATTAACCAAACCGATGTAGGACGGACATTCCTGTCCGTCCCCACGAGGACGGACAGGAATGTCCGTCCTACGATCACGGCGAGGAATGTCGCTCGACCAAGGAGTCGCGTCCGTGTGTTTTTCCGCCGAGGCCAGTTTCGCCGTGGGGATTCCGCTCATCCCGGCGGGCACCTATTGCGTCTGGGCCGCGGCGCGGAAGAAGCCGAGCTATCTCGGCCTGGCGGCGGTTCCCATTTTCTTCGGCATCCAGCAAATCAGCGAAGGCTTCGTCTGGCACGCGCTTCATCACCAAGACGCCGCCCAAATCCGAGCGGCGTCCTTGTTCTTCCTGTTCTTCGCCCTGGCGTTCTGGCCGTTCTGGTTCCCATTCTTGACGACGTTGATGGAGCCGAACTCGAAACGGCGCTGGATTTTCGTCGCCCTTACGGCGCTGGCGACGAGCTGGTTCTGGGTGCTGTATTATCCGCTCGTGGTTGGGCCGGAGTCGCTGTTGCAAACCAAGGAAACGCACCATTCGATTCGATACGACTATTACCCCAGGTCTGCCGAAGAAACGAGCGAACCCGACCAAGGCTCGGAAGGATTGGCGGTTTACCAGTATGTCCCGCGTCCGTTGTTGCAAGCGCTGTATCTCGCCACCATTGCATTGCCGATGTTGCTGTCGTCGCAAGCGTGGGGCCGACTGCCGGGACTGGTGCTCGGCGCGTCGGCGCTACTGTCCGCGGTGGTATTTCATTACGCGTTCGTGTCGGTCTGGTGTTTCTTCGCGGCGGCGTTGTCGATGTATTTATGTGTGGTCTTCTATCGCCTGCCGCGGGCTTTGCACAAAACAGATGAAGCCCCGGGGTGAGGTACTCCGAACCCCGGGGTTCGGAGTACCT
>DAIOGM010000723.1:0-2290 GCA_036745215.1 Gemmataceae bacterium
GGTAATAGATAGGGCTCCGCCTGGGAACGCACTGCCGCGAGGCTCTGCCTCGCCGAACCCGAGTAATCGTCATGCCACACCACGGCGCGCAATCATGGCCGCCGACTGTGGCGCCATGTCGAGGGTGGTGCGGCAAGGCAGAGCCTTGCAGGCAGTGCGTTCCCAGGCGGAGCCTGGGAACGAGGTGCGCTGTCGAATTAGTTGGACGCCTGCAAACGAAACGCGCCGATGCGCGAAGAATAATTCGCCGCGCCTTTCTTGAGATAATCGCCAACATACCAAATCGTCATGTCATCCCCCGGATCGATCGCGGTTTGCGTATAGTCCTGCCAGCGCATCGTATTTGTTTGCGATGCTTCGCCTTCCGCGAGGACGATCTCTTTCAAAGTCAGTTTGCCCAATGGATCATCGGCGCGGCGGCCGGCGAAGCGTTGACCGGGGAAATGAGGCGCGCCGCCGAAGGAATAGCCGATGCCGATATTGCCCTTGCCATCGATCGCCGGGCTGGGCATCCAGCGGTAAAAGCCGTCCGGAGCGTAGGTGCCTTGCTGGTGCAACGTGACGTTGCGCTTCTCGTCGAGTCGAAACTCATACCAGCGAATGCCGCCGCCGCCCGCCGCCGTCTTGACCGACTGGGCGCCGACGATGATCTCGCGATCGCCGATCCGCCGGTAGACGAGCCGCGCCATCATCTTGTCACCTTGCACATCAAGCTTCATCGCCGTGCCGGGCTGCGGCACCGTCTTGGTCAACTGGCCGCCGCCGAGGTATTCATAGGGGGCGACCGGAATCTTCGTCGGGCCGTCGAGTTTCGATTTCGTCGGATCGCTCCAATCGACGTGAAACTTCCACCAGTAGATGCCGTCGTCCTTGACGACGTTCTTCAATTGAGCGCCGCCGGTCGTCATCATGATGTTCGGCGCGCCTGCCGGCGGCAGTTGCTTGCCGTCGAGGTCGGCGTTGAGAAGAAAAACGACATCGTCAAGAATGAAGCCCTGCTCGCGCGCCGGCTCCCCTTTGAGCATCTTGTCGCGCTCGACGACGTACGCATGCCGCTGAATCAAGTTGTCGCTGGTGCTGGTCGTCACGTAGTAGCCATCGGGCCAGACGGCCGGCCGCGGATAGTCGGGGAACAACGGCCGTTCGAAGATGTAGCGATAATAGGATCCGAGCGGATCGGAACTGGTGCTCACGGCATAGCAAATCGCGTAGGAGCCTTCCTTGCCTTTGCCGAACTTTGGGAATTCGCCCTTCTCGCCTTGCATCGGCTGATAGAGCAGCTTCGCAGTGCCGGGTTGGTCTTCGACGCCAGGTAAACTGATTTGCACGGGTCCGCCCGACTTGCCGGGCGGTGCGTTCTTCTTGAACGGCAATCGGCGAAAGATCGGCATGACGATCAGCCAGCGGTCGGCGAGCTGATCATAGCGCACCACGGCGTCGCCACCGTTGAGATTGCCGAAGTCGCCGAAGTCCTTGAAGACGTTGCCGGTGTCGACGGGACCGTAGAGCACCTTGCCCGTGGTGTCGAACTTTGCGCCTTTCTTGGAGAAGATCGCCATCTTCGTGTTGACGACTTGCACGATGTGATCCGGACCGACCGCGAGCGAATTGTCCGAGGGATTGCGCAAAACCGCGGACCCCTGCGGGCCCTTGAAACCTTCACCTAGACCGTCAAAGCTCGCGACAAGTTCCGGCGACGGTTCCTTGCCTTGTTCCGTTTGTTCGACGGAGGCGGGTTGGAGATCGTCGACGACCGCGCCGATGGAATTGACATTCGGCAACACGAGCGGCGGCGAAACGTCATGGGTGAACGCGCCTCGAGCCACGGCAACGCGGCGGCCTCGGTCAGATGCGTGCAGCGTGGACGGATCGAAGCGAAAAAGGGCAGAGCCGAGCAAGGCGACGGAAATCACGGCGCCGGCGACGATCATGCAGCATTGATCGCGGATGATGGCGGGCATGTCCTGGCGTCTCCTTCATTTGGCGCCGGTCCCGGCGGCACGGCGAAGCTGGAGCAGGTCGAGTTGAGCGCCGGCCTTGTGCGTTGCGTCCGTGCCTTTGATGCCAGGACGAACCGTGACGGCGCCGGAACCGATCACGCGCATGTCTTTGCCGCGGATCACCAGAGCCGTGTCGGCCGGGATGATCAGGCCGACCCGCGTGGGATGGGCGGCGATGGCGTCGACGAAGCGTTCTGCCTCGCTGCGATCCTCGATCAAAAAACCATCCAAGAGCCCGAGACCCGCCTCGGTCAGCCGTTTCTCGTTGGCGCGATCGATCGTTACCTCGC
>DAIOGM010000724.1:0-2283 GCA_036745215.1 Gemmataceae bacterium
CGCCACGTTTTTGCAGATGGCGATCGACATCACGCGGCATCACCACGAACGCTGGGACGGCAAGGGCTATCCCGATCGTTTGGCGGACGAGAACATCCCGCTCGCGGCTCGCTTCGTCGCCATCGCCGACGTGTATGACGCGCTGCGTTCGCGCCGCCCGCACAAGCCGGCGCTCTCGCAAGCCGCGGCCGTGGAAGTGATCACGGAGTCGTCGCAGGGGCAGTTCGATCCGGCGCTGGTGCATATTTTTCAAACGTGTGCCGGCGATCTGGAGCAAATCTTCAAGAGCAATCCCGATTGACGTCTAATGGGCATAGCATAACTCCGTACCAGGAGGTCATCATGCCCACTGCAAAAGTCGCGCTCATCACCGGCAGCGCCAAACGTCGCGTCGGCCGGCACGTCGCGGATGCCTTGGCCGAACGCGGCTATGCGCTCGTGATCCACTATCGCACCTCGAAAGCGGACGCGGACGAAGCAGTCGCGTCATACCAGAAGCGGGGCGTGGCCGCCTTCGCGGTCCAGGCCGATCTCGGAAATGAAAATGCAACTCGCGCCTTGATCGAACAGGCGCTGCAACATTTCGGCAGACTCGACGTTCTCGTCAATTGTGCAGCCGCTTGGAAAAAGAAGAAACTGGAAGACGTGACTGCCGCCGATGTCCGTCATTTTTTCGAGGTCAACACCCTCGGCACGTTCCTGTGCTCTCAACTCGCGGGCCTGGCGATGGTCAAGCAAAAAGAAGGCGGCTCGATCATCACGATCGGCGACTGGGCGACCGAGCGGCCGTACCTCGACTACGCGGCGTATTTCCCATCGAAAGGCGCGATACCGGCGATGACGCGCTCGCTGGCGGTCGAGTTGGCGGTGCGCAATCCAAACGTGCGCGTCAACTGCATCCTGCCGGGGCCCGTGATGTTACCGCCCGATTTGCCGGAAGCCGAGCGAAAGCAAGCGATCGACGCGACGCTCGTCAAGCGCGAGGGACGGCCGGAGAACATTGCGCAAACGGTGTTGTTCTTGATTGACAACGATTTCGTGACGGGGATTTGTTTGCCGGTGGATGGAGGGCGGACGATTTGTTCCAACTAACCGGTTTACGTTTAGCGCTCGCATGGCGCCATGCGAGCGCTAAACGTAAACGGGCAAACGTAAACCGGGTCACGCCGCCGCGTTCTGCATCTGCGTTTGATGCTTCGCGATGCACGCCTCAATCAGTTTCAGGTTCGCCTTCGTCCATTCGACCGTCTCCTTCAAGCCATCCGTCAACGATACCTCGGCGGCGAACTGAATCTTTTCCTTCGCTTTCTCGGTCGAACCGAAACGCTTGCCGGAGCGATCCCAGCTTCGCATCGGCGCCAGTTCGAGCGGGGCCGGATTGCCCGCGAACTTGTTGATCATGTTCGCCAGATCGAGGATCGACGTCTCCTCGCCGCTCGCGAGATTGTACGCTTCGCCGGCTGCCCCATAAGCGGCGCAATGCATCAGGCCGCGGGCGATGTCGCGCGCGTAAATGAAATCGCGGCTCGCGACGCCGCCGTTATCGACGCGCAACGGCATGTGCTTGATCGCCCGATAAACGAACGACGGTATCACGTTGCGC
Organism: Gemmataceae bacterium; assembly: GCA_036745215.1. Classification (GTDB taxonomy): domain Bacteria; phylum Planctomycetota; class Planctomycetia; order Gemmatales; family Gemmataceae; genus SIAQ01. Next base: position 1,604 of record DAIOGM010000724.1, read on the forward strand.
CACACCGTCGCCGTGGTGCCGCGCCATCGGCCGGCGCCGAGAATTTCGCCGGGACCATACACGTTCTGAAAGCGCGCCTTGACGACCGGCAGCTTGTGCGCCTTGAGGTAATAGTTCGAATAAAACTCGCCGAAGATTTTCGACATCTGGTACGGCGTGTCGAGCCAGAGCGACACCGGATCTTCTTCGGTCGTCGCCTTGGCCGCGCCGTATGTCTTCTCCGCGACCGTGCAGCCGGCGCCGGCGTAGACGACCTTCTTCAGTTGCTTGTAATCCTTGAGATATTCGTACAGCTTGAGCGTCGAATACGTGTTGTTCTCATGGTCCGCCAGCGGGTCGGCCATCGAGTTCTGGTTGCCGTGATAGGTCGCCAGGTGAAATACGAAGTCGAGCTGTCGCGGCAGTTGACGCAAGACGCCGTTCTGCGTTATTGAGCCTTCGAGAAATTCGACCTGCCTCGACTGCGGCACGTTCAAGCTTTCCGCGGACAGGAGGTTATCGACGATGAGAACCTTCGCGGACGAACTCGAAATCAATTCGTGCACGAGGTTGCTGCCGACGAAGCCGGCGCCGCCGACGACGAGGATTTGGGAATGATCGAATGCGTGCATGGGAACTCCATTGTAGGTCCCTCGTTCCCAGGCTCCGCCTGGGAACGCACTGCCGCGAGGCTCTGCCTC
>DAIOGM010000725.1:0-2267 GCA_036745215.1 Gemmataceae bacterium
GCTGCCTGGTGAACGGCGCGGGCCTGGCGATGGCCACGATGGACATCATCAAGCTGCACGGCGGCGAGCCGGCGAATTTTCTCGATGTGGGCGGCGGGGCAAACGAACAGCAAGTGACCGAGGCGTTTCGCATCATCCTTTCCGATCCGAACGTCAAAGCGATCCTGGTCAACATTTTCGGCGGCATCGCCCGCTGCTCGACGATCGCCTCGGCAATCGTCGCCGCCAGCAAGGCCGTTGGCTTTAGCGTCCCCCTCGTCGTCCGCCTCGAAGGGACCGAGGTCGAAGAAGGCAAAAAAATCCTCCGCGAGAGCGGCGTGAAGCTCACCACCGCCGACGACCTGACCGATGCCGCGAAGAAGGTGGTAGCGGCGGTCAAATGACTAAATCCTAAATCCTAATGACTAATAAAGCATTGACGTCATTCGGACTTCATTAGTCATTAGGCCTTAGTCATTAGTCATTCGCCAATACACGCAAGTTATACAATCCGGGTTTTCCATGAGTATCCTCATCAACAAGCAAACCCGCGTCCTCTGCCAGGGCATCACCGGCAAGGCGGGCGCGTTCCATACCAAGGGTTGCAAAGAATACGGCACGCAAATGGTCGGCGGCGTCACGCCCGGCAAGGGTGGCGAGACCGTCGAGGGGCTGCCGGTCTTCGACACCGTGACCGAAGCGGTTGAGAAGACCGGGGCCAGCGCGACGATGATTTTCGTGCCCGCGGCGTTCACGGCGGATGCGATCCTCGAAGCGCTCGACGCAGGGATCAAGGTGATCTGCGCGATCACCGAAGGCGTGCCGGTGCTCGACATGGTTCGCGTCTATGAGCTGGTTCGCAAAAGCGATGCAGCGCTGATTGGCCCCAACTGCCCCGGCGTCATCACGCCCGGCGAGTGCAAGATCGGCATCATGCCCGGCTACATTCACCAGCCTGGAAAAATCGGCATCATGAGCCGCAGCGGCACGCTGACCTACGAAGCCGTATGGCAGACGAGCAACCTCAAGCTCGGCCAGAGCACCTGCATCGGCCTCGGCGGCGATCCGATCGTCGGCACGAACTACATCGACCTGTTTGCGCGGTTCGAGAAGGACCCGCAGACCGAGGCGATCCTGATGATCGGCGAGATCGGCGGCACGGCCGAGGAAGATGCCGCCGCTTACGTGAAGCAGCACGTCACCAAACCGGTCGCCGCGTTCATCGCCGGCCGCACCGCCCCTCCCGGCCGCCGCATGGGCCACGCCGGCGCGATCATCAGCGGCGGCAAAGGCACCGCCGCCGAGAAAGTCGCCGCCCTCACCGACGCGGGGATCGAGATCGCGGCCAGCCCCGCCGACATGGGCCAGGCGGTGAAGCGAGCGCTGGCAAAGAGGAAGTAGCGTATCTTCCGGTTGCGGCGTACTATGGCAGAAGGAGGTGCGCCATGGAATCGACGGGGATTAAAGAGGAAGCCCATCGGCTGGTAGAGAACTTGCAGCCCAATGCCACCTGGGACGACTTGATGTATGAAATCTACGTGCGCAAAGCGATCGAGCGCGGTTTGGCAGATAGCGATGCTGGAAGGACAACGCCGGTAGAGCAAATCCGAGCAAAGTACGGATTAGAGCCGTGAAGGTCCATTTCACGGATGCCGCGAACGAACAGGTCGATGGCATTTACGCCTACATCGCCGCAGATTCGCCGCACTATGCTCAGCGCGTCCTGGACCAGATCACTCGAAAGGCAAGGAACATCGGCATAATGCCGCGCGCCGCCGCAATTGTCCCGGAGTATTCGCGCCCGGATATCCGCGAAGTATTTCTCTATCAGTACCGGATCATTTATCGCATCTTGGCCGATCGCATCGATATTCTCGCCGTAGTGCATGGCGCGAAACCGCTGCCCACGCGGTGGGAAGAACTTTCGTAGCATCCGGGCCGCGAATTCTTTCTACGCCAAGAACAAAAAAACGACGGACCAAATCACTTCGGCCCGCCGCTTTGTAATTCAGATTCTGACGTTAGCCGTTCTTTCGAAGGTCGTCCTTGGACATTGTTCATTCATAGTTGAACTCGCCCATGTACGAGCTGCGGCTCTCGGGCATGCTCCAGGTGCTGCCGAGGCCGCGGCCTTTGTACTCGGCTTCGATCGAGACGCCGGCGGCAAACCGCTCAAGCTGGGCCAGCGGCGGGTAGAAGGCAGTTTCGTTGCTGCAGATGCAGTCGCCGGGGCGGGCTTTTCGCGTTGTGAGTTTGACCAGCTCGCCGGCCTGCAGGTTGCCGTTGAG
>DAIOGM010000726.1:0-2264 GCA_036745215.1 Gemmataceae bacterium
CGAGCGACGTGCTCGCCGGAACGAGCCTCGGTTTAGCATGGGGTTTCTACTGGATGGCCCTCGCGGACTGGCGCGATCTGCGGAACATGCGCGGCAGCGCCGCGCGAGTGGATCAAACGAAAGATCCGGCGAGCGGAGCCGCGTAAGCGGCCCGATGTTGATTCGCATCATCGGGCCGCTTACCAGTACTTTCAACGCGCGGAGAGTAGATGGAACCGCTCTTAGCCAATGATGTTGCGACTAGGACAAACGGGATCCCTGGACAATGTCGCTTCGATCGGATCTTCGGCCCTGAAGGGGCCGTTGGAACCTCAAACAATCTTGTAAAAACGCCCCGCTATTGGGGCTGTGGACAAAAGGGCTGAGCGACACCTTGTATACGATTCGGATTTCCGACTCGGTAACTTCGATGCGCTTGACCAGCAATCGGAGGAGCTTCCGTTTCGTCGCGAAGTCGGTTTGCTCCAAGTTGGCGGTCATTTGCGCCGCGAACGTTTCAAACTGGCCGATCACCAGTCGCAGTCCGTCCGCGTCGATGGAGTCCCGCTGATGCTCCAACAGCGCCGCTTCATCCCGACTCAATCGATCCTTGGCCGCGCGGATTCGCGGCTCGAACTCGATTTTGTCCAGCCAGCCGTTCTCGTAGGCGTCGATCAGTCGGGCGATGCGCCGCTTGTGCTGCGCGATCGTTTGTTCGAGTCGCTGCACGTCGGCATGATCTTGAGTGGGGCGCTGCAAGCGCTCTTCGAATTCCTTCCGCAAACGCTCGGGTTCTTGCAACAGCGAGCGCACGTCCGCCCACACCGCGTCTTCGATTCGGCCGGGCACGCCTTTGTTCACGCAGATGCGGTCGCCGCCATGACGATGGCGATCGGTGCCAATGCACTGGTAGTACACGTAGGTGCTCGACGGTTGGATGCGGTAGCGCCGACCGCAGTAGGCCGATTGGCAGCGACCGCACACCAACAGACCGCTGAGCAAAAACTCCGTCCCTTGCTTCTGCGCGCGATACCGGCGGCGATTCTCGGCGAGCCGCTCGGCCACGGCCTGGAACAACTCGACGCTCACCAGCGCGGGCACGGCGATCTCTTCTTGCTCGTCGGCATTCGTCGCCACCGTGAACTGGTGCGAGTGCCGCGTCAGCGGCCGGCCACGCATCGACCGTGGTTCGGTTTTCCTCGGCAAAAGCCGGGTTTTTCCGTACTTCGCCGTTCCCTGGTAGGCCGGATTGAGAAGGATGCCGCGGAGCGTCGCGCGATCCCAACACGCCAAACCGGTCGGCGTCAACACGCCTTGTTCGCGCAACCGACGCGACACTTCGCCCAACGACAATCCCTCGACTCCCACCCAACCGAACAACGCTTGCACGCGTCGACTGGCATCCGGATCGATCTCGTAACGCGCCTCGCCGCCGCCTTCGTGCTTCGGCACATAACGATATCCGTACGGCGCATGACCCAAAACACTGACCCTGCCTTGCCGCGCCGCGAAGCGCCGGCCGCGCCGAGTCCGCTCCAGGATCTTGGCACGCTCGTACTCGGCGATCATTCCTTGCATCTGCCAGAGCAAGTTCTTTTCCGACGACGTGACGCCGATCACATCGTTCAAGAAAATCACCTCGACGCCGTGCCTTTGGAATTCTTCCAACAGCACGACTTGATACGCGTAGTGGCGCGCCAAGCGGTCCGGCGCGTGCACGTAGAGCCGATCGATTCCACCGCTATACGCCAAATCGCGCAAGCGCTCCAGCGCCGGCCGCTGCACCGTGGCGCCACTGAAACCTTCGTCGAGAAAACAAAGTTCCGATTCGATACGGCACCGATCCGCGGCGATGCGTTGCCGCAACGCCGCCACTTGGCTTTGAATCGTCAACTCGTCCGCTTGCCGTTCCGAGCTGACGCGGGCGTACAACGCCACACGCATCGTGTCGTCCATGACATTAAGCACTCCTGGTTGTCTGGGGCGATGTCCGAGAACGTCGGTCGGGGCGAGGCTTGCTGGCTTTGGGCGTCCTGCGAATCACTGGCCAGACCTGTTGGTAGGCCAAAGAACACAACTGACTCTCCAAACGATGGCATTCGTAGGACCTTTGCAGGGGGCGATCCTTGGTCGCGCGCTCGTCCGCCATGACGAATCCCCCGAAACCTTCTGAGCGCCGGGAGTTAGCGCCGAGCCAACTCCGGCCTGCTTCGCCGCTGCAGCGAAGCTCGAGGGATAAGAGCTTGAAACGTCAACGGTCCTTTTACAACATCGTTTGTGCTTCC
>DAIOGM010000727.1:0-2248 GCA_036745215.1 Gemmataceae bacterium
CGGCTCAATTATTTCGACGAAGTCCGTGCTCTGCACGCCAAGGATCACGTGCATCTCCTTCGAGCGATTCCCCTCCGCCACGAAGATTTTCGTGATGCCGGCGAACTGCACGAGCGCCTCGAGCGGCACCGTCGCGGCATTTGGATCGAGGCGCGTATGGATCATCGCCCGTGCGAAGCCGCCCGGCTTGAGCTTGCCGTCGGCGTTTGCAATGTGAATCTCGACTTCGAACGTTCGATTCGTCTTGTCGATCGCCGGATTGATGCGCGCCACCGTGCCGTCAAAGCTTCGCGCGAATGCGGCGCAGATCACGTCCGCCTTTTGACCGACCTTCACCTCTTCGTTATGATGCTCCGGCACCGAGACGCGCAGCTTGAGCGGCCGATCGATCGCGGCCTTGCACACTTCGCCGCCGACGCGAACGTAGCTGCCTTCCGAGACACAGCGGTGCGTGATGGCGTACGTCAGCCGGCCATTGGCGTCCGGGATCGGCTTCGTCGGCGTCGGCATGCGGATGAAGGTGTCATCCAAATGTTGCTGCGCGATCGCGAGAGCCGCTTGCTTCAACTTGATGGATTCAAGCACCACGCCGATTTGCAAGAGTTGATTGGCGTACTCCGCCTGTGAGACTCGAAAGTCCGCGATAGCGTTGTCGAGGACTTCCTGGGCGAGCGAACCGCTGGCAGCGAGCTTCTTGGCGCGAATGAATTGCCCTTCGTCCTTCTCAAGGCGTGCTTTCGCTTGCTTGACGGAGGGGAAGGCGGTGGCGTCGAAGTTTTTCACCGGCGGCTCTTTCAAGCCGAGCTTCGCCAGTTCGGTGAGCAGCATCTTTTCCGCTTGACGCACCGCCAGTTCCGAATCCGTTGGATCGATCTCGACAATCACCTCGCCGGGCGGCACGCGGGCGGCAACGTCATGATGAATCTTGCGCACGCGGCCTTCGACCTTGGCGCTGATCGTGACTTCCTCGTAGCCAAACAGCGTGCCCACGGCGACGACGGAGCGTTGAATCGGCCGGTACTTGACGGGGACCACCGTCACGGTGACGACGCCCGGTTCGCGCACCGGCGTATTCTCCGGCGGCAACGACTCGCGCGAATCGCTCGTGAGCAGATTGCCGCCGACCAGCCAGAACAAAACGCAGCAAGCGCCGACGACGAGGATAGGCAGCAAGAACTTTCGAATGAACATGAAGACGACCTCATGAATTATGCGAATGTACGGCGAGCCGAGCCCCGTCAGGGGCCGGTTGAGTATGCGCATACTCAACCGGCCCCTGACGGGGCTCGGCTCGCCATGACCTCGCTGAGATGACGCGCAATCACCTCATCCTTCAAACCCATGCCGCGCAAGCTGAACCAAACCGTTTGCTCGACCAACGCACTACGTGAAATCCCGTAATCGACGATCGGCGTCTCGGGCAAAAGATGAATGGCGATCATCGCCGCCAGATGATGAGCGAACCAGCCGAGCAGGTTCAACGGCGCCGGCCCCGCATTGGCGTCGCCGGCGGCGATCGCCGCTTGCAGGCACACGGCTGTTTTTTGCACCCACTGCGACGGCATGCCCTTCAAAAAGAGCCGAACGAGTTCACCGTCCTCGGTAATACTTCGCAGAAACAGACGCCGCATCGTGATTTCGTCGGCGTTGTCATTGGAAGGAACGCGAAACATCTCCGTCACCAAGAGATGCACCAGATAAACCAGGTTCGCGGTCGAATCCTCCAGGGCGTCGAGGCTCTGCATCGTTTCGACGTCCTCCTTGCGGCAGCACGACTCTTGAATGGCGCCATAGAGCGCCTCTTTATTTGGAAAATGACGGAATAACAACGCTTCGGAGATCCCCGCCGCCTGGGCCAGCTCTCGGCTGGTGATGCCGCGAAAGCCCTTGTCCGCAAAGACTTTGCGCACCGCCTTGAGAATGGATTCCTTTCGTTCTTCACTGGTCATTTTCGTTGCGGTTTTCATTGCGAATGTTCCCAAGCCACGTCGATTGATCGTGTAAGTATATACTTACTAACAATCAAGTCAAGCCAGTGGTGGAAAGTCTTCAACGATCCCGTCGGATGCGATTCTGCCGCGGCCAACGGTTGACCCTGCTCCAGGCAACGACGTCAACATGCTTCCCCAACCTGAAAATCGCCAGCGGTTCGAATTGGGACCGCCCCTCATTGAATAGCGGACGCGAGAATAATAAACTGCTCTGAAAAGGTTTGTTCCCGATGGTCAGTCTGCTGCAAATCACAAAC
>DAIOGM010000728.1:0-2238 GCA_036745215.1 Gemmataceae bacterium
TTTGTCGTGCATGGCGTAACCCAGCGTGCGCTCGCTGCGCTCGCGACGCTGGGCTATGAGATACAACGCCGTTGGCGTTGGTTCGGGTTCCAACGTCCTCGCCAAGGCTTTAACATTCGGCACCTTCGGAAGCGATTGGTGGTCGCCTACTTTAGCCGCCTTCCATTGTTGGACTTTGTGAAAAATGCCACGAACGGCTGTTCGGCAAATAAGTTTCCCCTTGCCGTGAGGCGCGGCCACGTGGGTAAAAGGGTCGATTTGGCCATGATTCGCCGTGTTTTTCGCATTTCACGTTACCCAACTGCTGTTGGGTAAAAGAGTATTGACGGTGCACAAATAGTGCGGTCCCGGGCAGTGGCCCGGGACCGAGTGGTTTACGGCGGTTCGGTTGTTGATTCATTAGTAGCGGTATTGCAACCCAAAGTTGAAGCCCTGTGCCCAGTAGTCCGTGGTGTTAAACAAAACCGCCGGCACGCGCGGGCCGCCGCCGACGCCGGGGCCGAGAATCGTCGGGCGGAAACTCGGCGCGACGTTCAAATCAATCTGGTCGCCCGGCCGGACCACGTTGCTCCAGTACAGGAAATCGTAGCCGACGAACAGACGCAGATTATTGGTGACATCGACGCCAAGCTTCAAGCCGACCTCCGGCACGACGGCAAAGCGATTGTCGGTGTAGCGGCCAATGTTCGTTGGCGTCGCCAACAGGGCGCCTTGTTGCGTGACGGTGCCGAACGGCGCCGGTGCGACAAACGTGGTCGAGCCGTCGATATTGATGATGTGGCTGCTGACACCCATGGCCAGCTTGGTGCGCCAGCCGACGAAGCAGCGATTCCACAATCGGCATTCACCTTCCAGGCCGATCTGGCCGCCGTTGAAGTTCGTGCGCGTGCGGAAGCTTTCGCTCTCGATGATCTGCAACGGCGCGGCGCCGACGAGCGGGATGCTCAGGTCTTCCGAGATGTCGATGCCTTCGCTCAGGTTCAAGTAGCGGTAGCCCCAAAAGAAATCGACCCAGTGCCGAGGGCCGCACAGCCATTTATGGCGAATGTTGCCTTCAATTCCCCAGAGTTGTGAGAAGGTGTTGATCGTCGCGCGACCGGGCGTGAAGATTTCGGCGTCTTGGGCTGCGAGTTCGGCATCGAAGAATGGCCGCGCGAGTTGCGGATCGCCGTTCGACTCGAACACGGAGGACGTTCGCTGCCGGCCGAGGAAGAAGTAGCCGACCTCGACGCCGACGTTGCAGCAGAAATGCGGCATCCACATGCCGCCTGCGAACCGGCCGCCGGAGCGCATGTTGTTGGGGACTTCGTCATAGAGAATGGTCGTGCGTGGATCGCCAATGACGCCGATGCCGCCGACCTGTCCACCGGGGCTGCTGGTGATCAACGGCGGCGTGTTTTGCGCACGCTGCCACCACAACAAATACTCGGCGCTCGCCCAGAAACGCGGACGCTCCGGGCAGCAGCCGCCGCGGGCGAAGAGCGGGCCGCATACGTCGCCGCAGGGACTGCAGTCGTCCAAACCGAGCGGACCGAAAACCGGGCTCGGCGGCGGCGGCGTGAAACCCTTGTCCTTCGGCATCGGCTTGGCTTCTTTTTGCTTGTCGCCGGCGATCACTTCAAGCCTGGGAATCGCCGGCACTGTCTTGTCTTCCGCCGATTGCGCTCGAATCACCGGAGAGGAGACGCCATCTAATGGGGTCGGCCGGCCGACGCTCACGGCGCGGACGCCGGTGTCGGGGCTGGTCGTCGTGATGGTGGCGGGAGTGACGTTCTTGGCGGGCGAGGCGCGCCACTGGATTTCTTGCGCGCCGGCGCCGTTCGCCAGCCAACCCAGTGCCACGATCAGACCGCTGGTGATGAGCTTCTTCATTTGTTCCCCTCCGTGGGCGGGAGATTCCCTCCCCCCTGGTGTCCGCTTGGTTCCTTACCTCGCGCATTGAATCGGTCAGACCGCTTCGGCAAGGCTTCGCCCCTAACATCGTCCATCGTGTTCGAGAGAACTTACGGCTTCACCAGTTTCGCCCTTCACCGTTTTGGCGCGTCGCATGCATATTCCACAGTCGATGCAAGACTGGCATTGCTCATGCTTTCGGAGCGACCGGCGCAACCGGCGTTACTGTAGGTCAGGCTTTCCAGCCTGACGGCATCTTCCCACAGGCGACGATTATTGCGCCGCTTCCCGAGCACCAACGGTGCGCAAACAACTTAGCCCAGGGCAGAGCGCAGCGCCGCCCTG
>DAIOGM010000729.1:0-2222 GCA_036745215.1 Gemmataceae bacterium
TTCTCGCTCGATTCCGTGATCACGGCAGTCGGCATGGTGAAAGTGAATCCCGACGCTCAATGGATCGGCCTGACGATCATGATCACGGCGGTCGTCCTCGCTGTTTTCGTCATGCTGCTGTTCGCGGGCATGATCGCCAACTTCGTGGAACGGCATCCGACCATGAAGATGCTCGCCCTGTCGTTCTTGCTTCTGATCGGCGTCACGCTGGTGGCCGAGGGATTTCACAAGGAGATTCCGAAGGGCTACGTGTACTTTGCGATGGCGTTCTCGCTCGGCGTCGAGCTGGTCAACATGCGCGTACGCAAGGTCACGAGCCCCGTGGTGTTGCAACAAAGCTACGTGGACGCGCCGCCGGGAAGTGCGTCCAGCGCGATGGCCGACGATGCGGCAAGTTGACCAAAGTACTCATCACGCTCCGCGTGATGATGCTCAGCAAACTCGCAAACGGATTTAGCCTTTTGTGAACGCGCCCCAACATCATCACGCGGAGCGTGATGAGTACTTTGCCGCTGGAGGCAAATCCATGATCTCCGCCGCGGTGCTCTTGTTCCTCGTGATGGACCCGCTCGGCAACATCCCGTTCTTTCTGTCGGCCCTCAAACCCGTCGAGCCGGCCCGGCAAACGTTCGTCATCGTGCGCGAATTGTTGATCGCGCTGGGCGTCCTCGTCCTCTTTCTCTTTTTGGGTCAGCACATTCTGAATTTGCTCGGCATTTCCGAACCGGCGCTCACGTTGTCGGGCGGCGTGATCCTGTTTCTCATCGCGCTGCGGATGATCTTTCCGTCACACGAAACATCGATGCGCGAGGATGTCAGCGGCGAGCCGTTCATCGTGCCGCTGGCGATCCCGTACGTCGCGGGGCCGTCGGCGCTGGCGACGGAGCTATTGTTGATGAGCCGGGAGCCGGAGCGCTGGTTGGAATGGCTGATTGCGCTGGCGCTGGCGTGGGGCGCGTCGAGCGTGATTCTGCTTTGTTCAGGTTATTTGCGGCGCGTGCTTGGCGAAAAAGGCGTAACGGCGCTCGAACGCTTGATGGGCATGATCCTGGTCGCGGTGTCGATTCAGATGGTGCTCAGCGGCGTCAAGAAGGCGATGGCGGATGTAACGCCATGACGCCGCATCAATCCGGCAAGGGCAGCCATTCCTGTAAGGCGCAGTACCAACTGGGGCGCATCGGCCCCGGAAATCCGGTGACCACGCGCAACACGCGATCATTGTCATCGAATTCAACGTGCACCGTGCAGCGATTCCCCTGCCATTTCCTGCCCGCGAGGGCAACGGCTGGAAGGTCCTCATCGGCCAGACGCGCCGACGGGGAGCGATAGTCGCCCGGTGGTCCGCCGAAAAGGGCCTCGACTTCAGCGGCCGTCATGCCGCGCACGATTTTTCGTGTCGCTCGCGTGCTGATGCGCTCGGGTGGCGGCATGAACACGTATGCAGCGACGATCGTTGCCACGACGGTCCCAACGCCGAGAGCGACCAGGAGTTGCCTGTATTTCGTCACTTCATCCCCTTGATCCAATCGTGCACCAGCTTCACCGCCTGCTCATCGACGACGCGCGAGCCGATGTGCGGCATGCGGCCCAAACCCGTCATGTTCATGCGGTGCAGAATCATCGACTTCTCCGGGTCGCCCGGCACGAGCAGCTTGGCGCCGTCGATCTTGAAGTTGCCGTGCGCGGGGGCGACGTTGGCGATGCCCATGTCCTTCAAGGGCAGATCGACGAGCAGCTTGAACTCCGCGTTGCCGCCGCCCCACTTGATGTGGCAATGACTGCAATTGGAGTGCAGATACGAACGCGCCCGCACTTCGGTCGATTCCTTCGGATCATTGAAATCCTCGAGCCGGGCGAGCTTCGCGGGCTCCTTGGGCAGCTTCTGCGCGAAGATGCCGATGTGATTGAGCGTGTCGAGCTGATTGGCTATAGTCCCCTCCCCTCCCTTACGGTCGGGGCTCGCCGGGTACACGTGATCGCGATTCATATGCATCGTGCTGACGCCGAGCGCGAACTTCGCGGCGTTCGTGTGGCACAGCGTGCACTCGGCCCGGCTCGGGAAGCGATAGTTTTGCTCGATCTGCCTGTCGCCGACCGTGATGGTCAGCTTCTTGTCGGCGCCTTTTTCGTCGAGCAGGAACGCGTCGGTTTGCTCGTCGTTCCACACATAGGTGTAGCCGCGCCAGTACTGGTCGCCGTACTCCTGTGTGCCTGGGAAGAGC
>DAIOGM010000730.1:0-664 GCA_036745215.1 Gemmataceae bacterium
GACGAGCAAACGCTCCTGGCCGCCGACTTCCAGCCCCTGGGTGATGTGGGCGACTCGCCGCATTTTCCGGCGCCTCCCCTCTGCGTTCTCTGCGTCTCTGCGTTTCTAAATTGGATTTCTTTTACTCACCGCGCGAAATCCCTTTTTAGAAACGCAGAGGCGCAGAGAACGCAGAGCCCTCTACTTCGATACGCGGGTGACCTCGTTAAGGCATTCGGCAAAGCGTTGAGCCATCGATTCGCGCGTGAACCTTTGCAGGGCATTAGGATCGGGAGCGGGTTCGGCGCCGGTGTTAACCAAACTCATCAATTCGTCGAGCGCCTGCTTGATCGCGGCGATGTCGTTTGGTCGCGCGATGCGATGCAAAACCTTGCTTTCGCGCAAGACCCACGCGATATCGCCGTCGAGTTCGGCGAGCGCCAGGATTGGCCGGCCGGCGCCGAGATACTCATACAGCTTGGCCGGCACGCCAAGCGCCTGTCCGGGTGTATGAACGAGCAGCAGAATATCGGCGCGAAGCATCCGGTCGATCGCATCGCCATAAGGAATCTGTCCGATCAAATGGACTCGATCGTTCAAACCGCGTTTCGAAATCTCTGCGGACAGATCGTACGCGCCTTCCGTCTTGCGGCCGAGAAAATCGACTTGCACGGCCGAGCCAGCC
>DAIOGM010000730.1:674-2195 GCA_036745215.1 Gemmataceae bacterium
CCAAAAACGGCCGCGGATCACGGCCATGATACAACTCGCCGGCGTGCAGGATGGTCAACACGCCGTTGCGGGGCGACGCGTTCGTCGTTCGCGCGAATCGCTCTGGATCGTAGCCGTTGGTGATCGTCAGCATCTTGCCGACATGCTCGGGATACGCGTTTGCCCAACCTTGAAGATTGATCGGCGTGTTGGCAATCAACCTATTAGCGTGGCGGATCACTTTGCGTTCGAGCCGGCGTTCATAGCGGCGATGCAGCGTCCAATCCTTGATCGCGGAGTTGGTGATCCACGGATCGCGAAAGCACGCCAGCCATGGCATGTTGAATTTTCGCTGCACCCACAGGCCGAGGCGATGCACGCATCCCGGCGGGCTGGACGTGATGACCGCATCCGGCCGATGTTCAGCGATCATGCGCTGACTCGCCGGCCAGGCCTGGTAAAGCCAATGCGCCTCCGGAGCGAAATAGCGAGCGATCTTGCCCGCGAATCCCGACGCAAACGGCACACGCTCGATCGGCGTGTCCGGTGGAACCTGCGCGAGGAGTGATGGATCCTCCGGCTCCCACGGCACGCACGGCGGCGCGACGACGACGGGCTGCCAACCAAATTTCGGCAGATAACTCACCAGCCCAAGCATGCGATAGACGGCCACCGCGCCCGACGGCGGAAAGTGATAAGTCAACAGAAGGACTTTGCGAATTCCCATCGTGTCCGCTTGCGGTTTAGCGTTCGTCGCCTTTTGGGATCGGAGAAAACGCCCACTTCGACGGCGCCACGCAAAGCCCGCGATGATGCCCGCGGCCGCTGCCGAAGAGGTCCCCCTCGGTCACCGTGAAACGCAACGCCCGCTCAATCTCGTCGATTTCATCCGGCGTCGCCGCCAGGCCCAGCTTCACCCAGTAATCCCCCGGCGCCAGCGGCAGCATCTCGACGATGCAATCGAGCACGCCTGGCGCCTGCAGGCGAGGCAATACCGCGTCCGTCATCGGCGTTTGCAAACTCATCAAGCGCTGGCCCAGGCTGTCGTCGATGCCGATGGTCACCGTCGGCGATTCGACGGCGATCGGCGCATCCAGCACGAGCTTCAAATGAAATCGGCCGCCGACCGGCATGAAATTGGTCGGCTCTCCCGCGGCGTCCAGGAGCGTCGCCGAGCGGAAGATTTTGTGCACGCGCCCCGGGCGGTTCAGGTCCGACAACTGCGCGCCGGCTTCGCCCTGGTTTTGCAAAACGCGCCGGTGATATTCGCGCACCAGCGGTTGCACCTTGCCGTCCAGCGCCACCTTGCCGCGATCGAGCAGCACCGCCCGCGTGCACAGCGCCTCGATCGCCGGCATGTTGTGGCTCACGAACAGGATCGTCGAGCCCGATCGGCCCACGTCGCGCATGCGACCCATGCATTTGCGCTGGAATGACAAATCGCCGACCGCGAGCACTTCATCGACGAGCAACATTTCCGGCTCCAGATGCGCGGCGACCGCGAACGCGAGTCGCACGTACATGCCGCTCGAATAACGTTTG
>DAIOGM010000731.1:0-2175 GCA_036745215.1 Gemmataceae bacterium
GCGGACACCTCGACGGTCGGCGGCGTGATCTCCGGATACTGCGCGATCGGCAACGAGAACAGCGCAATCCCGCCGGCCAGCGTGATGAGGATCGACAACACCGACGCGAAGATCGGCCGATCGACGAAAAAGCGAGTGAACACAACATTCCCTCAGGATTCGTTCCCTCACTGCCGGCAGTGAGTTAAAACCGACTCACGCAAAGGCGCAAAGGCGCAAAGAAATGCCAATGATGTTGGTTCTTCTCTTCCTTTGCGCCTTTGCGACTTTGCGTGAGAATTCATACTTCGCGCCGCCGCATCTTGCGAATGATGAAAATCGGAATCCAGATGAAGCCGAATACGGTGAAGCCGATCACGTGCAGCGCCACCTGGCCAAACATTTGCATTCGCGGCGATGCAAAGAAGCGTGATTCGCCGAGCCGATTGATCAAATAGAAAAACACCGGCGTCAAAAAGATGCCGAACAAGGTGACGCCGAGCATGCCGCTGAACACCGCGGTGCCGAGCGTGCGGCGCATCTCCGCGCCGGCGCCGTCCGACAAGATCAACGGCACGACGCCGAGGATGAACGCCAGCGACGTCATCACGATGGGCCGCAGCCGCAGCTTGCACGCTTCGAGCGTCGCATCATACGCGGGCACGCCGGCCTCGCGCTGGGCCTTCGCGAACTCGACAATCAAGATCGCGTTCTTGCTCGACAGGCCGACGAGCACGACGAAGCCGATCTGCGTGAAGATATTGATGTCCATGTTGGCGATGCGCACGCCGATGATGGCGCTCAACAAACAAAGCGGCACAACGAGGATCACCGCCAGCGGCAGCGACCAGCTTTCATATTGAGCCGCCAGCACGAGAAATACCATGAAGATGGCCAGCGCAAAGATGACCATGGCCGTGTTGCCCGCCTGCAATTCGAGGTAGGACATGTCGGTCCATTCGTACGTCATCGCCTGCGGCAACTCCTTGTCGGCGAGCGTCTGCATGATGTCGATCGACTGGCGTGAACTCAGGCCCGGGCCCGCGGCGCCGTTGACCGTGGCGGCGGGGTACATGTTGTAGCGATTCAGAATCAGCGGCCCCGTCACTTCCTTGAGCGTGCCGAGCGAGCCGAGCGGCACCATGGCGCCGTTCTTGTTGCGCGTGCGCAACTGGTAAATATCCTTCTCGCGGTAGCGGTATTGCGCATCCGATTGCACGATGACCTGCCAGGTTCGGCCAAAGAGATTGAAGTCGTTCACATAAAGCGAGCCCTGCGACACGCTCAGCGCCGCGGCGGCGTCCTCGACGCGCACGTTGCGGGCCGTGATCTCGCGGGCATCGGGGCGAATCTGCATCTGCGGAATATTGGCGCGGAAGAACGAGAAGACGCCGAGCAAGCCGGGCTGCCGGTCGATTTCGGGATGCTCCTTGGCCAGCTCGGCAAGGTCCGCGTTCATTTTGTTGGGATCGGTAGTGTCCACTGAATGGCCGAGCTGGGTGGCGCCGACGAGACGCGGATTGTTGCACAGCATCGACAGCCGATCGGCCGCTTTTTGCAATTCGACCGCGCCGAGATCGCCGCGATCCTCGAGCACGAACGCGAAGCCGCCGGATCGCCCGACGCCGCGCACCGGCGGCGGACCGACGACGACGATGGACGCGTCATGAATTTGAGCGTCGAATTCCTTGCGGAGGTATGCCGCGATGGCGTTCGCGTCGGCGCCGACGTACTTGGCGCGATCTTCGTCCGACATGGTTGCGCCGAGTTCTCTGCGTTCGTCGTAACCTCTCAGGTTGACGAACATCGAGCCGAAGTTGGAGCCGATCGCGGAGAGGGCGAACGATTGCCCGGCGATCGCCGTCGCGTGTTTGACGCCGGGGTGCTTGCGGGTGATCTCGTCGGCGAGCCGCATGACTGCTTGCGTGCGTTCCATCGACGCGGAATCGGGAAGCTGGACGATGACCATCAAGTAGCCCATGTCCTGATTGGGAATGAACCCCTTGGGAGTCGTGATGAAGCCGAAATAGGTTAAAACAAGTAGTCCGCCATAGACGAGCACTGCCGCCTTGCTGAAGCGAAGCAGCTTGCCCACGCTCGCGGCGTAAGCGCTGGTCGCCATGCGAAAGCCGGCGTTGAAACCGCTAAACAGGAAGGCAAGGATTGCGTTGATCGGCCGGCTGATGAGCCAGGCGA
>DAIOGM010000732.1:0-2171 GCA_036745215.1 Gemmataceae bacterium
CACCACGCCCTTGGACACCGACATCGGCTCGTCGCGCAGGGCGATCTTGAACTGATTGGAGAACGCCATGATCCAGTCGCCGTTCTCCGCGAGCGGGCGGGCGGCTTCCTTTTCGAAATCATAGCAAGGCGTGTTGACGTCGCTGTCGATCTTCAACAGCGCCACATCCAGCTCCGGTTCGCGCGCGAGCACGGTCGCCTGATACTGCCGGCCGTCGTAAAGGTGGACGAGCAAACCCTGCGTATTGAGGATGTGGTTGTTGACGGTGAGAATGTGCCCGCTGTCGGACACGAGGATGCCGGTGCCGTAGGACGGCAGGCCCTTGAAGCCGCCGATGCCGAAGAGCTTGACCATCCGCATGTTGACGCCGACAGTGGCCTTGTTCATCGAATCTTGAGCCTGCATCGGCGCGATGGCGGCGAAGAGGATCAAGCAGCCGGCGAGGCGGGATTTCCAGGTGAGGTTCATAAGAGTGCTTTCGTTTGTTTCAATTGTCAACGGCCACCGCCGTCGTAGGGACAAGCGGCTCGCTTGTCCCCGTGCCGAACGGGACAAGCGAGCCGCTTGTCCCTACGTTGGATCAATTCGCCGCCAGTTTGTAGCTGTTGACAGTGAAGGTGCCGTAATGGGCGTCCTTGTAATAAACCTGAATGCGGTGCGGCAACTGCCGGCCGTCCACGGCGCGGTAGTCGGAGAAAAACACCTCGCATGGGTCCTCGTTCAAATCTTGCTGGCGCAGTTCGAAGCCCGCGAGCTTGTGGTCGTTCTTGGTGAAGAACCATTTGAGCTTGTAGACGCCGGAGCTGGTGTTGAGCACTTCGCAATCGACGCGGCGATCGGTCCAGTTCTTCGGAGGCGTGCCGTCGGGCATCGGCGGATAGAACGGCTCGACGCCGCCGTGCGTGCAATCGGAAGGAAAGCCCTTGTCGCCCAGCGTGAGCAGGTGACGCCAAAGATACATCGCCGAGAGGAAACCGCCGGAGCCTTGCGGCTTGCGAAAGTCGCCGAACTTGTCGCCGCGCGGCTCGATCACTTCCGGGAAGGCGCCGAGCTTCATGGCGACCGTCGCCTTGCCGGCCTTGTCGTCGATGATCTCGATATTGAACTTGTTGGAATTGGGCGCTTTCTGAATTCGCGCGTCGCCGTCGATGTTCCACGCGCCGACGACGGCGCCGAAATCGCCCGTCTTCTTGAATGAGCCGATAAGCCGATCCTTTTCGACCTTGTTGAAGTAGAAATTGGCGTAGCCGTCCTTCGCTTCGTAGAACTTCGCCCCTGCGCCTTGCGGACCTTTCGCTTTGCCTTTGGGATCCTTGGGACCGTCCTTGGGCAAGGGCGGCGGACCGTCCGGAAGCTCTTTCTTCTGAACACCCATCAGGCGAACGAGGATTTCTTTCTTGTCGTCGCCGCGGCGAAATTCCAGCGGCACGCGCCAGCCGCGCGGATAAAGACTGATGACGTTCTTGTAATGATTGTCGCTCGTGATATTGCGGCCGGCGAACGAATAGATCACGTCGTCGGTCTCCAGCCCGCGGCGATACGCGTCGCTTTCCTCCAAAATCGTCGTCACGCGCGTGCGGCCGATCGCGTTGTCCACCTCGGTGCGAATGAGCGCGCCCAGACTCGCGTGATCGGCGTCCAGGCCCGCGTGCAGGTGGCCCATGAAGTTCTTGATCTGATTGATCGAGATCGCATAGCCAACGCCCGAATTGATTCGGCCACGTTTATCAAACGACCCGCGGCCGTTGATGCCGATGATCTCGCCCTTCAAATTGAAGAGCGGCCCGCCGGAGTTGCCGGGGTTGATCGACGTGTCGATCTGGATGCAATCCCCGTATTCGAGAGTCACGCCCGCCGGCGGCTGATAGCGATTGACGCCGGAGACGAGGCCGAACGTGACGGTCGGCGTGAAGTCGGTCGCGAGGAGGAACGGGTTGCCCATGGCGATCGACCAGTCGCCTTGCTTGACGAGATCGGAGTTGCCCATCGGAGCATAGGGAAACTTGGCGCCGGCTTTCTTGGGCAGAAGCTTGATCAAGGCCACATCGCCGACCTTGTCCCAGCCGACGAGGACGCCGTCGTAGAGGACGCCGTCCGCGAGACCGCACTGCATGGTCGGACCGGTCGGCTGCACGACGTGGAAGTTGGTCAGCGCGAAACCGTCGGGCGAG
>DAIOGM010000733.1:0-2158 GCA_036745215.1 Gemmataceae bacterium
GCGTCCTCAAAGTAGTGGTACGAGCCGTAGCTGTGCCAGTCGATGCGAACGCTCAGCCGCAACATCGGCGGCGCCATCACGATCACTACGAAGTGCTTTATCGGCACCGCGACCACTGGCACAGCTACGGCTCGTACCACTACTTTGAGGACGCCCGGCGGGCGGCGTGGCGGTTGCGAGACATGGGTTACGATGTCCGCGTCGAACGCGAACACGTTCATTGATTTTCGACTACTCCGCGTCCTCTGCGCCTCTGCGTTTCAAAAGTTTTGAAACGCAGAGGCGCAGAGGACGCGGAGCCCGCGCCTTGCGATCTACTTCGGGGTCTGCCGATCGAGCGCGGTTTGCGCATGGCGTGTAGACAAGGCGCCCGCGGCGCCGCCGGCGAGTCGCTCTAGCATATTCTTGGCGTCGTCCGTGCCGATCTTTTCCAGGACTTCAATGGCGCGGACGACGCGAATTTGTTCCGGCGTCAAGTTGCTGCCCGTCAATTCATCGAACAACGGTTCCAACCGGCGGCGGATTTCGAGCGAGGGCTGCGATGCAAGCACCTTCTGGAGCGCGGGAATCGCCAGCTCGCCGAGCTTGTCGAGTTCGCGGGCGGCGATGGCGCGTTTCTTGAAGTCACTGCTGTCGAGATCGCGAAGCCATTGCTCGACCTTCTTTGCGTCCGCCGGCGTCGCGGGATGAACGCGTTCTTTCAAGAGCGCCACCGCGGTGTCGGAACCCGCGATCAACGTGCGAATGCTCTGGCCCGCCTTGACGGCATCCACGCCGACGAGATCGGTCCACATCGTATCGAACGCCTTGGCTGCAACGGCGACTTGCGGTTCTTGTTCACGTTTCAAGCGAGCCAAATCCCAGACGAGAATCGTCGTATCGTTGCTGCCGGAGATCAGCGACTTGCCGGCGGCGGTGAATTCGAGTGACGCGATGGCGCCGAGGTGCCCCTTGAGGGCGCCGATTTGCTTGCTGCGCGAGGCGTCGAAGATGCGGATGGAATGATCGGCGCCCGGCGCGGCAATGAGGCTGCCGTCCCGGGAAACGGCGAGCGTGTCGCCGGCGGGGGCGATCGCCGGGCCGGAGCGGGCGACGCCGCCGAAGACGACGAAGCTCGTCACGTTCGATTGCGTCAGGGCGACCGGTTCGCCGAGCCGGCTGCGTTCCTGGCCGCTGGCGATTTCCCAGAGGCTGATCGTTTTGTCCTGATTTTCACTGATGAGCAATCGGCCGTCCGAAGAAAAAGCGAGAAGCTGGATCGCGGTGCCGGCGGGCATCGGAATGCGTCGGCTTTCCTTGCCCGTGGCGACGTCGAAGAAGCGCAGGCAATTCGAATCCGGCTGCGGCTGCTGGCGGCCCTGCACGATCATTTGTTGCGGCGCGACGAAGATGGCGACCGTTTTGGCGTCCGGAGAGAACGCGATGGGCATGCCTTCGCGCTGATTGGTGGAGGTGCGGATGATGACGTTGCCGTTGTTGCCTGCTTTGAGATCGAGAAACTCGATCTTTTTGGGCTCGGTTCCTTTCACGACATCGAAGATGTGCAGGACGCCGTCGTAGGCCCCGCGCGTGGCGACGCGTTTGGCGTCGGCGGAAAACGCGACGGCCGCGACCGATCCTTGATGCGCTTTGAGGCTGGCTTTCTGTTTGCCGTCGGCGACGTCGAGCAGGCGCACGCTGCCGTCGTTATTGCCGAAAGCGACCAGCTTGCCGTCCGGAGAGAAGCAAACGGCGGACGTGCCGGCGGGCTCCGCAAGCTGCCGGATTTCCTGGCCGTCGGCGCGATTCCAGACGCGCAGGAGATTGTCGGCGCCGCGCGAAACGACCGTTTTGGCGTCCGCGCTGCCGACGAGCGACGTCACCGTGGAACGATGTCCCGCCCCGGTCAGCGTTTGTTCCTTGCCGCTGGCGACATCGTAGAAGCGAGGCATATGCTGGCCGCCGACGACCAGCGTCTTGCCGTCGGCCGAGAACGCGACATCGGTCGCGATCGCGGCGTTTGAATTCGTGACGAAGCCGGCGCCTTTTGGCGGAGGATCGCTAAACGTGCGGAGGAGGTTGCCGTTGTTCGCATCATAAAGCTTGACCTGATTTTCGCGGCTTTTGACTGCCAGCGTTTGGCCATCGGGTGCGAAAATCAAAAGCGTCGAGTAGGTCA
>DAIOGM010000734.1:0-2100 GCA_036745215.1 Gemmataceae bacterium
TCGCTCGTCCAAAGGGAACGCACGATAGCGCAGTCATCGATGACGCTGGAAACGTGCGGGAACCAATCGCTGACCTCGATGCCGCTCTGACCGCGCTTGGCGTAGCCGATTTGCAGCGGATAGACGGTGGTGCGCTGCTGACCATTGGCGTCGTTGACGACGACGACGCGGTTGTTGCGATTCAAAAGCTCTGGATCGGTCACGTGAGCGTACGGCGTCTCCGCGATCGTTCGCCCGGCGTAGCGATTGAGCATCGGTTTCGGATCGAACGACTCGACATGGCTCATGCCGCCATTGAGGAAGAGCCAGATGACACTCTTCGCCTTGGGAGCGAAGTGCGGTCTGCCGTCCGGCGGCGTCCAGCGCGGCTCGTTCGACGTTGCGTCGCGCTCGAGCAACGATGCCAGGGCGATGCCGAATACGCCCGAATGAGCGAGGAACGAACGGCGTGTGAACGTGTTCATGATTGGCAATCTCATTTCGCTTGCGCGCGAAACCGTAAGCGGGTCAACGAATCGTCACAAAATCATTATGATTCAACAACGCTACTACCAATTGCATTCGCGCCCGCTGCACTCGATCCACTCGCATTCTGTTTAACTCGACCCAGCGTTCCATCGCCTGATCGCACGCCGCGATTTCGTTGGCGGTCGGCGCGTAGCCGAGAATCCAGGTGAACGCCTCGCGGGCAAACTCCTTGGGCGCCACCGATTTTTCCAGGCGCGACGCGATTTTTTCCGCCATGCTCGCCGCGAGTTTGCTGTTCGACAACGCCAGCGCCTGCTGCGGAATGATGCTATCGCGCCGGCGATAGCAATCCAGCGGGTCGGCTTCGTCAAACGTCGAGAGGAACCGATTGCGCTCGATGGCGGAGTGGAAGAAATACAAGCTGCGGCGTTTTGACGCGTCCTGCTGCGCGATTTCAATCGCCGGGCCGCCACGCGTCGGATCCAGCTCGCCGGCCAGATGCAGCAAACTGTCGCGCACGACTTGCGATTCCATGCGTTGCGAGTTCATGTGCCAGTACCATTGATTGTCGGCGTCGTTTTTCAAATTGCTTTCGGCGGCGGCCAACGTCGAAGAAGTCATGCGATAAGCGTTCGACATTACAAGCAGGCGGTGGACGTGCTTCATCGACCAGTTCTTTTCCATCAATTCCACCGCAAGCCAATCGAGAAGTTCCGGGTGCGTCGGCGCCGCGCCTTTGCGGCCAAAGTCAAACACCGAAGCGACGAGCGGTTGGCCGAAGTGGCGAGTCCAGATGTGATTGACCGCGACGCGCGCAGTCAACGGGTTCTGGCGATCGGCGACCCACCGGGCGAACGCGCCGCGGCGGCCGGTACTTTCGGTCGGGAACGGCTTCAGGCGGTTGGCGTCCGTCTCCAGGTTATTCTCACGCGTCTTGATCGAACCGACGAGCGGCGTGTAATCGTCTTTTGCCCCATCGAATGCCTTCGTCGCCGCCTCGACGGCGGCCTTTGCCTGGGCGGCGGTCAATTTACCGTCGCCTTTTCCGATCTCAACGCGGGCCAGGTTCCACTGTGCCAGCAACAACGCCTGCGATTTTTCCGCGGTCGCAGCTTTCCGCTTTAGCAACAATGTCTTTTCCGAGCCGGCATCATTGAAAACGGCCTGGTCGGCCGCGGCGCGGGCCTTCAGCGCGCGAATCGTCGCCTCCAGATGCATTACCTTCGTCTCCGCGACGCACGCCGGAAGCAGCGGATCTTTCTTGGGATCCTTGTCGTCGATTCCCAAACGCGGACGGGCATCGCGCAACTCCTTCTGCGCGATTTCCAGTTGCTTCTCGACGACGCGCAATTGATCCTCCAGCACAAACGCTCGCAGGCCGCGCTGATGTGCTTCCGGCGGCAATTTCACCGGCTCGATCTGTAAGCCTCCTGGCAACAGCAAGCTCGGCAGGCCCGGCACGATTTTGCGATTCTTATCCAGCGAAGCCTCGTTCCCTCGAAAGTGCAGGAAGGTCTGCACATTGAGATTCGCATCGTAAACGCGCGGCACGCCGTTCTTGTTCGCATCGGGTTCGCCTGGAACGAGGTCGGTGCGAATCTGGTACGGCTCGAAGATGGCGCGGAAGCGATA
>DAIOGM010000735.1:0-2068 GCA_036745215.1 Gemmataceae bacterium
AAATCATCACGCGGAGCGTGATGAGTACATTGCTCATGAATAGCCAGGCGGCAAGACGCTGGCGACGAGATAACGCAACGCCGCCAGCGCGTGGTTGTGCGCGTCGATTGGATTCTCGCCTTGCACGACGCGTTCCGCCTGAGTCGGATAGCGATAAAGCCTCGCCTCGGCAATCAAGTTGATGCACCGCGGCGACACCTTGAGCCGGCCGGTGCGAATTCGTGCGGTGATCATGTCGATGCCGCGGCGGATACTGTTGTCGCCCTTGCGCACGCGCAGGCCCGCGCGGCGCAATTCCTCCGCGTCGGTGCGGCCGGCGGGATCGGCGTACCACATCACGTCTTTCGGCAACGCGGACGCGTGGTCCGAGATCGGCGTTTCGCGCAGGTAACGTTCGTTGAGAATCCACAACACGTCGTCATGATCGAGCACGCCCCAGACAGCCGCGAAGGGGTTGTGCCAGCCGAAATCGATGCCGCCGACAAACGACCCGCAGGAATCGCTGCGCTCATCCTGCGGCTTGAGGATTGCCATGTCGAATTCGGGGAACACGAGTCCTTCCAGCGCGGTGAATAGACCGTTGTATTCCTGATCGACCCAGCCCTGGCCGAGCGCACGCATTTCCTCGGCAATGAACTCGGGACGTATGCGCGGGCATTGCGTCCAGGGAATGTGCGTGCGCCGCCAGGAGCCGGAGCCGATCCATTCCTCGTAGAACCAGCCGCGTTGGCCGAACGGCGTGGACAACGCCAGAAGACGCCCCTGACTGACGGCGAGCATCGGCCGCACCGAGCGATACAAATCGTCCGGCACGCGCGATGCCTCATCGAGAATCAAGAGATCGACTCCGGAGAATGAGCGAATCGTCTCCTCGCGTCCCGGCAATGCGACGAGGCGCGATCCGTTCGACAGCTCCAAGGCGTTTTGGTTGGAAATCGTCGCGGGAATCGGTTGCTCGAGCCCAAGAAAAGCGTCCATGACTTTGCGAAACAGCTCTCGGCTCTGCCTTTCCGCGGGCGCGACCAGCAAGACGAGCGAGCCGGGTTCCGCGAGGAGCTGATGGAGTGCGGCGGCGGCGACGGTCGTCGATTTCCCGGATTGTCGCGAGCAGTTGAGCAAGAGATAGGGTTCGCGCGAAAGCAACAGTTCGCGCTGCCACGGATCGGGCGTGAGTCCTTGTGCGCGGAGGATGATGGAGGGATCGAGCAACAGAGCAAGAGCATTGGCGTGGTTCACATGGCGAGCGTACCATGTGCAAAAAGGGGATTGCAAAGTTGGTTGGTGCTGGCGAGCCGTACCCCGTAAGGGGTCGGTTGAGTCAACGTGTCCTCAACCGGCGGCTTACGCCGCTCGGCTCGCCGTGCATGATTCACGGCAAATGTGCCGGCCGCTTGCCGATCTTCACCGCGATATGCTGACGTTCTTCGCCGCGCAGGATTTCGAGCGTCACTTCGCTTCCCGGTTCCAGATCGACGACGAGCTGACGAAAATGGCGGATCGGCTGCAACCGGCTGAGCGCGTCCTTGTTCACCTTGAGAATGATGTCGCCGTTGCGCAAACCGGCCTTGCCCGCGGCTTCGCCTTTGACGACTTCTTTGACGATGACGCCGCCGTCGTCAATCTTGAGCGCCTTCGCCTGCGGACCGGGTAGTTCTTCCATGGCGATGCCGAGGTAGCCGCGCGGCACCTGGCCGTTCGTGAGCAGTTGTTCGGTGATTTTCTTGGCCGTGTTGGATGGGATCGCGAAGCCGAGCCCCTGGTTGCCGCCGTTGTCGGTGACGATGGCGACGTTGATGCCGATGACGCGGCCTTGCTGATCGAAGAGCGGCCCGCCGGAGTTACCGGGGTTCATCGCGGCGTCCGTTTGCAGGAGTTCGACGAGATCGGGCATGCCGAGCAGCCGGCCCTTGGCGCTGATGACGCCGTGCGTGACGGTTTGCCGCAAGCCAAGCGGGCTGCCGATCGCCAGGGCCCAGTCGCCGACCTGCACGTCCTTGTCGCTGTCGGCGAAGGTAGCGGCATTGCGAGCGTCCTCTTTTATTCCCGCCGGCAGATTTTCCGACAAACG
>DAIOGM010000736.1:0-2061 GCA_036745215.1 Gemmataceae bacterium
TTCCGCACCGACAAGGGCGGCAACGTCCACGCCGGCGTCGGCAAGATCAGCTTCGACGACGACAAGATTGTCGCCAACGTGACCGCGTTCGTTGACGCCATCCGCGCCGCCAAGCCCTCCGGCATCAAGGGCAACTACGTCAAGTCGATCACGCTATCCTCCACCATGGGCCCCGGCATCGCGCTGGCCATGTAATGCGAACACGAACCTCTTTGCTAATCGGAATGTCCACATGAGTAAGGTCATCAAGCAGATGCAGATGGACGCCTTGAAGAAGGAATTCAACGGCGTTCGCGACATGGTGATGCTCAATATCGTCGGCCTCGACGCCATCGCCGAGAACCATATTCGCCTGGGGCTGCGCAAGAAGGGCATCCGCCTGCACCAGGTCAAGAACAGCCTGGCCCGCCGCGTCTTCACCGATATGGGTCTGTCGATCGACTCCGCCTGGCAAGGCTCGACAACGGTCGCCTGGGGCGCCGGCAGCGTCGCGGAATTGTCGAAGGAAATCGAGACGATCCGCAAGAAGCACGAAAAAAAAATGACAGTCAAGTCCGCGATCGCCGACGGCCAGGAAGTGCCGTTCGCCGTCGCGCTGAAGATGCCGACCAAGCAGGAGTTGCAATCGCAAATCCTGGGCATGATCCTGAGCGTCGGCTCGCAGATCGCCAGCCAGATCGTCGGCCCCGCGACGGACATCGCCGGCCAGCTCAAGACGCTGTCCGAGAAAAAGGAAGAAGAACCAGCGCCCGCTCCTGCGGCGAGCTAACACAACGAATCACGCGAAATCTATTACGCACCATATGCTGCAACGCTTCACGCAGCGCAAGTATCAGAAAGGGTTCAGTCCATGGCAGATGTAGCTCAGGAGATCATGGAGCTGGGCGACAAGATCGTCTCGCTCACCATCAAGCAGGGCGTCGAACTGCGCGACTACTTGAAAGACAAGTACAAGATCGAGCCCGCCGCGGGCGGCGGCGGTGGCGGCATGATGATGCCCGCGGCAGCCGCGGCGGCGCCGGTCGTCGAAGCGCCCACCGAGTTCAAGGTCGTGCTTGAAGGCGTGGCCGATCCGGCCAAGAAGATCAACGTCATCAAGGTCGTCCGCGAAATCACCGGCCTGGGTTTGAAGGAAGCCAAGGACGTCGTCGAAGGCGCGCCGAAGTCGGTCAAGGAGAATCTCTCCAAGGAAGACGCCGCTAAAATTGAAAAGCAACTGGCCGATGGCGGCGCGAAGGTCTCCGTCAAGCCGATGTAGTATTGCCGCTTGCGGTTTAGCGCTCGCGTGGCGCCACGAAAGCGCTAAACCGCAAGCGATAAGTTGGAACCGGAACAAGGTCGAGACTACGGCAGCGGGCCGGGTGCATGGCAGGACGACCCCGCCTTCCCGCTTGCGACAATCACGTTGTCGTGCGGTGGAAACAGCGTGAAGCGCACTACCACACTCACTTGGACAGGAAGATCCTCAAGAATATTGAGGGTCCTACGCCCGGTCCATCGTTTTTCCGCCGCTATCTTCTCCGTCGAGACCGCTCTGGAACAAGCGGATCGTCGTTTATGCAGTCGAAACAATCTCAAGCCGCACGCACGCCGACTCGCTTCGGGCCGACCCGAACGCGCGGGCGTGCTTCTTTTTCTGGGAGGAGCCTGAACTATGCCCATCCCGGCAATACGCATCATCAAGCCGACTGAAGAGCGCAATTTCGGCCGCTTCGGCGATGCCGTCGAAGTGCCGAGCCTGACCGACGTGCAGACAAAATCGTACGACCGCTTCCTGCAACTGGAAGAGGACACGATGAAGCGCGAGGACTCCGGCCTCGAAGGCGTCTTGCGCGAAATCTTCCCGATCGAGAGCTACGATAAAACCCTTAGTCTCAGCTACATCAAGTACGAACTCGGCAAACCCCGTTACGGCCCCGACGAATGCCGGCAGCTTCGCCTCACCTACGGCCGCCCGTTCAAGGTCTGGCTGCGGCTCAACAAAGAGCAGCCCGTCGAGGAAGAAGTCTACCTCGGCGACATGCCGATCATGATCGGCGGCGGCGAGTTCATCATCAACGG
>DAIOGM010000737.1:0-1802 GCA_036745215.1 Gemmataceae bacterium
AACAGCGCCGAGATTTCGGCGCTTGATAATTTGCGCAGGAAACAAAGATTCTGACTATTAGTAGCACGGATTAACACAGATCCGTGAATCGCCACGTCTAAGAAATTCTTCTTATCTGTGTTCTTCTGCGTTCACCTGCGGTTTCATCAATCCGTTCAAACCGCCTGGCTGTCAACTTGCTGTTCCTCTTCAACCGCTTCGCGAATCGTTTCCCAGAGCGACAGTTCCAGATCAAGAAAAGATCCACGAAAGCCGCGTTCCAGGATGGCTCGATACGCCGCTTCCGTCAGTCGGGCAATTCTCTCTTCGCGCTGTTCGTACCAGCGTCGATTGATGGCTACCATGATGATTCTCGCTTCCAATGTAATGATGATATTTGTGTGCGACGATTGATTTCAGTCGATGGCGCATGAGAAAAACGCCAGCCGGAAACAATTACCCAGAAAGTGGTTGCGATGGATCGATCCAGCGATAAGCATCAACCCCAAAATCTGGGATTGGTACATGTACATCGGATAATGACTACTTTGTTTATCATCTTAGTATATTATCGACGCGGGCACCTGAATTGTCAAGGCACGATACATGGTTTTCAATTAACATTTCTTAATTGAATCTCATTCGTCTCGTTCGTCTCGAAAAGGGCGTGTGTCTTGGAACGAATGAGACGAACCCAAACAATGCGTCTCATCCAAACAGCATTCCCGCGTAGCCGACAACGCGGCTCGTGTCGCCGCTGACGTCGGCGCTTGTGGCGTAACCGACGCGTTCCGCTTTGCTGACGATTCCCAGAAGGTGCAACGTTGTCAACACGATCACCGCCGGTAAGAGGCCGCACATGCTGATCTGGTTCTCCGTCACGGTTTGATAGACCGCGTCAGGATCGAAGCGATCGAGCGCAGCCAGCGCGATGGCATCGAGTCGGCGGTTCTCGGCGTCCGTGGCGTAATGATTCATGTCGCTGGAGATCAACAAGAGCGGCGGCTCATCGCACGTCTTGATGACGTCCGCCAGCCCTTGCGCGAATCGCCGGCAGCTTGCCAGGTCGCCGGAACCGATCGCGATGCCGACGACGCGTGTTTGCGGCGCCAATCGAGCAATCAACGGCAACTCCACTTCGATGCCATGTTCGCGTTGATGAGCGAGCGCGTCCATCTCCAACCCCGGTATCGCGTCGCAAAGACGTTGCGCAAGTGCAACGTCCGATTCGATGCTTCCACCGGGCAGCGCCCACGTTTGATTCGGCGCCATTGCCCATTCGACGCCGAGCGCCGTGTGTTTGGGGCTGAGGATGATCACCGTTTTCGGAATTCGCAATCGCTTGAGCACATCCGCGGCGATGCGGCCGGAGTACATGTAACCGGCGTGCGGCACCATCGCGGCGGGCCAGGCTTCTTGCTGACGATCGCCGGCCAGCAGGTCATCGACGGCGCGCGTGAGTTCCGCCGAGTCGCCTGGATAGAAGCGCCCCGCGACGGCCGGCGGCCGCGTCGTCGGACCGCGCACCGGTTGTGGCGCGGTGGACAATACCACCGTCCCCTGAGCCAGCGCATCGAAGCTGAACACGCCCGCCGTCGCCGGATGCGCCACCTTCGCCTGCCGCGCCGCCTCCGCGAGCAGTTCGGCCGGCTGCCGCGCCGGATCGAACACGATGCCGCTCTTGTTGCGCTCGAGAACCAGGATCGCTCGACGTTCGGGATCGATGCCCGCCAAATCGGGATCGCCGACGGTGCCGTGCATCGCGGGATCGTGCAGGATCGTCACGCCGACGTCGATGCTGGGCTGCGCTCCGTTCGCCATCC
>DAIOGM010000737.1:1812-2052 GCA_036745215.1 Gemmataceae bacterium
CCAGCTCGACGCGAGCATCTGAGCCGCGTTCTGGCACAGCGTGAACAACGTACTCTGTAGCGGGAGGCCGGGCCGCAGCGACAGTTGGCAGAAGTGCACCGATTCTCGATTGTCCGCAACGGCTCGCTCGAGCGTCAAGATCGCGCCGGCGACCGTGCCGTCCGGAATGCCCGCCGCGTAATAATTCGGCGTCGCCCCGCTCAACAGCGCGCCGATATTGGCGCAGCAAAGGTCGGCGTA
>DAIOGM010000738.1:0-2046 GCA_036745215.1 Gemmataceae bacterium
CAATGTACTCAAAGCGTGCAAAAAACGCAACATGCCCCCTTGCCTGAGGAGGTCAATTAGGGCATGACCGCGGCCGCTCAGGTGAGGCAACGGGGACCAATTCGCCTGAAGAGGGCGATGCGGCGCAATTTTCGTCCAACCCGCATTTCAGCTCCGCCGCGTTCCAAGGCTTCCCGCATGCAATAAGTGACTATTATAAAACGAGTTACGTCGAACCGCTGGACTTTGTGAAAAAATACACGAATTATGCGCCGGGTACGTTGACCGCCCATTTTCACCTGACTACATTACGGCTCCGCAAGCCCTTCACACACTGCGTGAACGGCAAGTTGCGGCCAGTTTGCCAGTGGTTTCGCTCGCCGTTGTCTGGCCGGATTGCTCGTCGCAACTCATTGCACACTTGAGACTTGTGTCGTCGTCCCGGCAGAATGGAATGGTCCATCAAGCGTGAACGAAGAGCGCCCCGATCCCCACCCTTTCGCCCTGGCGATGGAGTGGGTCGCCAAGATCACGGCCGTGGCGCTTGAGATGTTCCTGCCCGCCGTCGGCGGGGGCTACCTCGATCGGCGACTGGGTACGAACTATTGGGCTCTGGTGGGTGTGGTGGTGGGCGTGGTTGTTGGGATGTGGCATTTGCTGCAGATGACGCGGGTGAAGCCGCGCGGGGATAAGACAGGTGGATCGGCAGGCGTGTAGGGCGTCTCAAGCGGGCTCGTCGTGGATGAGCCTCGTGGCTTCGTGCGCTCTGCTCGCGGTGGTTCTTGCTCCGGCTGCAATCCTTGTCGCGTGGATCAGCAGCGGGCGGTTCGCGGGCGACACGCTGCTCGCCGCGGCGATTGGCGGCGGCATTTGTTGGGTGGCAGCGTCGCTGGCGCTAACGGCGACTTATCTCGGCAATCGCTGGCAGTCGCCCGTGCAGGGTGTCCTCGCCGGAATGCTATTCCGCCTGGGCTTGCCGCTGGTAGCAATCACTGCACTGCCGAAACTGGGCTCGCCGTGGGCGCCCCCCGGCGTCGCGACAACGATCCTGGGCGTGTATCTTGTGGCTCTCGTTGTGGAAACGGGATTGGCGCTGCGAATGGTTCCTCCTCAACCGCGAGCCGCCAAAGCGGCTTAACGATTCGCGAGTCGCCGCGGATTAATACACCGAAAAACCCATGGCCGATCCGGTCTTACATATCAAGGACAGCTACTACTTCGAAGTGCCGAAGGTGCTGTACCCGTACGATTATAAGAGCGCGCGACAGTTTCCGCTGGTATGGGTTTCGCTCGACCCGGAGTTTCAAAGCTGGGAGTTCGACCGGCTCTATCAAAAGCTGACGGTGCTGGACGCTGGCTTGCCGTCCAAGGCGGACGCGCTGCACGACTGGCACCACTGGGTGCATGCCGATCACGCGAATTTTGCGAAGCCGTTCGACGTTTTTCTCGACGAAAAGTATCTGGCGCACGTCGCGAAGTTCAACGATTGGAAGGCCGGCGAACTGCGGGTAGCCGCCAAAAAGAATGATGGCTCGATCGAGGCCGCCAGGCGGTTAGAGTTCAGCGATTATCTTGAGCTACCCCAAGCGACCGGTTCGCCAGACGCGGCCTATCTTAAGTTTCTAGAGTGGCGGCATGGACACGAGGCGAGCTTTGTCGAGGCCAAGAACTTTGCCGGCGATAAGCAGGCGATTCAGGACTGGAAGGACGCGGTTAGCAAGGAACAAGTTGCCGACTGGAGCAAAGAAAAAATCGCGGCCTACAACAAGAATCTGTCCGGCAAGATTCTGATTCCTCAGCCGTTCGCCACGCTGCGAAACTTGTATGAGAAAGAGTCGGGATTCGCCATCTCCAAGTTCCTGCTCCTTGAAATTCTGGTTGGGCTGATTCTGGTAGTGATTTTTCATCAGCTCAGTCAGCGGATTTCGGCCGGCAGGCCGGCCAAGGGCAAGCTGTGGAATCTGCTGGAAACTTTCCTGGTTTTCATTCGCGACCAGATTGCCAAGCCGGTGTTTGGCGGCCACGATCACGGACACGACGCGCACGTCGCGGCCGATCATGGTCATG
>DAIOGM010000739.1:0-1999 GCA_036745215.1 Gemmataceae bacterium
ACCGATGCCTCCGGCGGCAGGTATCTCGGCGGCGTGGACCGCGGGCGAGTTCCAGGCGTACGCTTCCATGCGGCCATTCGTGAGGCGCGACACCTTGCCATCGCCGAGCGCGAGCCGCGTCAGCGCCATGTGGCCGTCGGCGCCCATGCCGGCGTTGTAAATCCAGTCGCCGGAGATCGACGACGACATCGGCGACGATCCGTCGCGGCCGTTCGGCGCTCGATTGCACCAGATCAACTTGGCCGCTTTCCCGTCGTCTTCAACACAAACGATGTCCCAGCCGAAGCTGGTGACGATGCGCTTGCCCGCCACCGCGACATCGCCGCCGCCGTAGTGCGGCCGATCGTAGCTGCCGGGATGGCCGCGCTCGCGTTCCTTGGCTTTGGTCAATTCGGCCGGCTCCTGATAACGCGCGTAGTGGTCCCAGCGCCAGCGTTCGTTGCCGTCGAGATCGTGACAGCGGAGCACGGCATCGAGCGCCTGAAAGTAGATCGCGTCGTTCGCCAACGTCGGCGCGCTGACGATCGGCGAGCCAATTTGCAGCGTCTTGATCACCTTGCCATTCGAGGCGTCAAGAATGTGCAACGCGCCCGCCGTTGTTCCGTAGAAAACACGGCCGCCGGCGACGCAGGGGGACGACGTGTTGGCGCCCATCGCCCGTTCGCCATCGGGCGCTGACTTCCAGAGAATCTTGCCTGCGCGCGGATCGATGCAGTAGGCAGCGCCCATTTGATCGACGCAATACGCTCGCCCCTTCACGACCGCGGCGGATGTGAAAACCGCATCGTCCAGCTTGACCTGCGCGACCAGGCCGAGCGGCAAGCGGAGTTTCTCATCGGGCACGCTCCCGGCGTGGGCGGCGTTGCCCATGAATTGCGGCCAGTCCGCGGCCGAGCCGCTCTCCGGTCGGGCGACGACGAGGGAAATGAGTAGTGCCAGGAGAGGAATACCTTGTCGTTTCATGTCACACCACCGCCTCTTCGTTGCCGTTTGTGCGCCTTCCGGAATTGGCTGGTTTCGATCATTAGCAATTGACAATTAGCAATTAGCAATTGCAAATTGACAGTCAATTGCCAATTGCTAATTGCTAATTGTCAATTGCTAATGCACCGTGCCGAATTCGGGAGGCATCTCATTGAAGGAAAACGCTTGTGTCTCGAGCGTGGATCGTTTATACCAAATAGCATCCTTTTTCTACCAAGCATCGTTGTGCCAGCAAGGTCATTGCCTCGAAGTCTACAAGCATCGTAAAGGGAAGCCAA
This sequence comes from Gemmataceae bacterium, assembly GCA_036745215.1. GTDB lineage: Bacteria > Planctomycetota > Planctomycetia > Gemmatales > Gemmataceae > SIAQ01. The sequence goes on from DAIOGM010000739.1 coordinate 1,263, forward strand.
TGCGCATTGCGTTGACCATGGTGTTTTCGCTGCCATTCGTGACCGTTTGCACGGGCAACGTCCTCGCTCAGAACGAGAAGCCGAGCCCGGCGCAGATCGAGTTCTTTGAGAAATTCGTCCGGCCCGTGTTGGCGGAGAATTGCTTCAAGTGCCACGGTTCCGAAAAGCAGAAGGCCGGCCTGCGGCTCGATTCGCTTGGGTCGATCCTGGAAGGCGGCGAATCAGGCTCGGCCATCGTCGTTGGCCAGCCGGACAAGAGTCGGGTGATTCAGGCGGTCCGTCACGTCGGCGAATTGAAGATGCCGCCCAAGGAAAAGCTGTCCGAAAACCAGGTCAACGCCCTCGTCAAATGGATCGAGATCGGCGCGCCCTGGCCGATGACCGTCGAACCGCGGCCCGTTGCGAAGTCGACGTACAAAATTAACCCGGAAGATCGGGCCTTCTGGTCGTTTCAGCCGATCAAGACACCGGCGCTGCCCGCCGTTGACGATCAAGCGTGGACGAAGAATCCGATCGATCGATTCGTTTTTGCCAAACGCGCCGAGAAAGCGCTTCGTCCCGCGCCGGCGGCGGACAGGCGGACACTGCTGCGTCGGACCTACTTCGATCTGATCGGCCTGCCGCCGACGCCGGACGAATTGGCCGCCTTCCTCGCGGATGAATCACCCGACGCGTTCGCCAAGGTCGTCGATCGGCTGCTGGCCTCGCCGCACTATGGCGAGCGCTGGGCGCGTCAT
>DAIOGM010000740.1:0-1992 GCA_036745215.1 Gemmataceae bacterium
CCAGGCGCTCACCACCGCCAAGGCCTACCTGGACGTGTTCCTGGGCCGCTTTCCCGATTGTTATCCGCCGCTCGTCGTCAATATCACCGACGGCATGTCCACGGACGGCGATCCGCAAGCCGCGGCCAAGACGTTGCGCGAATTGTCCAGCTCGGACGGCAATGTGCTCTTGTTCAACGCGCACATTTCCAACTCCGTGGCGAACCCGATCGAGTTCCCCGGCAGCGACGCGGGCTTGCCGGACAATTTCGCCAAGTTGCTCTACCGCATTTCCAGTCCGTTGCCGCCACGTCTTTTGTCCACCGCTAAAAGTGAAGGCTTTGCCGGGTCAGGCGAGGCGCGCGGATTCGTCTTCAATGCGGACCTGGTGTCGATCATCCGGTTTCTCGATATTGGCACGCGCGTAGGGGTGCGCTGACATGGCATCGCCGTTTCCCTTGCGCTGGCGGGCGTTCCGGATCAGCAAACAAGGCAACGCCGCCGACGATTACGAGGACGCCGCCGCGGGCAACGTGGCGAACGGACGCTTTGCGGTTGCCGACGGCGCTTCGGAAGCGTCGTTCGCGGCGATCTGGGCGCGACTTTTAGTTGACTGTTTCGTGTCGCACCCGGGCAAGCCCTGGCATGGGCTCGACTGGATCAGTCCATTGCGAAAGCAATGGGCCGCCGAAGTCGATTCGCTGCCCCTGCCCTGGTACGCCGAGGAGAAACGCGATCTGGGCGCGTTCGCGACGTTTCTCGGGCTCGCCTTTCGCCCGAGCGCCGTGGGGCCGAACGGCTACTGGCGGGCGCTGGCCATCGGCGATTGCAGCTTGTTTCATACGCGCGGCGGCCGGCTGTCGAGCGCGTTTCCGATGAAGCGTTCGGAGGATTTTGACAATCGCCCGCAACTGGTGCGCTCGCGCGGCCTGGATGCGGCCGACTGCAAACACCTGCACGCTCACGGCCGCTGGCAATCGCAGGATCGTTTCTTGCTCATGACCGATGCCCTGGCGCAGTGGTTTCTGCTGCGTCTGGAACGAGGCCACGATCCGTTGGCGGAAATCGCGCATTTGTTGACGGAAGAAACGCCGGAAGTCGCGTTCGTCGATTGGATTGCGGATCGCCGACAAAAATCCGAGTTGCGAAACGATGACGTGACGTTGATCGTCGTTGATGTTATATGAGTCTTTGTCCCGCTTGCTGAGTAGCTTCTTTTTGGAGACCAGCCCATGGCCTGGCCTGTATCGCAAGATTACAACGAAGCGATTCAAGACCCCCCATCGAGCTTTCACGATCCGGAGCTGAAGGCCGGCGAAGCGACGACCAATGCGCTCGGCATGCCCATGCCGCGCTCGGGCAATTTCGCCGACGTCTATGAATTCATGTGCCCCGCCACCAAGAGCAAGTGGGCGATCAAGTGCTTCACGCGGCACGTGACCGGATTGCGCGAACGCTACATGGAGATCAGCCGCGCCCTGGTGGACGCGAAGCTGCCCTTCACCGTCGATTTCCAGTATCTGGTGCAAGGCATCCGCGTGCGCGGCGAGTGGTATCCGATCTTGAAGATGCGCTGGGTCGAAGGGCTCTTGCTCAATGAATTCGTGCGCGACAACCTCGACAAGCCGGTCCTCCTCGGCCAGCTCGGCATGATCTGGGGACGCATGTCCAAGCGTCTGCGCGACAACAAAATCGCCCACGCCGACTTGCAGCATGGCAACGTCATCCTGGTGCCCGGCAGCAAGAACTCCTCGCTCGCCGTCAAGCTGATCGATTACGACGGCATGTTCGTCCCCGCGCTCGCCAAGTCCAAATCGGGCGAAGTCGGTCATCCAAACTACCAGCACCCGCAACGGCTACGCGATGGAACCTACAACTGCGAGGTCGATCGCTTTCCGCTGCTCGTCGTCGCCACGTCGCTGCGGGCGTTGTCGATCGGCGGCCGCGAATTGTGGGATCGCTACGACAACGGCGACAATCTGCTCTTCCGCGAAACCGACTTGAAAACGCCGG
>DAIOGM010000741.1:0-1985 GCA_036745215.1 Gemmataceae bacterium
GCTCGGAACCGAGATTTCCGGCTGGCTGAAGCCGCCCAGCGAGCCGTTCAAGGTGAACGTGAAGATCGGAGCGACCGGGTTCGCCAGATTGCCGGACACCGCGATCGAGCCCCCCACGGGCCCGACCGACGACAGGTTATTGAGCGCATTCTGAATGTTGGCGATGTCCGCCAGCGTATTCGTGTACGTGATTAACGGCGTCGTGAAGTTATTGAATCGGAAGTTGTATTGGGAGACATTCGGCGTCAGGCCGTTGAAGTTGATGGTCTGCACCTGCGACGTCGTGATGGAGCCGAGGGACTGGGAATTCTGAATGGTGAGAATGCCCTGCTGGAGGTGCGTGGTGCCCTTGTAAGTGTTTGGGCCGGCGAGGTTCAACTCGCCGCCGCCGGAGACGGTGATGTCGGTCGGCAGCGTGCCATCGCCGATGGCGCCGGTCACGGTCAAGCGGGCGTTGGGGAAGATGTTGACCAGCGGACTGAGCAAGGTCACTTCGGCAAACGAGAGCACCGTGGAGAAGAACGCCTCCATCACGGGCGTGTTGAGCGCGTTTTGAATATTGGCGATCAACGTGTTGATATTGGGGCTCCACACGATCGGCGCCGTTTGCGCAAACGTGGTGCCGTTGGAGAGGACGAGCGTGAACGTGTCGCCGCTGGAGAAGGTCCCATTGAAGGTCAGCGTTTGCACCGCGTCGACGCCGTTGCCGCCGGGCGTCGAAGTGACGGCGGCGACCGAGCCGCCGGTGGGGCTGTTGCTGGTGGTGATAAACGTCGGCACTGCGACGCCGGCGGCCGCGCCCTTGAATTTGATCGTGAGGTTGCTGTTGAGCGTGATCGGGCCGCGCCACATGTTGTCGTTGGCGCCGATCTGGAGCGGCGCGGATCCGAACAGGGCGTTGCCGCTGCCGTTGAGAATGAGGTGGTTGTACCAGACCTGCAAGCCGCGCTGCAAACCGCCGTTGAGGGTGGCGACGGTCGAGCCGAGTTCGAGCGCGGCGCCGGTGCGGACCGTGGTGACCGCGTCGAGCGACGTGGTGCCCAGACCGAGGGCCGTGTCGCTCTGCGATGTCAACACGCCGGTGCGAATATCGATGCCGCCGGTGTAGGACCCCGCGCCTTGCAGGATGAGCCGCTGCGAGCCGACCTTGATGAGAACGCCCGGGTCCACGCCGTCGTGAAGGTTGCCGGTCAGGGTGAGCTGGCTGGGATTGGCATACGGGCTGACGGAGCCGTCCACTTCGACGCCGATGCCCGCGGGGCCGTTGAGATAGATGTCGCCGTTGATGGTGTTGTCGCCGTCGAGATTCAGCAGCGCGCCCTTCTGGCTAAGCCAGTCGAAGCGGTGGGTGATGCCCATGCCATTCAAGTTCATGTTGTACGGCAGGATCAGGTAGTTGCCGTTGCGGTCATAGGTCAGGACGAGCGCGCCGCCGTCGGTCACCAGGACGCCGGGCTTGTCGATGACGTTGACGTTGTAATTGATGCTGCCGAGCGCTTGATTGTTCTTGACGGTGATCCAGCCGCCGTTGATGAACGTCTGATGCTGATTCTGCCCGGTCGGTCCGGTGTAGGTGTTGGCGTTGGTGAGAACCAGTTCGCCCTGTCCGGTTTTCGAAAGCGAGCCGCCGCTGATGACGCCGTTGATGGTCAACTGGCTCAAAAGATTCCAGCTCTCTTGCTGGACATTGAACGGATCGGGATCAGGCGAGACGCCGATGGTGGTGGCGCCGTTCATCACCACGTTGCCGTTGAGGCGGTTGGAGCCGCTCATGTTGAGGATGGCGCCTTCGCTCTGGAAGCCGACGCCGCCGATGCTGAAGGTTTGCGTGAAATTGAGGTTATACAGGCCGGCGAACCCAATGGAGTCGGGAATGCCGTCGGTCTGCAGCTCGATGCTGGCGCCGACGGCGATGCCTGGCGCAGTCGTGCCCATGGCTTGCGAATCGCGGACGTTCAAAGCGCCGGCCGTGATGCTAATGATGG
>DAIOGM010000742.1:0-1967 GCA_036745215.1 Gemmataceae bacterium
AAAACATACCAAAAAAAGGCCCGCGCGCCACTATGATGGAAACGCCACTTTGGGGAGCCTGCGAGCGATGCCGAACACCTTAGTTCGTTCGCCGATGGCCGACGTGCACGGCCCCGCGACGGATCAACAACTGCTCGAGCAATTCGTCGCCGACCGCGATGAAACGGCGTTTACGCGCCTGGTCGAACGGCATGGCCGAACGATCTGGGGCGTGTGCCGGCGCGTGTTGCGTCAGGATCAAGACGCGGAGGACGCGTTTCAGGCGGTGTTCATCGTGTTCGCGCGGAAGGCGTCGTCGATCCGCAAAGGGGAGGCGGTGGGAAGCTGGCTTTACAGCGTCGCCTACCGAATCGCAATGCGAGCCAGACAGAGCGTCGCACGCCGTCAAGAGGCCGAAAAAAAGGCGCCCGAAGCACCGGCCAAGACCGAGCCGTGGGGCGAAGCGGCATTGCGCGAAATGCAACGGCTTCTCGATGAGGAAGTCCAGCACCTCGATGAGAAACTTCGCGCACCGTTCGTGCTTTGTTGCCTGGAAGGAATGAGTAAAGCCGAAGCGGCGGCGGAGCTTGGCTGGAAAGAAGGCACCATCTCCGGCCGACTGGCGCAAGCACGCAAGCTGCTGCAAAGCCGGCTGGCGCGGCGCGGCGTCACGCTGTCGGCGGCGTTGACGGCCATCGCGCTGGTGCAAAACACGGTCGCCGCGGCGCCGCCCGTTCTCGCGGTCACGGCGGGCGGCGGAGCGTCGTCGTCGGCCATCGCGCTCGCGGAAGGCTTCGTCAGCGGCATGGGGGCGACCAAGCTCAAGGCCGCCCTCGCCGCGTTTCTGGCGATGACGATGACCGTGACGGCTGCCGGCGTGACGGCGTTCAACATGGGCGGCAACGTTGCCGAACAACCGGCCCCCCCTGCCCCGATTCAATTCAACGATCCGGAAACGTTCGTGCCGCCTCCCTCGCCGTTGATGCAGCCGATCGATGAGCAGGTTCTGTCGCTGGCGTTCTCGCCGGACGGCAAACGTCTCGCCACCGCGGGCGCACGTCATTTTGTCGAGCTGCCGGGCCAATTCATGATCTGGGACGTCGAATCGAAAAAAGAAATCGTCCGCGTCCGCGGCATGCCCGGCATCCGCGGCATCGCGTTCTCTCCGGACGGCAAGACCGTCGCGTGCGGGACGTTCGGCGGGACCGTCAGTTTGCGCGACGCCGAAACCGGTAAGGAAACGCACGTCTTTCGTGGCCACAGCTCCAACAGTGTTGCCTTTTCCGCCGACGGCAACTGGCTGGTCAGCGCCGGCCTCGACAAAGTCGCCAAAATTTTTGACATGAAACGCCTCGTCGAATCGAAATCCTTCCGCGGTCATACCGACATGATCTTCTCGGTCGCCTACTTCAAGCACGGCAAGTCGTTCGTCTCCTGCGGCAAGGATGGGACGACCAAGATCTGGGACATCGCAACCGGCGCCGTCAAACACAATCTCATCGGCCACAAGGGGGGCGTCGAAGTCGTCGCGATTTCGCCGGACGACTCGATCGTCGCAAGCGGCGGCTGGGATCAAACGATCAAGCTATGGAACGCCGAGACCGGCGTGGAAATCGCGACGCTGCCGGGCAATGAAGGCGGCGTGTACGCACTCGTTTTTTCACACGACGGTTCGCTCCTGGCCAGCGCCACGGAAATGGGCACAATGCGCGTCTGGGACGTGAAAACGCGCCAGAGCGTCAAGCATTTTGGACGACACAACGGGCCGATCTGGTCGCTGTCGTTCGCGAAGGACACGAATCTGCTGGCGAGCGGCAGTAGCGACCGGACCGCGAAGCTCTGGGACATCGACACCGGCAACGAGGTTGCGACGTTGAACACGGGCCAGTTGACGCCGGTCCTCGGCATGGCGCAAACGCCTGGCGGCAATACCATCGCCATCGCCACGGGCAACAGATTCGTCCAGGTCCGCGACACTGCCTCCGGCA
>DAIOGM010000743.1:0-1965 GCA_036745215.1 Gemmataceae bacterium
GGCCGCCGACTAGGAAGTCCGATTCGACAGTGATCCGTAACTGTTTGACGTTCAAGATGCCCAAATTCAACATTTTTGGCTTATCGCCTTTCTTGAACACTTGCTTGAATATCGGCTTGGCGTTCAAGTCGGTTTCGATGGTCAGGGTAACGACGTTTTCACCTTCCACACAATCGTCGATGCCCGCAAGGGCCTGGAAGATCTTGTATTGAGCGCCGAGATCGTAGGTCAAAACCGTTCGCGAGTGAATCGCTAGGCCGCGGTCGTAGGGTACCTTGTCGATGCGCAGCCTGTCGTTGTCCAGGCTGCGGTCGCGCCGGAACGGTTCCGGCGGCAGGCCATCGGACGAACTCATATCGATCTTGCTCGGCTCCAGAGCCGACAGGAAGCGCATGGCGCCGGCGGCGAAGTCGAACTTGGCGATGGCGGCCAGATTCGGATACTCGACCTTCACGCCCGTGGTCGTTTCGACGATGACGCCCTTCTGCTCGGTCATCTTCATCGACTTGGCATTGAGCACGTTCTTGTTGACGTCGATTACGCGGCAAACCGTCTGGGCCACTTGCACTTCGGTTGGCGCACTAAAGATAGCGCCGTACAAGGACGTGAATTGAATGGGCGCCTTGGCCTGGCCGGTAATCTCAAACGTAATGATCTCACCTTTGTCGTCGCCGTCGCCAAAGGTTCCATTTAATGCGTCGAGCGTGTCCTTTTTCTCGACGATCCACATGTCGAGTTTACCGCGCTTGGACAGGTGGTTGCGAAACGCCTGAATGTATTTGGGATCGCTCAACTCGCGGATCATGTAGAGGACGTACTTGGCGGGAAACTCCAACGTCATGGCCGGCGCTGCGCCGATCGGCAATAGGGTGAGGACCGCGGTCTTGTTCTTGATCCGGAAGTCGGAACAGCGGAATTGCGTGCCGTCGATCAGTTCCACTTCGATCCACTTAGTCCCAGGCGCGGGGTCGCGGGACGGACCGAGCGTTATCGACTCGAGTTTGGTGTATTCGAAGTTCTCGTCGGTTCCGCCAACTTTGAAAACAACCGCTTCGGATGTGAATCCCGCGATATCGCCGGCCACCTTCTTGTTATCAAGCGTGGCCAGGTCGGCGGCGGTCGCGATGGAGGCAATGCCGAAGGCCAACAACAGTACGCGAAACAGCGTCATGGAAATCCTCAAAGCTGGCGAACAGGACGCGGCAATGCGGAAGAGTGTTAACCACAGAGTCACAGAGGACACAGAGAAAACCAAAGTGGAACCGGAAGCGACGCATTTCACAGGTAGTTGGTGTCGTGTATTCTCTGTGACTCGGCGTTAGTTCGTTCGTTGAAGCGCTCGTATTCGTTGTATGACCCGCGCGCCTTGGCAAAAGGGCGGCTTGAGCGGCTTGTTACTCGCTTGGCATCTTCGAGGCAACAATTGGTCGTTACTAATTGCAAAGGGCCGTGGCCGCTTTAGACGGCCACGGCCCTTTACCAATCCTCACGCGTATCGCGAGGAGTACTTTGGAAGACGAATCAAGGGGTCGCCTTGTTCAGCGACTTGAAGTAGTCTTCGATCACTTGCTTGTAGCGCGACGGCAGATCGCGGGTCAGCTCTTGAATGGCTCGTTCCCGTTCTTTGTCGTTCATCTTGCCCCAGTTTTCCTGATAGTTCTTGAGCTTGACTTCGTTGACTGTGCCGGGGCCGCCGTTGTTGGCCTTGTCGCTGCTGTCCTGCATCGGGTTCGGACCCATGCCGGAACCGGGCTTATCGCCGGGCTTCGTGCCGCCGCCGGGGCAGTTGCCGCCGTTGCATTGGCCGCCCTTGCACTGGGCTTCCTTCTCTTTGATCAGTTCATCGAGACGGAAGACGATCTTCTTCTGGATGTCCTGGGTGATCTTGCCGCCGCGGCCGAGGTCGAGCCGGCGTTCGGAGTTGTCCATCAGCTTGACGATGTTGCCCAGGTCCTTCTCGTCTTT
>DAIOGM010000744.1:0-1944 GCA_036745215.1 Gemmataceae bacterium
CGCGGCCCGCGGCGCGTCGATATCATCTATCGCCGCGTCGATGACGATTTCCTCGATCCGACCGTCTTCCGCGAAGACAGCTTGCTCGGCGTGCCTCACCTGATGAAGGCGTACCGCGCCGGCAACGTGACGCTCGCGAACGCCGTCGGCACCGGCGTCGCCGACGATAAGGCGATTTATCCCTTCGTCGAGGACATGATCCGCTTCTACCTCAGCGAAACGCCGATCTTGAAAAACGTGCCGACGTACATCTGTGCTCGCCGCGAGGATTTGCTTTACGTCGTCGATCATCTCGACGAACTCGTCGTCAAGGCCGTCAACGAATCGGGCGGCTATGGCATGCTGATGGGGCCGTCGTCCACCGTGCAGATGCGTTCGGAGTTTCGCGAGAAGATCCTTGCGAATCCACGCAATTACATCGCGCAGCCGGTGGTGACGCTGTCGGTTTGTCCGACGTGGACCGATGACGGTCTCGGCCCGCGGCACGTCGATTTGCGGCCGTACATCGTCAGCGGGCAATCGAGCTGGGTGCTGCCGGGCGGGCTAACGCGGACGGCGCTGGTCAAGGGGTCGCTGGTCGTCAATTCGAGTCAAGGGGGCGGCAGCAAGGATACTTGGGTGATGGAGTAGCCGCTTGCGGCGTAGCATGAATTGCTACGCCGCAAGCGGCCGGGATGGCCAATGATCTCGCGCGTCGCTGAACATTGTTTCTGGATGAGCCGCTACCTGGAGCGCTGCGAGAACACCGCGCGCGTGCTCGACGTCAATCGCACGCTTCTTCTCGATTTCGATGTTCCCGAAGAACAACAGTGGAAGCCTATCCTCATCATCAGCGGCATCCATGACTTCGCTGATGCGTCGAACTCCGAGGCGGTGCAACATCATCTGACCTGGCAAGCCGAAAACCCGTGCAGCATCGTATCGTCCCTGGCGAATGCGCGTGAGAACGCGCGGATCATTCGCGAAATCATCAGCGCCGAAATGTGGGAGCGCGTCAACTATTACTACCTCTGGCTGCACGGGCCGCGCGCCGAAGCGATGTACGAGCACGACCGCAGCGAGTTCTTCAGCCAGGTCAAGCGCATCAACGGCCTGCTCTTCGGCATCGCGGAAGGCTCGATGTCGCACGGCGAGGCGTGGGATTTCTTTCGCATGGGCAAGTACCTCGAACGCGCCTGTCAGACGGCGCGCATCCTCGACGTCAAATATCACATGCTGCTGCCGACGCCGGAGTTCGTCAACACGCCCATCGATAATGCCCACTGGACCGCGATCCTCAAGAGCTGCTCCGGCTACGAGCCATTTCACAAGCAACGGCACAGTCTCGAGCAAGGAACCGCCGTCGCGGATTTCATGGTGTTCGACCCGATCTTTCCGCGTTCGGTGCAGCGTTGTTTGCTGTATTGTCAGGAAGCGAGCCACAAGATTTCCGGCCGCAAACGGAATGAGGCGGGCAATGAGGCCGAGCGCATGCTGGAGAACCTCATTGATTGGTTGCGGCTCGCGACGATCGACGATCTGGTCAAGGCGGGCTTGCATGAATCGTTGACGAAGGTGATCAACACGATCCACGACATCGGCGAGGCGATTCGCCGCTCGTACTTCGATTTCGACGAGGCCCGCGTGATGGAGATGTTGACGAACGGGCAGCAGTAGCATGTCTTCGTTTAGCGCTCGCGTTGACGTGTCGGCGGCCATCTCGCCAACACTTCAACGCGAGCGCGAAGCCGCAAGCGGCTTTCAGGGAGTTCCCATGACAATCCAGGTCGCGTTGCACCACAAGACCGAATATCAGTATGACCGCCTGGTGCAATTGTTGCCGCAGGTGATTCGCCTGCGCCCCGCGCCGCATTGCCGTACGCCGATCTTGTCGTATTCGCTCAAGGTGCGTCCGACAGAGCAGTTTCTTAACTGGCAACAAGATCCCTACAGCAATTATCTGGC
>DAIOGM010000745.1:0-1934 GCA_036745215.1 Gemmataceae bacterium
AGCCGACCTTCAAGTAGCCGCGTTCCGGCAGCTTCAGGATGTCCGCCGGCAAGCCGCTCGAGCTGCGAATCGCTTGCTCGAGCGTGATCAACTGATCCTCGATGCCGAATCGGCCGACCTTGCGCGAAAACGTGCCGTAGCTGCGCGGGTGCGGCGTCTCGTCGGGGTTCGGCACGCGTGCGCCGCCGTCGCTGGCGGTCGCGACGAACGGCTCCTTCATGAACAGTCGCATCTCCTCGTCTTTCATGCTGAAGCTGACGATGGCGGCGCCGCCGTTGCGCGTGATCTCGACGGCGATGTCGAGCGGCGTTTTCTTTTCCATGGTCGCGATCGCCGCCAAATCTTTGCCCTGCCACGACGGATTTTTCGAGTAACGGGCGATGCGGATCGATTGGCCATTCAAAGCGCCCTTGATCGATTGTTCCATCGCCTTTTTCATCTTCGGGCCGATGTCCGGATCGTCGAGCCGTTTGATCATGTCCTCTTCTTTGCCTTCGCGATACTTGGCGGGGATGACCGTCGCCGACAATGATGTGCTGCTCGCGATGTACGGATACTGGTCCGCGGTGATCTGAACGCCGTCCGCGCGAGCTTTCTGAATGATCGCGATCACGTCGGGCGCCCTGCCCCATGCACTGCGGCCGGAAACCTTGATGTGCGAAACGTGTACGCGCAGGCCAGCGCGACGAGCGATCTCGATGATCTCTTCGATCGCGTTTAGAACTTCGTTGCCTTCATTGCGAATGTGACTGGCGTAAAACCCCTTGTGCTGCGCCGCGATCTTCGCAAGCGCGACAATTTCATCCGTCTTGGCGTACGTGCCGGGGTTGTAGATGAGCCCGGTCGCCAGGCCGAAAGCGCCGTCCTTCATGCCTTGATCGACGAGATCTTCCATCTCCTTGAGTTCCTTGGCGGTCGGCTCGCGATTGACGTTGCCCATGACTTTCTTGCGCACGTCGTTGTGCGGCACCTGATGAATGACGTTGGTGCCGACGCCGATTTTTTCGAGCGTCTTGAAGTATTTCGCAACATCGACCGGCCCGGCCCCGCAATTGCCGGTGACGACGGTGGTGACGCCCTGCGTTTGATAATTGTAATTGGCGTTGGTCGGCTTCTTCTGCAACGGATAATCGCTATGCGTGTGCAAGTCGATGAAGCCGGGGCTGATGACGAGGCCCGCACAGTCAAGAATACGCGGCTTGCCCTTCACCGCGAACTTGCCGATGGCGACGATGCGATCGCCTTTGATCGCGATATCGCCGACCTTACCGGCGGCGCCGCTGCCGTCGTAAACGGTCGCGCCCTGGAGGACGACGTCGGCTTCGACGGCGTCCTGGGCGGCGACATCGGCTGGTCCCGTTGAAATAAATGCGATGAACGCCAGTGTGATGAGTGCGAATCGGTACATGGTGCAAATTCTCCAAACCTCACGCAAAGGCGCAAAGGCGCAAAGAAAGATCAGTGTGTGAAAACTGGCTTTATTTCCTTGCGTCTTTGCGCCTTTGCGTGAGCTTCTATTCGGGCAATTTATCCACGACACGAGTAATCCCGTCCTTTATCAACTCGGCTCCGAAGTTGATAAGCAATCCGAGTCGGCAGTTCGTCAGTCGCATATAGGTTAGCAGAATCTTCTTGTGAACTTTGGCGATTTGCTCGACCGACTTTAGCTCAAGAATCAGGTTCTTCTCAACGACGAGGTCGGCGCGAAATCCAACGTCCATCTGCACGCCGTCCCAAAACACAGGAATCGGCTGCTCATAATCGACGTTCAAACCTCGTTTGCGAAGCTCATGCAACATGATCGTATGGTAAACGGATTCGAGCAAACCTGGCCCAAGTCGAGTATGAATCTGATACGCCACATCGACCACAATCGTAGCTAGTTCGACAGCGCACCTTTGATCCTATGGTGGGATACAGGAACGCATGCGGCT
>DAIOGM010000746.1:0-1896 GCA_036745215.1 Gemmataceae bacterium
AATGCCTCACCTGAAAAGCGCGAAGAAACGCATGCGGCAAACGTTGAAGCGGCGCGATCACAATCGAGCCGTCAAAAAGGCGCTCAAGAAGCAACTCAAGACCGTCTTCACGCTCGCCGCCGACAAGGCAGCGGCCGCCGATCAACTGAAGAAAGAAGTCACGGCCGCGGTGAAGAAACTCGACAAGGCCGCCGCGAAACGGGTCATTCATCCGAACCTGGCCGCGCGCAAGAAGTCGCAAATCGCTCGCGCCATGAACGCCCGCAAGACCGCGTAATCAACGCACGTCAAGCCCCAGGATGAGCGCAGCGATTCCTGGGGGTGGTCCGCCGTTCCTCTACATCCCCCATCTCCGCGCCAACCGCCCTTCCCTTTTTCATGCAACTGAAGTATAAGCAACACCTCGGAAGGAGTCCGCCATGCGCCGCGTCATTCCACTTGCTTGCATTGCAATTTGTCTAGGCTGCGCCGCCACGGACGAAGAGCGCTGGCGCATCTTCAACGACGACGGCGTCGCGCTGTTCGCCAAGGGCAGTTATCGCGAAGCCCTCGACAGCTTCGATTACGCCGCCACGCTGCACGTTCAGGACTCGGTGATCCACTACAACATGGCCCAATGCTATGATCGACTCGGCGACGCCAAAAATGCCGAACGCTATTACGTGGCCTGTCTGCAACTCGACCCGAAGCACGGCGACGCTCGCCTCGCCCTCGTCACGATGAAGTACCGCACCGGCCACGTCAGCGACGGCAACCAGTTGATCCGCGACTGGCTGAAGCAGGACGAAAAATCGGCCGACCCGCTCGTCGCCGAAGCCTGGCGTTTGCGTCAGGAAAAGAACTATCCGCTCGCGCAAGGCAAGCTATTGGAGGCGTTGTCGATCGATCCCAACAATCGCCGCGCTCTTACCGAGCTGGCAATTCTCGACGAGTTGCAAGGAATGCCGGACCGCGCCTACGTGCAGTATGAACGCATTCTGGCGCGCGATCCGAATCAGGCGGAAATTCGCGAACGTCTTGAGTTGCTGAAAACGAAGGGGGTTCGCCGGCCGGCGCCGAACTGAAATCAGAGCAAAAAAATCGGGGGCAAAAAAATAAGACAAAGGCAGTGTCCATTCGACACTCTCTTCCGTCTTATTTTTTTGCCCCCGATTTTTTTGCTTTTTTGTTTGCCGTGCAATCTTGACCTATATTTGAGTGCCGCGTTTGCTCGGCCCACCAAATATAGGATTCGTTCCATGGTTCGCACGCTCAAGAAATGGCTCGCCGACCCGGTCGAGAACGTCTTTCTCCAGGTTCCCCGCGCCCTTGCCGTGTCGGTCCTGGCGCTGGCCATCGACTTCGGCATCTACGCGGCCTGCCTCTATCTGGGCATGCCCGCGCTCCTGGCGGCGCTGATCGGCTATCTCGCGGGCGGCGTGCTGCAATACGTACTTTGCTCGCTCTGGGTGTTTTCCGTTTCGTTGAAAAACGACGCCCTCGGCTTCGTGACGTTCTCCGTTCTGTCCCTCGTCGGTCTCGCGATCACGGAGATTGTCATTCTGGTCGTTCACGATTGGCTCGGCATCCATCCGTATCCCGCTAAGATTGCGGCGGTCGGCCTGGCGTTCACGTGGAATTTCCTGAGCCGAAAGTATTTGCTATTTCGCGCGGGCCAGGCGAAGCCCGCGCAGTCATCGATATAGTCAAGCGTTTCCAACGAGCCGCCGGTCCGCGTTGAGTCAATCGCGAGGATCGGCGGCTTCAGGTTTGCCTCAAAATCCGAAATTCGAAATCCGAAACCAATTCGAATACCAAATCTCAAAAGAAGGCCTACATGGGTTTGTTTTGATTTTTCCCAATTCGTGCTTCGAATTTGTTTCGGATTTCGTGCTTCGAATTTCGAGTTTTGGGGCA
>DAIOGM010000747.1:0-1893 GCA_036745215.1 Gemmataceae bacterium
GGTCCGCGCCGGCCGCAGGACCGCATCGCGCTGACGGACAGCAAGAAAGCCTTCGCCGAGGCATTGCCTTCACTGTTGAAAACCAAGAACCCGGACAAGAAAGTCGCCGTGCAGGTGAACGGCGACAAGTTTGAGCTCAAGCATGGCTCGGTGGTGATCTCGGCGATCACCAGCTGCACCAACACTTCCAATCCGTCGGTGTTGATCGGCGCCGGATTACTGGCGAAGAAAGCCGGTGAAAAGGGCCTGACGCGCAAGCCCTGGGTGAAGACCAGCTTGGCGCCGGGATCGCGCGTGGTCACGGAATATTTGAAAGACAGCGGCTTGCTGCCTCACTTGGAAAATCTCGGTTTTCACATCGTCGGCTACGGCTGCACGACTTGCATCGGCAACAGCGGTCCGCTGCCGGAGTCTATCGCCAACGGCATCCAAGAGGGGGATCTGGTCGCCGCCGCGGTGTTGTCGGGCAATCGTAACTTCGAAGGGCGGATTCATGCCAACGTGCGGGCGAATTACTTAGCTTCGCCGCCGCTAGTGGTCGCCTACGCCTTGGCCGGCAGCATGGATGTAGATCTGTACCACGATCCGCTGGGCAACGACCGTGCCGGCAAGCCGGTTTTTCTCAAAGACATCTGGCCGACGCCGCAGGAAGTTCAAGACGTGATGAACAAGTCGGTGCGCCAGGAGATGTTCAGGAAAGAATATAGCAAGGCCTCCGAAGGTGATGAGCGCTGGCGCGGCATGCCGGTGCCCGAGGGCGAATTGTTCCAGTGGGACATGCAGTCGACCTATGTGCGCGAAGCGCCGTACTTCGACGGCATGGGTAAAACCCCCAACCCGATCAGGCCGATTACCGGCGCGCGGGCGCTGGCGTTGGTCGGCGACTCGGTCACCACCGATCATATTTCGCCGGCGGGTTCGATCGAAAAGAACGGTCCGGCGGCGCGCTACCTGACCAACAACGATGTGCTGCCCAAGGATTACAATCAGTACGGCGCGCGGCGCGGCAATCATGAGGTGATGATGCGCGGCACCTTCGCCAATATTCGGTTGAAAAACATCTTGGCGCCGGGCACCGAAGGCGGCGTGACGGTGCATATTCCCGACAGGAAGCCGATGTCGATTTACGACGCGGCGATGCAGTATCAGAAAGAAGGCACGCCGCTGATCGTCGTTGCCGGCAAGGAGTACGGCTCGGGCTCGTCGCGCGACTGGGCGGCCAAGGGGCCGCGGCTTTTGGGCATTCGCGCGGCTATTGCGGAAAGTTACGAGCGCATCCATCGCAGCAACTTGATCGGCATGGGCATCGTGCCGTTGGTGTTCATGCCGGGAGAAAATTTATCGACCCATGGCCTTACAGGCTTCGAAAAATTCGATATTCTCGGCATCGGCAACGATATGAAACTGCGCCAGGAGTTGACGGTCAAAGCCACTGCGGACGATGGCAAGACCAGCGAATTCAAAGTCATCTGCCGCATCGATACCCCGGCCGAGATGGATTACTATCGGCATGGCGGCATTTTGGAGTATGTGCTGCGGCAGTTGTTAGCAAATTGATCGGAATTATTTCACCACGAAGGCACGAAGGACACGAAGGGTTCGGAGAATTAAAATTCCGAAATTCGTGCTCTTCGTGTCCTTCGTGGTACGAGCATAGGCTGCAAATTAGACAACGTTCGTGATGACGCGAAGAGAAGCGCTGGCGACATTCGGGAAAACCTCGCTGGCGCTTTTATTTGCCCATTCGTTTCTGCGCAGCGGCGCGCTTGCCGCGGAAGGAAACCCCATGGCTACGCCCGACTTCATCGGTAAATTCACCGCCAATAATCCCGGGCTCATGACTTTGCAGGGGACCAATCAGTATATCGTCGGCAAGGACTCGGGCTTGGTCAT
>DAIOGM010000748.1:0-1891 GCA_036745215.1 Gemmataceae bacterium
GAGCGAACTGCGACTTCGCTCGTTCGTTCATGCAAAGCGATTTGCGTCACGGCTTCGCCATCGAGATATCGCGCCGTTAACAACAGGGCATAATCGACGGGCAACTCGGCCAACGCGGCGCGGACAAGCGTCGCCAGCTCCGCGGCGGCAAGCGTCTCGGGCGGCGTCGGCTCGTTGCCGGTAAGAATGCCGTCGCGTTCCGCCAACCACGCGGCGGCCTTCGCAAGGCGATCGCGCCGGTCTTGTTTTCGAAAATGCAGCACGACCTGGTTGTGCGCGATGCCAAACAACCATGCCCACAATGAGCCGCGTTCTTGATTGAATTTCGTCGCGGAACGAGCCGCCGCCATCATCGTCTCTTGCACCACGTCCGCCACCTCGGCGCGGTTCGCTCCAAGCAGGCGCGCGACGATCCGCCAGACTCGCTCGGCATACGCGTCGTAAAGCGCCTGCCAGGCGTCTGTTTTGCCTTCGCGCAGTCCCTGCGCGATCCGCCGCTCTTGTTGTTCATCCAGCATTAGTTCAACCACAGATGAACACAGATGGACACGGATGAGGACACAGATCTACGCAATCCATTGGTCATGCACATCGAATTCGGCGTATTAACCATCTGTGTTAATCCGTGTTCATCTGTGGTTCATATTTAGTATTTGCGCGCCGGCCGGGATTTGGGTCGGAAAAAACAGATCGCAACCAGGATTCGAGTGTCACGAGCAGCCAAATCTTCGCTCCGTGCCGCGGCCGCAAGCCCGGCAGCTTGCCGTCAAGCAGGCGTTCCAGGTACTCGCGGCGGAACAGGTTGTATGGCGTCAGGCCGTCGAGCAAGCGTTCTCGCGCTTGTTGTTTCAATGGCCCCTGGAACCAGCCCTCGACGGGCACGAGCATGCCGCTCTTGGGCCGATCGACGATTTCGGCCGGCAGCAGATCGCGCACGGCTTCCTTGAGCAGGTACTTTTCCACGCTGCCGCGCAGCTTCATTTGCGGCGGGATCGCGAACGACCATTCAACGACCGCGCGATCGAACAACGGCGAACGCGGCAAGACGCCAAACGGCGCGCTCTCCGCTTCGACCTTCGGCAAGATGTGATGTCCGCCCTTGAACATCACGTTGATCGCCTGCAATTTGCTGACGAAGGACCGCCAGCGAGGATCGTCGAGGTACGGCGTCAATCGTTCTTCCAGCAAATCGCCGATCGCGACCTTGACGTCCGGCTGAAGCATCAGGTCCAGGTCGTCGTAGCATTTCAAATGCGCACGCAAATAACTGCGTTCACGGCAACGCGGATCGTCCTCGCCATGATCGTATAGTTCGGCCAACAACATCGGCAGATTCTTGGGACCGCCGAAGCAAGGGTCGCCGCCTTCGCCGTTGAAGACGACGCCGACCTCGGCAGCCGCCTCGCGAAACAAAAGGGCATTGGGCACGGTGAGCGGATCGCCGATCGGGTCGCTGAGCAAGGCGACTGATTCATCGAGGTAACGCAGCACGACCGCCGGCGAGAGTTCGACGATGCGATGGTTGGCGCCGCAATGCTCGGCGACCATCGTGCTGAAGGGCAACTCGTTGCGATGCTCGGCGCCGAAGGAAATGGAATAGGTGTGCAGCGGCCCAACGTGCAACCGCCGCGCCAGCGCGACGACGAGACTCGAGTCGATGCCGCCGGACAGCGTCGCGCCGACAGGAACGCCATCGTTCGGCAAGCGCCGCGACACGGCCGTTTCCAATCGCCGCCTCAGTTCAATCCGCAATGATTCTTCATCGGCCCACGTTTCCGGCTCCGGCGGCAAGGACCAGAACCGACTTCGCACGGCGCCGTCGGCTTTGAACATGGCTGCTTCGCCCGGCAGCAGCTCGTGAATTCCTTCGATCAGGGTCTCGCGGCCAGGC
>DAIOGM010000749.1:0-1871 GCA_036745215.1 Gemmataceae bacterium
GGAGTGCGGCGGTTTGACGCCGCTTTCTTTCTTTTTTTCTTTGGAATCTCCAAGATGCAAAAGAAAGAAAAAAGAAAGAAAGCGGCGTCAAACCGCCGCACTCCAAAGTAACCCACTTTCGCGCACTGGTTGCCGTCATGTGGCGCCATCAATCTCCTCTTGCAGCTCACACCAGCGACCTTCCGCCTCCGTGAGCTGCGCGGTCAGGGCTTCGATTTCGTTGTGCAAGCGCAACGCCTCGTCGGCATTCGTCGATTCTTGCAACAGGGCATGAAACGTGCGTTTTTGGTCGTCGAGCTGGGCGATGGTCTGTTCCACCGTCTTCATTTCCTTGCGCACTTTGCGTTCGTCTCTTTGCGGCGGACGCGGCTTGGCTTTCGCGATCGCCGGCGGCAGCGCCGCACGGGCGCTGGCCAGCTCGCGTTCGCCGGCCTCGATCTCTTTGTTCACCTTGTAAACGTACGCGTCGTAATTGCCGCTGTAGCTGGTCACCCGGCTGTCGCGCACTTCGACGATGCACGTCGCGACGCGTTTCGTGAAGTGCCGATCGTGGCTCGTGAAGACGACCGTTCCCTGATACTCCAGGAGCGCCTCCGCCAGCGCGTCCACGGTATCGACGTCGAGATGGTTGGCCGGCTCATCGAGAATGAGCACGTTGTAATCGCTCAAGAGCAGCGCCGCCAGACAGAGGCGGGCTCGTTCGCCGCCGGATAAAATCGAGATCGGCTTCTTGACGTGCTCCTTGCGGAACAACAGCGAGCCGGCCACTTCGAGGATTTCTTGATCCTTCTTGCCGAACGCGGCTTGCTTTTCGAGGTAGCCGATGACGGTCTGTTTGTCCGGCAAGCTGACATAGACGTGCTGGGCGTAGACGCCGATCTTGCAGCCATGGCCCCAGCGGAATTCGCCGGCGAGCGGCTTGAGCGAGTCCACGATCGTGCGGAGAAACGTGGTCTTGCCCTGACCGTTGTCGCCGACGACGGCGGCGCGCGAGCCGTGATCGATCTCCATTTGAATATCGCCGGCGATTTGCCGCTCGGGATAGCCGATCGCCAGATCGCGGCAACGAAGGGCCAGGCCCTTGCGCGGCTCGACGCGCGGGGCGCGAATGCGGGCCGTCGGCTCATCGCTGGCGATTTCGTTCAGCTCCAGACGCTCGAGCTGCTTGGCCTTGGAACGCGCTAGCGTCGCGGTGGCGGCACGGGCCTTGTTCTTGGCGATGAACTCCTCCAGGTGCCGACGTTTGGCCATGATGGTTTCGTTGGAGCGTTCATCGTGTTCACGCTGAGAGCGCTGAAATTCGAGAAACGCATCGACCTTGCCGGGGAACGTCGTCAACTTGCCGCGTGACAGATCGAGCGTGTGGTCACAGGTTGCGCCCAGGAACGTGCGATCGTGCGAGACGATCAAACAGGCGGAGCGGTGGCTCTTAAGAAAATGCTCAAGGAGGATCTGCGTGCGCAGATCGAGGAAGTTGGTCGGTTCGTCGAGTAAGAGCAAATTCGGTTCGTGGAGCAACAGCGCGGCCAGCTTGACGCGCGTTTGCCAGCCGCCGGAGAGCTTGGCGATTGGGCCGTTCAGGTAGGCGCCCTTGAGTTCGAATTCGCCGGCGACCTCGCCGCATTTCCAGTCGGGCGATCCGCTATCGCGCATCAAAAACTGCAGGGCCGTCTCGTCGGGCAGAAAGGGATCGTGCTGGCGAAGATAGCCCAGGCTCAGGCTTGGATGACGAATGACCTCGCCGCTGTCGAGCTCTTCCTCGCCGAGGATGATGCGGAGCAGCGTGCTCTTGCCGGCCCCGTTTCGGCCGATGAAGCCGACCTTGACATCGTCGCTGATCGTTGCGTCGGCATGATCGAGCAAGACCTGAT
>DAIOGM010000750.1:0-1848 GCA_036745215.1 Gemmataceae bacterium
AGCCGAGTGTGCGGAAGCGGACGCGGCGCATTTCGGGCTTCTCGCCGGGCTCGAGTGGCAGACGGTCGTCGTCGAGCATGATCATCATCCCGTCGCGCCAGACGATGGGGCGCACTTTGGCGAAGTAGAGCGGAACGATGGGGATTTTCTCCAAGTAGATGTATTGCCAGACGTCGAGCTCGGTCCAATTCGAGAGCGGAAACACGCGGATGCTCTCGCCCTTGTGAACCTTGGTGTTGTACAGGTTCCAGAGCTCGGGGCGCTGGTTCTTGGGATCCCAGCGGTGGAACTGATCGCGGAACGAGAACACGCGCTCCTTGGCCCGCGATTTTTCCTCGTCGCGGCGGGCGCCGCCGAAGGCCGCGTCGAACTTGTACTTGCTCAGCGCCTGTTTCAGCCCTTCGGTCTTCATCACGTCGGTGTGGACCTTGCTGCCGTGCGTAATGGGACTTATCCCCTTTTTTCGCCCTTCTTCATTCACGTGCACGATTAGCTTCAACCCGAGCTGCTTCACGACGTACTCGTCGCGGAGGGCGTACATGTCTTTGAACTTCCACGTCGTATCGACGTGCATCAGCGGAAACGGCGGCTTGGCGGGGGCGAAGGCTTTTTGGGCCAGCCGCAGCATGACGGCCGAATCCTTGCCGATCGAATAGAGCATGACCGGGTTTTCGAACTCAGCCGCCACCTCGCGGAGGATGTGGATGCTCTCGGCTTCGAGCTGCTTGAGGTGGGTGAGGGAGTAGCCGGACATTGGCTGGGTTCAGGGTTCAGGGTTCGGGGTTCAGAAAATGGCCCCTGTCCTTGGCAGTATAGAGAAGTTGTGCCGATTGACCAACGGCGGAGGGATCGCGCGCAAAGCCTTGCGGGGCAATCACTTCTTGAAGTGGACGGCGCATGTGCCGTCGTCGCAATCGGTCGTCTTGACCATGAACCAATAGCGATGGTTGGCAACCCACTTGTAGCCCCACCGCCAGAGCGGCAGCGTGAAGGGAAACCACATGATCGGGGCCAGGAGATAGAGTCGCGGCAGGCGGGTGGTCAAGTAGCGAAACGCTTCGGCTCCGGAGTGGCGGCGACCCTGTTGATCGACGAGGTACATCTCCTTCATGAGCTGATCGTAAGTCAAATCGGGAAAACGCCTTGCGACCTCGGCATCATGCAGCGAAATAAACGCCAAGCGCTTGCCGGAACCGTCCCAGCGGGCCAAGTTCTGCACCTGCCCTGTGCAGAACTTGCAGTGGCCGTCGTAAATCACAATGTCGGCGCTGGGATTTTCCTCAGGCGTCGGGAGGTGAATCGCGATTTTTTCAGCAACGGCGGTCATAGGTGTCTGCTAGTCAAGGACTTAGAGCGTCCTGTCTGATGAATTGAACCGCAAATTTCGGTCCGAGGCAACGCGGGCCATGAATCAAGGGGTGGCTCCGCGGAGTATTATTCGGTTGGAAAGGTCGTGCCGGGCGGAAAATCGGGGCGGGATCAGCGACCGTCTTAATGATAGGCGAATCGGGATTTTCGTGCTTTTCCAAGACAGAACCGCTATAATCCGGGCGACTGTGCGCCGAATACCTCCACAGGTTCACTGAATTCTTTCGCAAGGTCATCACCATGGACGAAATCAAACGTCAAGTCGGTCGGGCGCAGCGCCGGTTGGTGTTGCAGCAATTCCTGATGGTGATTGGCTGGTCGCTCTTCGCCACGCTGCTGATTGCGGCAATCGGTTTGGCGATTCCGCGGCTGTGGGCGATCAATGCGATCCGGCCGATATGGGACTGGAGTTGGATCGGCGGCGGCCTCGCCGCCGGCCTCGTCATGGCGGGCATCTGGACTTACATCATTCGCCGCACG
>DAIOGM010000751.1:0-1840 GCA_036745215.1 Gemmataceae bacterium
TCCGTTGTTGATCCTCGCGTACACGGCGCTCGGCGCGCTCAGCACGTCCGATCGGCCCGCGACCGAAGTGTCGCGCCCGTTCGACGGCAAGCGCGACGGCTTCGTCCTCGGCGAAGGGGCGGCCGTCTTGATGCTGGAAGAGTTGGAACACGCCAAGAAGCGCGGCGCGACGATCTACGCGGAAGTCCTCGGCATGGGATCGAGCTTCGACGCCTACGCCGCCACCAAGCCTGACCCGGAGGCGCGCGGCGCCGCTCGCGCCATCAACGAATCGCTGCGTGAAGCGCGGATCGATCCTTCCGACGTCGATTACATCAACGCCCACGGCACCAGCACGCGTCTCAACGATCAAATGGAGACGATCGCCGTCAAGCGCGTCTTCGGCGAGAACGCCAAGGTGTTGCCGCTTTCGTCGATCAAATCAATGGTCGGCCATCTCATCGGCGCGGCGGGGGCGGTCGAGGCGGCGGCGCTGGCGTTGACGCTCTATACCGGGGCGATTCCACCGACGATCAATCAAACGCAGAAGGACCCGGCCTGCGATCTCGATTACGTGCCCAACACCGCTCGGGAAATGCCAGTCAAAGTCGCCGTATCCACCAGTTTCGGCTTCGGCGGCCAGAACGCCGCTCTCGTCATGCGCAATTTCTCCAGTTAGTCGATTCATCTCGTGGCGGCAAGTTTCCAACTTGCCGAATTACGTAAAATAACGGCAAGTTGAAAACTTGCCGCCACGGAACTTGGCGTTGCGTAGCAAAGCCCATGCGGCTGAGCCGTCAAGAAACATCGGAGCCGCGCACGAAACATAATCGCGGAATAAGCGGCCGGATTTGGACCGCTTACTCCGCGATTATGCTACGTGCGCGGCTCCGAAATTGGCCGCGCCGTCCTTCAATCCAACGTGACGGCCTGGCCGTCATTGGGCAACATCATCAAACCCCAAGTGGCGCGGTCGAAGCCGGCGGCGAATGAGCGCACGCTGGCGTCCCCCATGGCGGCGTGGAGCACGTTGTGGCCGCTCTGGACCGTCAACGGATCGCAGCCGTTCACGCCGGGACGAACCGGATCGGGGCGAATCTGGAAAAGGAAATTGAGCGACAAATCGCTGGTTGGATTCGGCAGACCATTGGCGAGGCCGTTGACCGCGGAGCCGACGCCCGTTTCGCCGACCTGGGCACTGCTGAGATTGAACGTGATGCCGAAGTTGTGGGTGCCGTTGCGCGGCGGCGTGGTGAAGCCGCCCTGATTGCTGTTATGCCAGGCGAGGAACGCGGTGCGGCCACGATTCTCGCACCAGGCGTATGCTTCCGCGACCATGATGGTGTTGGAAAGGCCGTCGGTCACGCTGGCGAACTTTTGCGGCCGAGCGCTGTAGCCGGCGGACGTCGGCTGGTTCGCGGACAGGATGTTCCAGTTAGCCAGGTAGTTGGTCGCGGACCAGGGGGTGCTGGTGTTCGCGTAAACCAGTCCATTCGCCGCGCTGGCTGAGGCGCCGTAGCTGGGGTCGGTCGGGCAACGCAGCACGTTGAGCGGCACGGCGCGATTGCTCGGATTGAAGACGCTGAAGTAGCCGTTGACGGGCGCACCCGGCGGACCATAGACCGCGGGAGTGCCGGGGATCAGAGTGGATTGGCTGTAGTCGAAAACGGCCGGGACATCGGTGCCCGGATCGGCAAATCGCGGCGGCACCCATTGAAGCGTGTAGATCGTATAGCCGTTGCCTGTCGTCGTGCCGACCCATTGCTGCGTCGGGTTCAATGCATTCCATTGATTGAAGGTAGCCGGTATCGCCGGCGACACGAGGATCGGCGGCGGCACATATTGAGCAGGCACCGCGGGG
>DAIOGM010000752.1:0-1810 GCA_036745215.1 Gemmataceae bacterium
TCGGCCCGTGTTCGTGGCTGGTGGCAGATAAGCGAATCTATGTCCACGCCGAGAGCGGCGATGTGGCGTTGCTCGAACCCAGCGCGGAAGGTTATCGCGAGAAGGGACGTTTCTCCCCGACGAATCCGCCCAAGCGCGGCCAGGAAAAGGCGTGGGCGTATCCGGTGGTGGCGAATGGAAAGCTCTACATCCGCGAGCAAAATTCCCTCTGGTGCTACGACGTGAAGGCGGGGAAGTGAGTTGTGATAGTGGTGGCCTCGCTTGTAGTGTGGGCGGCGGAGGCATTATTTCCCACTGGATAGATTTTTCCTGCCTCAGACCGAATTTGTCCGATGCGTTTTGTTAGAGTGCTTCAAAATCACTCGTTCACGTCATGAAAACCGGGAAAGAAATAAAACCTTCGGGCAACATCCATCGGCAACAGTTGTTCTATTGGATGGGGCGGGCGATTGACGACAAGAACGGCAAACGCAACCCGGCTCAGCTCGCGAAGATGATTGCCGACCGTCTGGCCAAGAACTCTGGAATGGCCCTCGGGACCGACAGCAAACGCTGGATCGCGTGGCTCGAAAAACAGCATCCCGAGTTCGGCAAACGACTCGCGAATCCCGATGGCGTTGACACCGCCAAGTGGGACAAGCGATTAGCATTAATCGACTGGAACACCGGCGACGCGAACGCGGGCAAGGCGGTCTTCGCCAAGGCAAGCTGTGTGCAATGCCATTCCGGTACGCAGGCACTCGGGCCGGACCTCGGGGGCGTGACCAATCGTTTTTCGCGGCCGGATCTATTGACATCGATTTTGCAACCGTCGAAAGACGTGCCGGCGCGTTATCAGATGACGGTGGTCGAAACCAAGGAAGGCAAGACCCACCAGGGCATCGTCATTTACGACGCCGTCGATAGTTTGATCCTGCAAACCGCGGTGACGACGATTCGCCTCGATGGTCAAGCGGTCGTGAGCCGGCACGTATCCGCGCAGTCCTTGATGCCGTCGGGCTTGCTCGACCCGTTGTCCGATCGAGAAATTGTCGATCTGTACGCGTATCTGCGGGGTTTGTCGAAGTAGTCCTTCGCCAGGAGTTGCACCATGAAGCGCCACACGTTCACACTCATTGCCATGTTGGCCGCGATGCCATTTGCGTCGGCCGGCGAACTTCCGCTCGTGTTCGAAGACGACTTCGAAAAAGGCGTCGAACGCTGGCAGCCGACCGATTCCGCGGCGTGGAAAATCGTCAAGACCGACAAGGGGCATTTCTACAGTCAGTTTCAGCAAAGCAAGTACAAGACCGCGCACCGCAGCCCATTCAACATTTCGCTGGTCAAGGACGTGAAGGTGACCGACTTCATCCTCGAGGCGAAAGTTCAATCAACCGGCAAAGACGTCGCCCATCGCGACATGTGCCTCTTCTTCGGCTATCAGGATCCTGCCCATTTCTACTACGTGCACATGGCGAAAGCAGCCGACGACAATGCGAATCAAATCTTCATCGTCAACGCCGCCGATCGCAAGAAAATCTCGACGAAGACGACGACCGGCACGCCGTGGGACGACAAGTGGCGCAATGTCAAGATCGTGCGCAAGGTCGAGAGCGGCGCTATTGAAATCTACTGGGACGACATGAAGACGCCGATCATGACCGCGACCGACAAGTCGTTTGCGTGGGGCCAGGTTGGCATCGGGTCGTTCGATGATACGGGGAATTGGGCTGATATCAAGTTGCGCGGCATGCGCTACGAAAAGAAGTAAGTTCCCCTCGGTCCCAGGCTCTGCCCTATCTATTACCAACATCTTTTTCGTGGGACGGTC
>DAIOGM010000753.1:0-1802 GCA_036745215.1 Gemmataceae bacterium
GAGGAAGATTTCGTCGTCTACGAAACCGAATATCAAACGAGCTGCGCCACGGTCGTCCTCATCGACATGTCCGGCTCCATGGCCCGCTACGGCAAATACTACCATGCCAAGAAAGTCGCCCTCGCGCTCGCCGGACTGGTGCGCAGCCGCTATACGGAAGACAGCTTGAAGGTGATCGGCTTCTACACGTACGCCTCGCCGTTGACGGAGCGCACGCTCTTGCACTCGGCGCCGAAGCCGGTGAGCATTTTCGATAGCCGGGTGTTTTTGCGCGTCAATCTCGATCAGCCGCCGGAGTTCGTGCCGGAGCATTTCACGAACATCCAGGCCGGCCTGAAATTCGCCCGCGAACATTTGAAGCGAACGCCGGCCGCCAACAAGCAGATCATCTGCATCACCGACGGCGAGCCGACCGCGCATCTGGAAGGCCGCGAGCTGGTGCTGATGTATCCCCCGCACGAACGCACCGCCCGCGCGACGCTGCAAGAGGTGCACGGCTGCGTTCAGGCCGGCATTCAGATTTCGACGTTTGCGCTCATCGAAGACTACTTCTACACCGGCCTGGTCAATTTCGTCGATCAAATGGCCCGCGTCGGCCACGGTTTGGCGATATACTGTAATGCAGGCGAACTCGGCGGCTACGTGCTCGACAGCTTCGTCAAGGGCCGACGCGCCCGCAAGAAACTCGGTTAGCGAGCCACAGGGTTTATCCCTGTGGTGCGGCCCTCCATTCCACGGGGATCAACCCCGTGGCTCGCCAAAGGAATGAAGCCAATGGCCGAAACCATCACCTTGCCGGAAGAACAAACCGAACAGGTAACGAAGCGGCAGCCGCCGTATCACGTCATCCTTTTGAACGATGACGATCACACCTATCAATACGTCATTCACATGCTGCAAGCGTTGTTCGGCCATACGCCGGAGACGGGCTTCGAGATGGCGAAAGAAGTGGACTCCAAGGGCCGCGTGATCGTGGACACGACGAGCCGCGAGCGAGCGGAGTTGAAGCAGGACCAGATTCACGCGTTCGGGCCGGATCCGTTGATCGAACGCTGCAAGGGCAGCATGTCGGCGGAAATCGAGCCGGCGGAGTAACAAGCACAGCGCGCAAAAAAACAGCCCCAGGATCCAATCATCCTGGGGCTTCGTCATTTCTACTTCGCGATAACGCTGCGGTGCAACACCGCGTTCGACTGCGCCGGATCGCACGTCTCGATCAAGAGATGCTGAGCCGTCTCATGACGCAGCGACACGCCGCGATTCGCCCCTTGCACGCCGGTGCGCTGGCCCGCTTCCGCCGCGGTCAGGAACGTTTGCACTTCCTTCGCCGTCGGCGTCGTGACCACGCCGGGCTGCCGCTCGGCCAACGCATCAACCGCACTGGCCTTCAACAGCTTGGGCCACAACGACTGGAACAACGCGCTCGATCCATACACATCCGCCGACTGTACTCGGCCATTGACAACCGCCACGTAACCAATCGCATCCTTCTTGCCGTCCGCGGCGCCCGCGAGTTGAGCAACGTATTTCTGCACGTTTGCCTGCACTCGCCCGTGTTCGAGCGTGAGCTGAAGGCTCGTCGCGGACTGATTGGCTTGCACGGTCCCGCCCGCGTTGCGAGCAAGGTTCTGCTGCAGCGAACGCACATTGGCCCACACTTGCCCCTGCTGCTGACCGGCGGCGGCGAGGCGAAGCTTGCGGCCCGGCAACTGCTCGGTGGAAGTCTGGAACGACGTGCTGACCTCGTCGCCGCGCGGCGCCGATCGGCCTTCCTCGACGCACAACGCTTGCAACGGCACGTT
>DAIOGM010000754.1:0-1784 GCA_036745215.1 Gemmataceae bacterium
TCGGAAAGCCGAAGACACTCTTCATGTCTTTGCCGACCAGAATCTTGCGTAAGAATTGAAGTTGCCCCGAGAATTCATGCGGTTCGCGGAATTCCTGCAAGCCCACGGGCCGGCCGGGTGAGATCATACGCGCCAAACCGCGATAAATAAACAAGCCGCAAAGCGTGACGAGAAACGGTTGTAATTTGAAGCGTGTGATCCACAATCCGTGATTCAGACCGATAAGTACGCCGCCCAGCAGCACCAGAAAGAACGCTGGAATGGGCGGCACTCCCTGACGCATTAGCACGCCGAACCCGACGGCACTGAGTCCAACGACAGACCCAATCGACAAATCGATGCCGCCGGTGATGATGACGACGCCGACGCCGAGCGTCAGCACGGCAAAGAACGCTTGCTGATTGAGCACGTCCTTGAGGTTGTCCCACTTGCTGGCGTTCTCGAAATCGGAAATGAACAGGAGAACGTACATCATTGTCAGCAGGGAAACGACGCCGAGAATTCGCTTCATGTTCGCCTCATGAAATTGCCGCGCCGGTGGCCAGGCGCATGATCGCTTCTTCGTTAAGATCGGATCGGTTCAATTCACCTGCCAGGCGTCCTTCGTGCAACACCAGGACGCGGTCGCTCATGCCGAGGATTTCTTCCATGTCGCTGGATATCATCCAGACGGCGACTCCCGACGCGGCCAGTTGATCGATGATGGCGTAAATCTCGCCGCGGGCGCCAACGTCAACGCCGCGCGTGGGTTCGTCGAGGATCAACACTTTCGGTTCGCGCGCCAGCCATTTGGCGAACACCATTTTTTGCTGATTGCCGCCGGACAGGAGACCGGCGGTCTGACTTAGCTTGGGGGTTCGGATCCGCAACTTGTCCACGAGGCTCTGGCAAAGAACTTTCTCTCGGGACCGCTGGATAAGTCGCAGAGATTGCAATCGATCGAGATTGGGCAAACTGAGGTTGAAGCCGACGGCTGCCTCGAGAATCAGGCCGTTTAACCGGCGATCCTCCGGGACCAGCAATATGCCGGCAGCGATCGCCAATGCGGGTCGCGCTAAGACAACTGGCGTGCCGTCAAGCAATACGTCTCCGCCTAGCAGCTTTCGCACGCCGAACACCGCTTCGGCCAGTTCGGTCCGACCGGCCCCGACCAGACCCGCCATGCCGACGATTTCACCCGCTCCGATCGTGAAGCTCACTGGCGACGAGGGTCCGTCTTGATAGCGAAGATTGCGAATCTCCAAACGCGGTTGAGCGCCTTCCGCTCGATGTTTGTGCGGGTAAATCTGCTTGAGATCGCGGCCGACCATCAGTCGGACGAGGGCGTCGTGATTGATCTGTTCGCGCCCTAATTCGCCGGCATTGCGGCCGTCGCGCAGCACCACCGCGCGATTGGCCACGCGCTTCACTTCCGCTAAGCGATGTGAGATGTATACGACGCCGACGCCCGCCAGCCGCAGATCATCGATCACTTCGTAAAGCCGGTCGGTCTCGCCTTGCGTTAGGCTCGACGTCGGCTCGTCCATGATGATGACGCGGGCATTGAGCGAAAGTGCTCGGGCGATTTCGACAAGTTGTTTCTGTCCGGGCGCCAAATGTCCGACCGCGACATTGACCAGCTTGGTTGGCAACCCCACACGCTCCATCAGCACAATGGCGTCGGCCGCCATCGAGCGTCGATCGAGCCAATAAAGTTTGCCGGCGCGCGTCTTTTCGCGTCCGAGAAAGATGTTCGCGGCGACGCCGAGGTTCTCCGCGAGATTCAGTTCTTGATGGATGAGGCT
>DAIOGM010000755.1:0-1760 GCA_036745215.1 Gemmataceae bacterium
TAATTTGCGCAGGAAACAAAGATTCTGACCATTAGTAGCACGGATGAACACGGATAGGAAAAGAGTCAAGTGCCGTTCGTCTGGCGGAACATTCGCATAGAGTCCATTCCTCTTCATACTGGCACGAGTCTGTGTCCATCCGTGTCCATCTGTGGTTGAGTCTGAATTCCGCCGTAATCGTTTGTCAGCCTGCATTTCTTGACCTACACTCCAATTGACCGATGTCTTGCGCCTCCAATCCAGTGCAGGGCCATCGGGGAGGGAGATTGTGCATGAGCGACGAACGCAAAAAGGTCTGGGTCGATCCATTTCAAACGAGGCTTACCCAACGCATCGCCGGCTATTTGTTGGTGTTTTTCTTTGCGTTCGCCAATCTTTTGTTTGCGTGGAAGATGATCTCGGAAGGGCCGCACGATCCCTGGGGCCAATTCGTGGAGACGATGCAGACCAATTTGCCGGTTTTTGTCCTTCTGTTGGTCCTCATGCCGGTGATGGCGTGGGACACGATCCGCCTCACGCATCGCCTGGTCGGGCCGATCGTGCGTTTTCGCAAGACCATGCAGGCGATCGCCGAGGGTGAAGCGGTGCAACCCATCAAATTGAGGGAAGGCGATTATCTCGGCGAAATGCGCGACGACTTCAACAAGATGCTGGAAGAATTGCAAAAACGGGGCGTGCCGATCATCAAGCCGGCCGACCCGGACACGGACGAAAACGCGAAGAAGAAGTCGGCGTGAATGAACCGCGCGAACTTTGACGCGATTTCGTAACGCGAACTCGACTCGCCCTCCACTGAACGAGCCCCGATTTACTAGCATCGGATTTGGGAGCACGGAGCATTGCCATGATGATGTTGTTGTACCCTTCGAATCCGGTACCGGCCGCCGACGACGTTCGGCCGCCGACGCAAATTCGGATCGGCGCCACCGCGTTGGAATACGTGTTTGCGGCGTCGCTCATCATCACGGTCTGCATGGCGGGGATCGGCTTTTTCGGCTCAGAAACCAATTCGCTTACCAAAGGCGCGACGAAAGCAATCAACAAGAGCCTGACGCCCAGCGGCGGCTCGGGGACGATCATTCCGATCATCACCTTGCCAAGTGAGTCAGAGGAAAAAGACGGGAAGGACTCGAAGGACAAGGACGGCAAGATCAAGGATGGCACGAAAAACTAGTCGGTCCGGCGCGCCGAGCCGGACCTCGTCGCTCGGCGCCGCTCGGCTCGCGGCGCCTGCCAATTCAAATCTCCGGCCCTTGTTTGCCCTTGAATGCAGCGTTCGCCGGCACGTCGAAATTTTGCGTCGAGTCGGCGCTTGGCAAATCGATGCGGATTTCCGTTTCGCACAATAGCTTGCCTCCCAGCGCGGTGAAACCGGTGATGCGAACCACCGTCGGGCCGCCGCCGATGCCTTTGCCTTCGATCCCGGCGGTGTCAAATTTGCCGTCGCGAATTTGCGCGATGCCCTGCGGGCCGGAGTTTTGCTTGGTCCCGTCCGGCGTGAAGAGGATATCGCCGTGCACGATCGGCCGCTTGTCGAAGGTGACTTCGCCGGAGATGCGGAATCGCTTCGGACCGGGATCCTGGCAACCGGGCGCGACGAAGACGGCGAGGCTGACGAGGATCAATGCTGCAATTCGTGTCATCATTTCCAACCTAAATGGAAGGCTCAAATATCGCCCGGTGTGACTTCAGCGCCGGCGCGGCTCGACAGCGGAAGCAGCACGCGGTTGAGATCGATGCGGTCCGCAAGCGGTCTCACG
>DAIOGM010000756.1:0-1755 GCA_036745215.1 Gemmataceae bacterium
CAATGTCGAAGTGCACATGGTGCAGATGGCGCCGCTGGCGCTTTGCAACTTCGTCGCTTACGACCTGCTCGGCAAGGGGATCGAGACCGGCGAGGAAGCCGACGATTCTTCGCAGGAGTGCATCGTTTGTCTGGAAATCGGCACCGACAACTCCAACCTCGTCATCACCAACGGCGGCCGCATCATCTGGCAGCGGCCCATCCCGATCGGCGGCAACCACTTCACGCGGGCGCTGACCAAGGAAATGAAGCTGACCTTCGCCAAGGCCGAGCATCTCAAACGCAACGCGGCCAAGTCGCCGGACCTCAAGAAAATCCTCGGCGCGCTCAAGCAGGTGCTCAACGATTTCGTCGGCGAACTGCAACGCTCGCTCGGCTACTTCACGAACACGCATCGCAACGCGCAGATTCAATACATGGTCGGCCTGGGCAACGCGTTTCGCTTGCCGGGCTTGCAAAAGTTCCTTCAGGAAAAGCTTCAATTGGAAGTGCGCAAGCTGCAAAAGCTCGAACGCACCAGCGGCGACTCGGTCACGACGGCGCCGACGTTCGCGGAAAACATCATGAGCTTCGGCGTCGCGTATGGCCTGGCGCTGCAGGGGCTCAAGCAGGCGCGGCTGCAGACGAACCTGTTGCCGTACGAGGTCCGTCTTGAGCGCGTCATTCGCGGCAAGAAGCCATGGATGGTGGCGGCCGCGGCGTCGCTGCTCTTCGGCATGTGCTTGATCGCGGTGTCGAGCGCCATGGAGCGCAATGCGATCATCAACGAAGCCAACGAAAAGGCGGCCAAGGAATTGAAGCAGGCGGAGGACGTTCGCCGGCGCTATGAAAACGATTTCAAGGCCGAGCAAGAGCGGCTGGAGAAATCGGAGAAGTCGCTCAAGCGCATCGGCGCCGGCGTCGATGAACGCCTCAACTGGCAGCTCGTGCACCAGTACGTCAATCTCATGACGCCGCAACCCAACGGCACGCGCCTGGCGATCGAGCCCAACGAGCGACAGGTGATCGCCAGGAAGAAATACTGGGACGACGATCCGAAGGCGAAAGAGGCGTACAACTACCTCAACGAACGCCGTTTCTCGACCGGCAAAGATCTCACGGCGGACGAAACGCAGAAACGCGATCGCATCATCAAAGAGAACCTCGTGCAGGTGAATATCATCGGCATCAACGCGGTTTATTCGGACGACCTGTATCCCTACTACAAGAAGATCCACGAAGACGGCAGCCTCTTGACGGGCATGCATCTTTCCGAGCAGACCAGGGTGAAGGAATACATCAAGATGGACGATCCGACGGCGCGGAAGGCGCTCGAAGACGCCAAGGCGCCGTTCAAGGATGGCTGGGTCGTCGAGCTGCGCGGCTATACCTATCACAACGGTCCGGAGCAATTCCTGGAAGCGACTTTGATTGAGAACCTCAAGTATCCCAATCGGCTGAAAGACATCAAGCTGACGCCGGACCTGGAGTCGAAGATCAAGAACCGCGTCGGCTACATTCACATTTACAAGCGCAAAGTGGTGGAGAACCCGATGCCGGGGCGGTTTGACGTGATTGGCAGCGGATTCGTCCGCATGCTGGTGAAGGGCAGCGCGGGTGTCGGCGGCATTGGCGGCGGCATTGGCGGCGGCGGTCCGATGCCGGCGGGACCGGGGATTGAGCGTGGGGGTCCGGGCGTCGGTCCAGCTGGGGGCGGGCTGGAGGGGGGACTGGAAAGAGTCGGGCCCAATCGCGATATGTGGAAGCCGATCGGCGA
>DAIOGM010000757.1:0-1708 GCA_036745215.1 Gemmataceae bacterium
GCGCCGCCAACAAACGCACGCGATCTATTCGGCTGGCTGGCGGAGCACGGAGTGTCGGCGCTGGCGATCGTGGGCGTCGTGGCCGCGATCCTGTGGATTGGCAACCTGCTGGAAGGGCAAATCGTCGCGCTCCTCAGCCGCCGCGATCAGCATGGAACGCCAGGCGAACGCGAGGCCCGCGCGCGAACGCTGGTCGGCGTGCTCCATAACGCGCTGCGCACGACCGCGATCATCGTCGGCCTGATCATGGTGCTCGAAGAGCTGACGGTGCCAATCGGACCGCTGCTCGGCGGCGCCGCCGTTATCGGCTTGGCCGTCGCGTTCGGCACTCAGAGTCTCATCAAGGACTATTTCACCGGCTTCATGGTGCTGCTCGAGCAGCAGTACGTCATCGGCGACGTCGTGCAGCTCGGCAATTGCTCCGGCCAGGTCGAACGGATCACGCTGCGGCTCACGGTTCTCCGCGACCTCGAAGGCCGCGTCCACTTTATCCCGCACGGTCAGATCACTACGGTTACCAACCTGACGCACGGCTGGGCACAGGCCGTTTTCGACATTCCCGTTGCCTATCACGAGGACGTCGATCGCGTGATCGAAGTGCTGCTGGAATTGGCCCGCGGAATTCGCGCTGACGAAAAGTTTGGACCGTTCATTACCGACGAGCCCGCGATGCTCGGCGTCGATGCGCTTGGCGATTCGGCCGTGATCATCAAGTTTTGCGTGAAGACCCTGCCGATGAAACGCTGGGATGTCAAACGCGAATTGCTCCGCCGGATCAAGAACCGGTTCGGCGAGCTGGGTATTGAGATTCCATTCCCGCAGCAAGCCGTGTGGACACGGCAAATGACCAATGACCAAACCCCAATGACCAAACAAATCCCAAATCCCAAACCTGAAATCTGAAATCCGCCATGTTGATCCGCCTTTACACTCCTGCCGACTTGCCCGCGCTCAAGCGGATCACGAGCGAAGGGTTCGCGGGCGTGTCGATCGATCACGGGATCGAAGAGGCGTTTGGCCCGATCAACGGCCACGATTGGCGGTGGCGCAAGGAGCGGCATATCGACGTCGATGTGGCCCGCGAACCTTCCGGCGTGTTCGTCGCCGAGGATGCCGGGCACGTTGTCGGCTACATCACCACCTGGCAAGACCCCGGTGGCGGCATCGGACACATCCCCAACCTGGCCGTCGCCTCCACGCATCGCAACCTCGGCCTCGGCCGCACGCTCATCGAGCACGCCCTCGCTCACTTTCGCGCCAGCGGCCTCACGCATGCCAAGATCGAAACGCTCGCCCAAAACGTCGTCGGCAATCACCTTTATCCATCCCTTGGCTTCGTCGAGGTCGCCCGCCAGGTGCATTTCGTCGCGAAGCTATGATCCGCGCGCCCCGACTGGATGCTGAACCCGCGCAAACGCGGCGGACTTTAACGATTTCGCGAAGATTTTCGGACGTCTATTGGGCGCACGTAGAGCGCATGGCCGGCTGCGAGGCATCTTGATCTCGCCACGCACAAGCGCCAGGTCGCGTTTGCTACGGCTTGTCGCGAAACCTGTGAAAATGCCTGCCGCGCAAACCGAGGTGACTTTGGCACGGCAGATGCTTTATGCCCCATCGCTAAGCCTGCTCCGAGGCCTGGCGTTCCGGCTCGATGCTCTCGACCGGCCTCTGGTCGCCATTCCTGGCTTCCGTCAAGTCAGCGTCCGTT
>DAIOGM010000758.1:0-1703 GCA_036745215.1 Gemmataceae bacterium
ACAACGCGGACGGTCCCGGCGTCGTTGACTAACGACGTATGGCGTTGTTTGGTTTCAAGCCCTCTGGCGTCCGGGGACCGTCTTTGTGCAGCGCCGGGAAGGTTCGCATCGCGGTATCACGCTCAGAATCTGAGCGGCACCAAACAGCCTTACGAGGTCGAGCCCTGACGCGTTCCCGCGCCAGGACCGCTTCGTCCCTCGTTCCTCTTTCCAGGGGAATGTTGGACGTCGCGCCTCAGAAACCTCTCCGTGCCGACGAGCCGGTAACGCAAAACGACGAGCTCGGCCCCCGCAGGGTGACGGCTGACAACCAGACCGGCGCCGCGGGAATCGAGACCCGCGTGCGCTTTTGGTGTGGTCTGGCTGTCTGCCGCGCCGGCTTCAGTTAGTCTGCACTCGGTCGTCGGGCCGCAACAGTCTTTTCCTCGTTGGTCCAATCGATGTTGAAGCAATCGAGGACGGACTCCTTCGGGTTCGATGATAGATTCTTCGGTCACCGGCCTGGGGGCCAATCCAAGCGCAACGGGGTCCGACAGGTGCCGCAGCGAGACGGACGAGGTCAAGCCTCAGAAGATGGTCTCGAAAATGCGGTCGTCGTGAGTGCCCCAGTTCGGCCGTGCAGCTCCCCAGGTCGGGCCGAAGGTTCGTCATGGTCTCTCCTACAGGTAATTTCATTTATAGGTTGTTTCGTTTACTTACACGGCTTCACGAGTGCAGGAACTTTTTGACATCGAAAGCCTGCTGCTTGCGCCACAGGTGATAGACGGTACGTCCGATCTTGGCTTCGAGCACCGACAGCGCCTTGCGTTTGCCGCGTTTCTTCGCCTGGCGTTGCATCCAGGCTTTGACGGCCGGGCAGCTCCGCAGCATCAGGCAAGCGGCTTCGCTGAAAGCCCACTTCAGATGGGCGTTGCCGATCTTCTTGCCGCCGAAGCCCTTGACCTTGCCGGCGCTCTCGTGGGCGCAACGCACCAGTCGGCTGTACGACAGGAAATTGCCCGCTTCGGGAAAACGCTCGATGCGATCAATCTCGTAGAGCAGGATCAAACCGAGGATCGGTCCGATGCCGGGAATGGTGCGCAAGAAACCGAACGTGACCGGTTCGTCCACCTTGGCGCTCTTGAGCAGGTGGCGTTCGACCGTGGCGATCTGTGCGTCGTAAGCGTCGATCAAGTTCAGATCGGCGTGGATGCTGAGTTGCGTGCTCGGATCGGTGAAGCGCGTCGCGATCTCCTCCGAGCGATTGGCGGCGTAGCTCAGCTTCTTGGCGAAAGGCGGCAGGTTGAACTGGCTGTTGGTGTTGACGATATGGGTGATGAGTTGAGAGCGTTGCCGCACGAAAAAACTGCGGCGGCGCAACAGGTCGCGCGTTTGCCGTTTGGCACGCGGGTAGACGTAAGCGAGCGGGAACATGCCCCCCTTGAGCATGGCGGCGAGTTTGCCGGCGTCGATCTTGTCGCTCTTGGCCTTGCCGCCGTGGATGTGCTTCATGGCCAGGGCGTGGCCGAGTGCGAACGGGAGACGCTGGTCCTCGCACAGGTCGGCGAGCCAGTACCAGGCGAACATGCACTCGCAGCCGACGATGATGTTCTTGCGGAACGGCTTGATGGCATCGAGGAATTCGTCGGGGTCGGCCGTGAGGTCGCGATCGAAGACCGACTTGCCTTTGTGGTCGACGACATGCACGTACATATTTCTGGCAT
>DAIOGM010000759.1:0-1677 GCA_036745215.1 Gemmataceae bacterium
ATGCAGACGGTGTTCAAGCGCATCGCCCTGGTCGCGCCGTGCGACGCTTGCGTGCTCATCACCGGCGAGAGCGGCGTCGGCAAGGAACTCGTCGCCCGCGCGGTGCATCGCTTCAGCACGCGCCGGGATCGACACTTCCTCCCCGTGCACATTGCGGCGCTCAATCCGAATCTGGTGGAGAGCGAGCTGTTCGGCCACGTCAAGGGCGCGTTCACCGGCGCGGCCCAGGCGCGGGCCGGCGTGCTGGCGCTGGCGGACGGCGGCACGGTGTTTCTCGACGAACTTGCCGACATTCCGCTGTCCGTGCAAGTGAAGCTCCTGCGCATCCTGGACCATAACGAAATCACGCCCGTCGGCGGCAATCAATCCAGCCCGCTCAATGTGCGCATCCTGGCGGCGACGCATCAGGACCTCGAACGCAAGATTGCCGAGGGGACGTTTCGGCACGATTTGTTCTTCCGCTTGAACGTCTTTCAGATTCACGTGCCGCCGCTTCGTGAGCGGCGCGACGATATCCTGCCGCTCGCCGAGCATTTTCTGCGGCGCTTCGACGCGCGCTTGCTGCCGTTTGTGCCGGCGACGGCGCAGTTCCTGGTCAATCAAGCGTGGTTTGGCAACGTGCGCGAGCTGCGCAACGCCGTCGAGCACGCGGTGATCGTGGCGCGCGGCGGGCCGTTGTTGCCGGAGCATTTTCCGGTCACGTCCGGCGTCCGCACCAACGATCCGCGTGAACAACTCGGCGGCGCGGTCTTGCACTGGCTGCAGGACCGCATTCAAGCCGCGGGACCCAATGCGCCGGGCAATTTGTACGAGGAGTTGCTCAAGGCCGTCGAGCCGCCATTCCTGGAGGAATTGATGCGCCGTCTGCAAGGCAATCGCGTGGTCGCCGCGCAATGGCTCGGACTCAATCGCGCGACGGTGCGAAAGAAGCTGACGGAGCACGGACTCGCGGACATCCATCGGCCGAATCACAAGACGGATGACGACGACGATGATGCTTAGAATTCTTGAACCGCATGATTTATAGCGCTTGAGTCAAGTTCTGGCGAGCCGAGCGGCGTAAGCCTCCGGTTGAGTTTGCGCATCCTCAACCGGCTCCTTACGGAGCTCGGCTCGCCTACCGTCAACCACAGAAACGACAGCTCCTACTCAAATCCGCGGAGTTGAAACATGCGTTCGCTGGGATTCGCTTTGCTGTTGGTGAGCGTCAACACGTCGTTCGCCCAGTCGCCGCC
Organism: Gemmataceae bacterium; assembly: GCA_036745215.1. GTDB lineage: Bacteria > Planctomycetota > Planctomycetia > Gemmatales > Gemmataceae > SIAQ01. The sequence continues at coordinate 1,236 of DAIOGM010000759.1, forward strand.
GCGCTGGCCGCAGTTTCGCGGCGTCGATGGCCGCGCGATCGCCGCGGACGCCAAGGCGCTGGCGAGTGAATTCGGGCCCGCGAAAAACGTGCTCTGGAAGACTCCTTTGCCGGAAGGCTGGTCGTCGCCGTGCGTCTGGGGCGAGCGCATCTTTTTGACGGCGTTCGATCCGCAAAAACAAAAGCTCGAAACGCTGTGCCTGAAGCGTTCGAGCGGCCAAATCTTGTGGCGGCAAAGCTGTCCTGCCGAAAAGATCGAGCGCGTTTTCAAGGTCAACAGCCCGGCGACGTCCACGCCAACGACCGAAGGCGAACGCGTCGTCGTTTACTTCGGCTCCTACGGCCTGCTCTGTTACGACCTCGCCGGCAAGGAGTTGTGGAAGCGCCCGCTACCGGCGCCGCGCGCCGGCTTCGGGTCGGCGACTTCGCCGATCTTCGCGGGC
>DAIOGM010000760.1:0-1676 GCA_036745215.1 Gemmataceae bacterium
AAGGTCGCCAAGGCCTCCGACGAATGGAAGCTTTCGCTCCAGCGCATGAAGCTTGCCGACGGCGTCAAGGCAGATCTCTGGGCCGCGGAGCCGTTGGTGGCGAACATCGTCGCGTTTCATTTCGATGAAAAGGGCCGCTGCTTCGTCTCGGAGACGTTTCGTTTACATGCCGGGGTGACGGACAATCGCAATCATTCCAAGAAAGTCGGCTGGCTCGACGACGACCTTGCTTCCCGCACCGTCGCCGACCGCATCGCGATGTACAAGAAACATCTGAAGGGAAATTTCCGTACCTACGAAACCGAGCACGATCGCGTCCGCCTCGTCGAGGACACCAAGGGCACTGGCCGCGCCGACAAGGCGACCGTCTTCGCCGACGGCTTCAAGAACGCCGAGGACGGCCTCGCGTCCGGTGTGTTGGCGCGCAACGGCAAGGTCTGGCTCACCAACATCCCCGATCTCTGGCTGCTCGAAGACACCAAGGGCACCGGCCGCGCCGACGTCAAGAAATCGCTGCACACCGGCTACGGCGTCCACGTCGCGTTCCTGGGCCACGACCTGCACGGCCTGCGCTTCGGCCCCGACGGCAAGCTTTACTTCTCGATCGGCGATCGCGGCCTGCACGTCGTCACCAATGGCAAGACGATCTCCGCCCCCGACACCGGCTCCGTCTTGCGCTGCAATGCCGACGGCACCAACCTCGAAATCGTCGCGACCGGCCTGCGCAATCCGCAGGAACTCGCCTTCGACGAACTCGGCAATCTCTTCACCGGCGACAACAACGCCGACGGCGGCGACAAGGCCCGCTGGGTCCACGTCGTCGAAGGCGGCGACTCCGGCTGGCGCATCGGCTACCAGTATCTCAAGAGCCTCGGCGTCTGGAACGATGAAAATCTCTGGCACACGCAGGCCACGAATACGGCGTCTTATCTGTTGCCGCCGCTCGCCCACATCGGCAGCGGCCCGTCCGGCTTGACGTATCACCCCGGCACGAGCCTGCTGCCCGAGAAATATCAAAAGCACTTCTTCCTCGTCGATTTCCGGGGCGGCTCCGGCAACAGCGGCATTCACGCGTTCCAAGTGAAGCCGAAGGGGGCGTCGTTCGAGGTCGTCAAGCGCGAACAATTCGCCTGGTCGGTCCTCGCGACGGATTGCGACTTCGGCCCCGATGGGGGATTTTACCTGAGCGACTGGCACGAAGGCTGGGGCATGCCGAACAAGGGCCGCATCTTCAAGATCGTCGATCCGAATCGCGTGGACGACAAGGCGGCGAAGGAAGTCAAGACGCTGCTCGCGAACGGCATCGCCAATCGTCCGATCGCGGAGCTGGCGCACTTGCTGGAACATGCCGATCAGCGTATACGCCAGGAAGCCCAGTTTGCGCTCGCGGAGAAAAAAGCGACCGAGACGCTTGGGCACGCCGCATACAAGGGCAGCAAGCTCACCCGGTTGCACGCGATCTGGGGATTGGGTCAGATCGGCCGCCACGATCCGAAGGCGCTGGAGCCGCTGCTTTATCTCGTCAAGGATCCAGACGCCGACGTGCGCGGCCAGATCAGCAAAGTTGTCGGCGATGCCGGTTTCCAGCGCGGCGTCGTCGGCGTCACGTTCGGCTTGAGCGATCCGGAGCCACGCGTTCGATTTCATGCGACGATGGCCGCGGGCAAGCTGGGCAT
>DAIOGM010000761.1:0-1672 GCA_036745215.1 Gemmataceae bacterium
ACGCATTCCTTTTCCATCACCTTGAGCCGGCGCAACACGACCTTTTCCTTGTCCTTGATGTCCCGCTCGCCATACGACGACGCGTTGTTGTTCTCCGGTTCGTTCCACAGGTCCCACGCCAGGATGCGGCGGTCGTTGCGAAACGCACGCAGCACGTCCTTGACATACGCCTCGCGCTTTTTCCATTCTTCGCGATCCTTCAGCACCGCGACGCCCGGGCATTGCACCCAGCCGGAGTTGTGCAGGTGCGGCGTCGGCGCCGGCTGCTTGCCCGCTTTCGGCTCCGGATGCCAGCAGCTATCGAAGAGAACGAACATGACGTTGATGCGGTGCTTGTGCGCCAGTTGCAAGAATTCATTGATGCGCCGGAAGTAACCATTTCGATCCGTCGCGTGCGGCAAGTCGTGCAAGAAAACGCGCACGCTCGTGAAGCCCAGATCTTCTGCCCAGCCTAGTTCGCGGTCGATCGTCTTTGGGTCCCAGGTGTCGGCTTGCCACATTTCGAGTTGATTGATCGCCGTCGAGGGAATGAAATTGCAGCCGACGGGCCACATCTGTTCCTTGTACCACGCGGCGGCTTTCTCCTTGGACCAGCGTTCGCCGGGCGGCGGCGGTTTCTTTTGGGCCGAGGCCGTGGAAGTGATGGTCAACAACAATCCAAGGATGGCGAGGAAACGCAACATGGCGGGATTCCTCCAGCGAAGGGGTTTTGCATAATATAATGGACGATTCGGATCACGGTAACGATTTCTTTTCTTCGTTTGTTGACTTTCAGGAATCCAATGCATGAGTTGGAGTTCCGCCTTTAGGCGGGTTTGACCGAATCACCGCCTAAAGGCGGAACTCCAACACGCATTGCATTACTGAAGATCAGAAAACGCAAAGCCAGGATTGGACCCATGAAAATTCACGGCATCATCCCCCCCATCGCGACGCCGATGCAGGCCAACGAGGATCTCGATTTGCCGCGGCTGAAGTGGTTTCTCGATCATCAAATCAACAGCGGCGTCCACGGCATCTTCGTGCTCGGAACTAACAGTGAATTCTACGCTCTCGACGAACGCGAAAAGCAAGAAGTGATCGCGACCGCCGTCGAGCATGTGCATGGCCGAGTGCCCGTGTACGCCGGCACCGGCGCGGAGACGACGCGCGAGGCCGTGCGTTTGACGAAGATGGCGGAAAAGGAAGGCGTGCAGGGCGTCTCCGTCATCACGCCGTACTTCGTGATTCCCAATCAGCAGGAAATCTTCGATCACTATCGCCGCATCGCCGAGGCCACGAAGCTGCCGGTCGTGTTGTACAACAATCCCGGGACGTGCGGCGGCGTCAAGATCGATGTGGACACGGTCGCCCGGCTCGCGGAAATCCCGAACATCCTCGGCGTCAAGGATTCATCCGGCGATTTGCAGAACACGATCGAATACATGCGCGTCGTGCCGGAGCGATTCAGCGTCATGATGGGCCGCGACACGCTGATTTATTCCGCGTTGATCCTGGGCGCGAAAGGCGCGGTGCCGGCGACGGGGAACATCGCGCCGAAGCTGCTGGTCGATATTTACGAATCGTTCGTGCGCGGCGATTTGCCCGCGTCGCTGGCGGCGCAGCGCAAGTTGCATCATGTGCGCATGGCGTTGACGCTCGGCACGGCGCCCGGCGGCGTCACCACGCTGCC
>DAIOGM010000762.1:0-1670 GCA_036745215.1 Gemmataceae bacterium
ACCATTACATCCAGAAGAAATGGCTCTTCACGGTCATGAAGATCGACACGATGCAGATGAAGCGCAACAAGGACGGCACGTTCGACGGCGAAGTGACGCCGACGCGTTTCCGCTTCGCGTCGGACAAGCTCGTCTATCCCTTGAAGATCACGCAGATTTCGGTGCGTGAGAAGACCGAGGCGCTCTTTTACGTGCAAGCGCCGCACAAAGTCGATCTGCCGGGTGATTTTACCTATCAGTACACCTGGGTGCCGATGCTACAAGGGGCGATCGGCTGCGCGGGCGGCTTGCCGGGCGGCGGGCAGGTTTGGCTCGACAACTTCAAGGGCCAGATTCCGCCGCTCCTGAATCGCGCTCGCGAGCTCAACTTCAACTTTGTCGCCGGCCAGCGTCCGCAGCCGAACAATAAGGGCCACATCCCGACGACGATGGAATGGGCGCGGAAACTTTCCAAGGAAGACATCAACGTCCTTTCAGGTAAGTCTCCCTATAGCGAGAAAGTGCCGAACGTCGACGACGGCTTCACGCAGGCCGACTTGAAAGATCCCCAGCGTTCCGAGGCGATCTACAAGGTCATCCGTGAACGGCTGGCCAAGGCGCAAAAGGAACGCCCGATCGGCTACCTCGTGCGCGAAGCGCCGGCGGATGATGTCAAGGATTTGCAAAAGCTCGCCGGCCATCTGAGCGAGGGGTTATTCATCACGAAGTTTCGCAAGATTTTTGCGCGTGACGAGATGAACGACGATTTGTTGATCGTGCCGGCGCGTTACAACGGCACGGAAGATGTGTCGGAGTATGAGGAGATTCTGCCGTCCTCGCCGCCTTGACATTCAAAACCATGGCAAAAAAATCGGTGGCAAAAAAATGGCTGAACCAATTTCTCTTCCATTTTTTTGCCGCCAATTTTTTGCCATTCCTCCGGGAGAGCAGCATGACCGCGGACGATTTTGCGTCAAGTATGGGGGCCGAGGCCGCGTTTGAGCTGGATTCCTCCCACGCTCGCATCCAGCATTGCCTCGCCCAGCTATCCGACGACCAACTCTGGCAGCGCCCCGCTCCCGACATGAACAGCATCGGCAATCTGATCCTGCACCTGTGTGGCAACGTGCGTCAATGGATCATTGCGGGGCTAGGGAATCAACCTGATATCCGCAATCGGCCGCTCGAATTCTCCGAGTGTGGGCCGATTGCCAAAAGTGAATTGCTTCGCCGGCTCGATGCAACTGTCCAGGAAGCGAAACGCGTGCTCGAAGGTCAGAAAGCGGCCCAATTGCTGGCGGTTCGGCGCATCCAGGGGTCCGACTTGAACGGACTGCGCGCTCTCTTCAATAGTGTGCCGCATTTCCATGGCCACACGCAGGAGATCGTCCACATGACGCGGCGAATCTTGGGAGATGCCTATCAATTCGCTTGGGAACCGGCGACGCCGGAAGAAGGCGCGCCCACCTAGCACGGCTACGTCTTCAAACCAAACACGCGCACGCTGGCCGCATATTCGTTGACGTTGTAGCGCGTCAATAAGTCCAGCAACTTGGCGTGCAAAGTTTCGCCGGAATTCGAACATTGGCCGCCGTCAACGACCGGCAATCCGGACGACGTCGGCGGGCAACAGCACGCCTGATTCTCGACCTTCGCATACGCGTTCAAATCCGCGCCCGAGTCGATCACTT
>DAIOGM010000763.1:0-1654 GCA_036745215.1 Gemmataceae bacterium
GGGCCGGGCCCAAGCGCCATTGGCCCGATTCGGCGGTCAACGATGACGCCAATCGCCTGGCGTTCGGCGACGTTCCCGAGGCGCTGCGTCCGCCGCCGCGCGGCACGCCGACGCCGACGCCGCTCAACGAGTGGACGAAATATATCGACGGCGTCGGACCAACGCCCGTGGGCCTGGGCGAAATCGTGCTCGCGCAGGAGCGCTTCAACGTCGCCGGCGCGGTCGTCCACGCCCACGCCTGGCGTCCCGCATGGGTCGCCTCGTTGGCGTCTCTTCCAAGCCTCCAGGGCGTGCCGGGGGGAATGAATCTCCATGCTTGTTTGATAACCAAGTCATTGGCAACGCTGATTACCATTCAAGGCCGGGAAGCCGGCCCGCCTGCCATCCCGGTCCTCATGGTCCGCACCGCCCGCCGCGGCGTGGCCGAGAACCCGCTCGATTTTCGATCGCATCTTGCCCTCATGAATACGCTGGAGTTCCTTCGCCGCGAACAGGAAGATCGCTGGATCAACCATCGCGCCGGCTGGGAACATCCGGCCCCGTTGCGCGATCGCATTCGGCAACTGCAGCAAGTCGTCGGCCTCTACAACGCCGTGCGGCTGCGGCCGGAGGACCCCGGCCTGCACGACACGCTCGCCAAGCATTACTTGAAACTGCAAATTTTCGATCTCGCCCTTGAACACATGCAGCTCGCGGAAAAAGCCATGATCGACGCCCGCGCCCAGGAGCCGAGCGGCAACTTGAAGCAATTCGACGATCAACTCAAAGCCTACCACCAAGAACTCGAAAGCCTGGAAAGCAACGTCAAGCAGCGCATCGCCAAATGGAAAGAAACGCCCGCCGGCGCATCGGCTTTTCAGAAGGCCGTCACGGCGCAGCACGGCTCCTTCCTGATGATCGTCGGCGACCGGCGCATCGACACCAAGCTCGGCCTGGCCAGAAAGGCGATCAATACGCTCGCAACCATCAAGGAAGGCAGCATGGCCCCCAATGAGGAGGTGCCGTACCTCCATTTTCGCCTTGATTTGCTGTGCGCGATCGGCGACATCGAAGTCCTGCAAAGAGATTTGAATGACGAGCGCGTCAAGAAGATGCTGGCGCCGGAATCGTACGCGCAGTATCAGCTTCTTGCCGCCGCCGCGGTGGGGGATTATGAGACCATGGACTCGGCCATCGTCGCCATCGAGAAGGTGGTGCGCGAGGCGGCGAAATTCGACCAAGCTCAGACCGCCCTCGCGACCGCCATGATGGCCGGCTTTGCGCAACCGTTGTGCCCCGACTCGCCGGCCGTCGTCGTCGGCCGCGCCATTCCCGCATTGATGGTCGCCAACACGTTCGGCGTCCAACAACAGGCAAGACGCGGCGAAATCGCGAACGCCCTGGCCTTGCGCGGCATGCTGCTCCTGGAAGCCGGCGACACCAAGAAAGCTCGTGAGGTCTTCCAGCAAGCGATGACCGAGGGGGAAGGCGCGTTGTTCTTCACGGAACGGCCGATCGCGCGCCGATATCTGGAGTTGCTCAATGCCAATTTACCGCGTTAATCGACCGCCCGGCGACCAACATGTGCATCGTGGATTGCCACCCAATATTCGTCGCGCGCACAGTGAGACACCCCCCCCAATATTCGTCGCGCGCACAGTGAGACAACCCCCCC
>DAIOGM010000764.1:0-1639 GCA_036745215.1 Gemmataceae bacterium
CGAACCCGGTGCGATTCCGTCGCCCAACGGCTCGGCAGGAGCCTCGCCCTCCCGCCGAACCGCGAACCCGGTGCGATTCCGTCGCCCAACGGCTCGGCAGGAGCCTCGCCCTCCCGCAATCTCGTCCTTCCGTCTCAATCTATTTCTTCCCTGCTTCGCGTTCCATTGTCCGCAACTTGAACGCCGATTGACTGAGCAACTTGAACGGCGGCTCCGCGTCCGCGGGCAACTTGCGCAATACCGCGTCCAGCCGCAATCGGGCGGCGATGTGCGTCTTGTCCTTGCTCATCGCCAGATTCTTCGTCTCGGCGCGGTCGGCCTCGGCGTCGAAGAACTCACCGGTCGAATAAAGTTTGAAACGCTCGTCGCGCACCACGCGGCGCGTGTGATACTGATTGAAAATCCACGTCCGCGCCGGCTTCGCGTTCGAATTGCGCAGGTGCTCCGCGTGCGATTTGCCGTCGAGCACGAGCCGCTCCGGAATATGGGCGGCGCCGAAGTCGCAGATCGTCGGCAGGATGTCCGAGAAATCCGCGAGCGCGATTTCGCGGCCGCCTTGAATGAGCTTCGGACTGTTGGCGATGAGAGCGACATCGCTGCCGGCCTCGTTGAGCTGATAGAGGCCGCCCGGCGCGACGCCGCCCTTGTATCGCGCGGACAGACGCGATTCGGTGCCGTTGTCGGTGGCGATGATGAGGATCGTGTTGTCGCGGATGCCGAGCTTGTCGAGCTTGTCGGCGATTTGACCGACCAGCTTGTCGCCGTACTGCACCATGTCGCCGAACATCTCTGCCGTCGGCCGGCCTTCCTTGAGGTTGTCGGGCGTCGGCACGACCGGCTGCGTGTGCGTCTTGCCGTGCGTGAGCACCATCGGATAGTAAAGGAAAAAGCGTTCCTTTTGATGGCGGTCGAGAAAATCAATTGCCGCTTCTTGCAGCACATCGGGGCCGAACTTGCCCTTGTGCGTCTCGCGCTTGCCGTTGTGAATCAACACGGGATCCCAGTAGCGGCTCTCGATCTTTTGCGTGATCTCGGAGGTGATGGGCACGCTGTCGTCGGCGATGCCTTTGCGGAAGCGTTTGAGTTCGTCCTCGGTGGCGAGATCGCGATTGATGCTGCCGGGCCAGACGAGGTGCTCGTCGAAGCCGTGTGATTTAAGGACGCCGGGCTGATCGTAGAGGTTGTTGATCTGCCATTTGCCGATGAGGCCGATCTGGTAGCCGACGAGGCGCAGCCAGCGCGCGAAGACGTGATCGCGGGCCGGATCGAGCCCGCCGCCGCTGTAGAGGGCGGCGTCGTGATGAAGCGTGTAGCCGGTGCGAAACGGATAGCGGCCCGTCAACATGACGATTCGGCTCGGCCCGCACACGACGGGCGTGTAGCAATGCCGAAAGCGCACGCCGCTCTTGGCGAGGCGGTCGATGTTCGGCGTGCGTTTCTCGTCGCTGCCGTAGCAGCCGAGCCATTCCTGGCCGAGATTGTCGAGCAAGATGAAGACGACGTTCGGCCGGCTGTCGCGGCGCAGCTTGTCGGGGTCGCGCTGGGCCGTCCAGAAGATTGCGTTTTCCAAAAGGCGGCGGAAGTCGGCGTTCTGAAAGTCGTCGGCCGCGCCCATCGTTGAATAAAAAGTTCGACCGCC
>DAIOGM010000765.1:0-1634 GCA_036745215.1 Gemmataceae bacterium
GACGAACGGTCGATTGTTGAAATGAGCTTGCAGGGCCATTCCACGCAAGAAATCAGCACGCAACTCGGCCGAGCCGAACGCTCCGTCCGCCGCATCCGCGAGCGCGTGCGATTGCAATTGGAACAGCAGAAGAATGATGATAGCTCCTCGAAGGCGTAACGGATGCACAAATGACGAATGACGAAGCACGAATGACGAAAGAAGCACGAATGCCGAATCCCGAATTCAACGCGGACCGGAATCATTCGGCATTCGGATTTTGACATTCTTTCGTCATTCGTGCTTCGGCATTCGTCATTTCGCACAACGTGGATATCTTTCTGCATTCCCATCTGTGTCTATCTGTGTTCATCTGTGGTTATGAACCATGCGTTTCGATGATCCGGAACACACGGGCGCGTTGGCCAGTCCTTCGTGGTCGCATTGCGAAGGGCTGATCAAGGCGTTCGAACATGCCTGGGTGGCGGGGCCGGCGCCGGCGATTGTCGATTTTCTGCGCGGCGACGGGCACATGCGGCGCGCGCTTTTGATCGAGTTGATTCACGTCGATCTGGAGTTTCGTCTCAAGGCCGCGGCGCCGGTCGCGGTGGAACGATATCTTCACGATTTCCCCGAGCTGGCCGCGGATCGCCGGGCCACGCTGAGTGTGATCGCAGCGGAATTCGAATTGCTGCGGCGCAATCGCGCCGCGGTTACCGTGGCGGACTATTGTTTGCGTTTTCCTGATTTGCAGCAAGACCTTGCCGTGCTGCTCGCCGACACCTCCTCGGAAGTGGGCCGTGCGACCTTGCCGGGCGGCGGCGTGTTGACCGTGGACGCCCAAAATCGTCCATCGATTCCGGGTTACGAAATACTTGAGCAAATCGGCCGCGGCGGCATGGGACTGGTTTACAAGGCGCATGAAGCGGGACTGGGTCGGCGCGTCGCGGTGAAAGTGCTGCCGGCCGAATACGCACAAGATCCCGAACGCGTCGAACGTTTTGCCCGCGAGGCGCGCACCTCGTCGCACTTGAATCATCCGCATATCTGCACCGTTCACGCGCTCGGCGAGCATCAAGGTTGTCTTTACATCGTGATGGAGTTGATCGAAGGAGAAACATTGCGGAGCCTGATTTCGCGACGGCCGGGATGGCAGGCGATCGCGCGCGTCTTTCGCCAGGCGGCACGGGCGCTGGCGGCGGCACATCAGGCGGGCGTCGTGCATCGCGATATCAAGCCCGAAAACATCATGGTGCGCTCCGACGGCTACGCGAAGGTGCTCGACTTCGGCCTGGCGCGGCGGCTGCCGCGCCTGGGCGTTCCCGAGTCGGGCTGGGACACCGATCCGGGGACGTTGCTCGGCACCGTCGGCTACATGTCGCCGGAACAAGCGCACGGCACGGCGGTGGAAGCCGCTTCCGACATTTTCTCGCTCGGCATTGTGATGTATCAATTGGCGACCGGCCGGCATCCGTTTGAGCGGGCCACGAACCTCGCGACGCTTTCCGCGGTTGCCTATGACGAACCGTTGCCGCCGCGCCGGCTGGAGCCGGACATGCCGCTCGCTTTGGACGGGCTTATCAGCGCGATGCTGCACAAGCAAGCGCGATTGCGGCCAACGGCGGCGGAGGTCGCGTCGGCGTTGCTCAACCTCG
>DAIOGM010000766.1:0-1623 GCA_036745215.1 Gemmataceae bacterium
AACGCCCTGGGCGGCGCCGATTCAATCGTGGTCCACGACCTGTCCGGCACCGACGTGACCGAGATCAACCTCAACCTGGCGAACACGATCACCGGCTCGGCCGGCGACCTTTCAGCCGACAGCGTTGAAGTGTTCGGCACGAATGGCGACGACATCGCGCTCTTGTTCGGCGATGCGACCGGAACCTCGGTGCTTGGTCTGGCGGCTCAGATCAACATCACCGGCGCGGAGTCAACACTTGACCGGCTGAACGTCAACGCTCTGGGCGGCGATGACGTCGTGGAAGGCTCCGGCCTCGCGGTCGGCGCGATTCAGCTCACGGCCGACGGCGGCGAAGGCAACGACGTGCTGATCGGCGGCGACGGCAACGACACGCTCCTCGGCGGCGAGGGGGACGACGTGCTCGTCGGCGGCCCAGGTACCGATATCCTCGACGGCGGCAACGGCGACAACACCGTGATTCAGTAATGGTTGTTGGTCGCCATGAGTAAAACCTGCCCGGCGCGTTTTGCGTCGGGCATTTTTTTTTGATTGGCGCAATGTTAAGATGGGCATGTTCCGCGCGGAACACCTGGCGACCTGCCAAAATGGCCGAGTCATTCAGTCGTTCACTCGACACTCTTCTCAAACTGAATACGGCGAAAGCGGCTGAATACGGCTGAATACGACGAATGAAACGCGCGCGGGGAAATATTTTGCAGGTCATTTCAGCGTGTGTTTTCGACTCAGGACGGCATGCGCGCATCCAGCAAGAATAACGCCATTCAGAATCAACAGCACGCCAAGTAGTGTCGCGTATGTGTTGAAGGCGATGTAGAAATCGGACGAGAAGTTCAGGAACCACAGCATGCGGCAAGTCCTCAAACACCAAAGGCCGGAGAATAACCCCGGCCTGATCCTACATCCTGATTGCCATTTTTGCAACCGCGTCACGCCTGCGTTATACACACCCACGTTACGTCGGCCCCCGGGCGGATCGTCGGAACGCGGTATTCGTTACCTATAATATTCAGCCAACAGGAGACACATCACAGCACTCTCGATGGGGGGACCAGGACATGAAACGCCTTCTCGCGATCCTCGGCAGCGGCATCATGGTTGCGCTGGCACTCTTCACCTCCGCGAAAACGCAAGACGACGTCAAGCCCGCCGCGCCGTTGCCGGCAGCGCTCGGCGCCATTCATCCGCGCATCTCGCCCGATGGCAAGACGATCGCCATCTCCTATCAGGGCGCGATCTGGACCGTGCCCGCGGACGGCGGAGTCATGACGCGGCTCACCGACGGCGAAGGCTTCGATCATGAGCCGGCCTGGTCGCCCGACGGCAAACGCATCGCCTTCGTGCGCGGCCCCAATCAATTCGGCGGCGAACTTCGCCTCATCCAGGCGGACGGCAAAGACGTGCCGTTGCCCAAACCGGTGAACGTCCGCGGCACATACACCTTTCAAAAGGTCGAATTCAGCCCCGACGGCAACCGCCTGCTCAGCGTCTATCGCGCCGACGGCAAGGATCTCGGTCTGGCCTGGTACGATCTCAAAACCGGCGGCGTGAAATCGCTGGACGTGATGCTGCCTTCCTATTCGAGCCGATATGGCCTGTCGCCGGACGGGAAATGGGTGGTGT
>DAIOGM010000767.1:0-1623 GCA_036745215.1 Gemmataceae bacterium
GCTTGACGACACCTTCGAAGCCGCGGCCCTTGGTGACGCCGATCGCGTCGATGAAATCGCCCTTGTTGAAAATATTGGCGCCGATCACGTCACCCGGTTTCACGTCCTTCTTGAAATCGCGAAATTCCTTTACGCGCTTGAACGCGGGCGCGCCGGATTTCTTGAAGTGTCCCAGCAGCGGCTTGGAGACGCGGTGCTCTTTTTGTTCCTCAAAGCCAACCTGGATCGCCTTGTAACCGTCGTTCTCGACCGTTTTGGTCTGGAGAACGCGGTTCGGCCCAGCCTGCACGACCGTGACAGGAATCAAAACTCCCTGTTCGTTGTAAACACGGGTCTGCCCCAATTTTTTAGCGAGTAGTCCGAGCATAGGAGTTAGATTTTGACGTTGATGTCGACGCCGGCCGGCAGGTTGAGTTTCTTGAGCTCATCCACGGTCTTGGCGGTGGGGTCGATGATGTCCAGCAAACGCTTGTGAGTGCGTTGCTCGAAAGTTTCCTGGGATTTCTTGTCGGAATGCGGCGAGCGCAGCACGGTGAAGCGCTCGACCCGCGTCGGGAGGGGGATCGGCCCGGCGACACGCGCGCCAGTGCGTTTTACGGTTTCGACGATGTCGTGCGCTGATTGGTCGATGACGCGATGGTCAAAGGCCTTCAGGCGAATGCGAATGCGTTGTCCAGCCATACAAAGAACAATTTTACAGTTATGGTTGTTGTTAACTTCTTGCCGCAGGTCGGTCCTTCACAGAATCCATGATCGTTGCCACGATGCTGTTCGGCACCTGCTCGAAAGCGAACGGCTCCATGGAATACGCAGCGCGGCCCTTTGACAAGGACCGAATCGCGGTCGCGTAGCCGAACATTTCGGCCAGCGGAACTTCGGCGTTCAGGACGGTCGTCGCGTCCTTGGCTTCGATGCTCACGATCTTGCCGCGGCGACGGTTCAAGTCGCCGAGGAGGTCGCCCTGGTATTCGTCAGGCGTGGTACACTCGACCTTCATGATCGGTTCCAGGAGAATCATGCTGGCCTTCTTGGCCGCGTCCTTGAAGGCAAAGATGCCGGCCATCTTGAACGCCAACTCGTTCGAGTCGACTTCGTGGAAGGTGCCATCGACGATTTGCACTTTCACGTCGACCATCTGGTAACCCGCGAGCACGCCGCTCTCGATCGCTTCCTCGATGCCATCGACGACCGCCGGGATGTATTCCTTCGGGATAGCGCCGCCAACGATCTTGTTCTCGATCTCGACGCCTTTGCCGCGTTCGTTCGGCTGGATCTTCACCAGCGCATGGCCGTATTGACCGCGGCCACCGGACTGGCGAATGAACTTGCCTTCGCCGTCAGCAGGCTTGGTGATCGTTTCGCGATAGGCGATCTGCGGAGCGCCCGCGTTGGCTTCGACCTTGAATTCGCGGAAGAGACGGTCGCGGATGATTTCCAGGTGCAGTTCACCCATGCCGGCAATGATGAGCTGGCCGGTTTCTTCGTTGGTAAAGCAACGGAACGTCGGGTCTTCTTCGGCGAGGCGCTGAAGGCCTTCCGACATTTTTTCGCGGTCGGCCTTGGTCTTGGGCTCGACAGCCATCGAAATAACGGGCTCAGGGAACGTCGGCGGCTCGAGCGTCA
>DAIOGM010000768.1:0-1619 GCA_036745215.1 Gemmataceae bacterium
CGGCAACGGTTCCGCCTCGAGCACTTCTTCGGCTTCCATCACCTCGTCAACCGGATCGTCCAGCGACATGTCCGGAATTGTCGGCTTCGGCGTGCGCGGCCCCTTCTGGTCGCCTGGCCGCGGCGTCTTCGGGCCGCCCTGGCCGGCGTTCAGCTTGAAGCCGCCATCGGTCTTCTTGAGATGATCATCATGGGGAGGTTGCTTCGCCATTGTCAGAGACTCCACCGGGCTCGGTCATGAGAAAAGGAATAGTCGTTCAACTCGACAAGAAAGGACCCTTCCATCCGGCAAAGGGATCGCGGGACAGGCCGCACCGTGCGACGCGGATTCGGCCAGAACGCGGGTCGCCACGTGGGCGGTTCACGTTTGATAATCACTATCCATTTTCGCGCATCGACGGCATAAGAGCAATGATGTTTTTCGAATTCCCTTACCGAGATTGCCCATCCGCGCCCGCCCTGGCACGCAATCCTTGCGTTTTGTGAATGGTTGATAACGCGAAAGCAACTGCGACAACGCGTATTCGCCGCACAATCCGCGCGGCCGCGCCCGCACTTATTTGGTCGAAAGGCATTCGTCCCAGAATTGCTTCGTTCCGTGATGCAGCCTGGCGCCGATTTGAATGATCACCTTGTGCGCGAGAAAACAAGCCGCGCGAGCCGCCTGGTCCGGCGCGACGCCGTGCGTGATGCCGTAGAGGAACGCCCCCGCCAGCATGTCGCCGGCGCCGGTCAGGTCCTTCGGCGTCGAGGAGAAAGCGGGCACGTGCGCCTCGACGCCGGCATGGCGAATGTAGACACCGTGCGGGCCGTTCGTCACCACGACGGATGGAATATGCTTGAGCTTCTTGAACGCGTCCTCCGCGGTTGTCGTCTTGGCGACGGCGCACGCCTCGCTTTCGTTGCAAAAGAACAAATCGGCCTGCTTGAGCGCCTCGCCGAGCGCGTCGCCGAAGACGTTGGGCACGAACGCGTCGGAGCAAGTGATCGCAATCTTGGTCCCATGTTTCTTGGCGACCTGGATCGCCTGACGGATCGCGGTCTGGCCGGTCTCGGGATTGGCGAAGACGTAGCCTTCGATGAACAGCCAATCGCTGTTCTTGATGCGTTCCTCATCGACGTGCCGGGCGGCGAGTTTACTCGACACCGCCAGACACGTGCGCATGGTGCGTTCCGCGTCCGGCGTGATGACGCAGACGCAGGTGCCGGTCGATTCGTTGACGATGATCGGATTGCCGATGTGGATGCCGAGCTCTTCGAATTCGCTCGAGTAGAACAGCCCATAGCGATCATCGCCGACGCAGCCGATGAACGCCGCGTCGCCGCCGAGCTGGCTGAACGCGATGACGGAATTCGCGACCGAGCCGCCGCTGACGAGCCTCGGCTCCTGCGTCTGATAGCGCGTCAGCAGCAATTTTTGCTCATTGAGATCGACGAGCCGCATCGTGCCGCGTTCGAAGCCGAGGTGTTTGAACTCGTCGTCGTTGATTTCGAGGAAGATATCGACGATGGCGTTGCCGAGACCGCAGAGCTGGAATTCGCGTGCCATATTTTGAAACTCGATTTAACCACAGATGAACACAGATAAACATAGCGCGGCACAGCCGCAACCGAAAGGGT
>DAIOGM010000769.1:0-1615 GCA_036745215.1 Gemmataceae bacterium
CGTTTCCTCCTTGCCGTTGCGGACGACGACGAGTTCGAGCGGTTCGTCGGCTTTTTGCTTGGCGACGACTTTCGAGAACGCGTCGAAATCGCTCGGCGCCGCGACTGGGCCGATGCGAACGAGAATATCATTCACCTTGACGCCCGCCTTTTCGGCCGCGGAGTTCGCCTCGACGTTGTTGACGATGAGGCCTTCCTTTTCGGGCAGGCCGAGGTTTTCTTGCGTGGTCTTGTCCACCGAACTCATGCGCATGCCGCCCCAGGCGAGGCCGGCGCCGAAGAACGTTTTGCCATCGGGTTGGACGCCCGCGACTTGCCGCAGCAATCGCTCCATCATCTCTCTTTCCATTTTTTCCATCTCAACGCGGTTCTTGGGAAACGGCACGGGCATTGGAAAGATGGGCTTCACGTCCTCCACACCACGCAAGAGACGCTCGATTTCCTTTTCAAGCTGATCGATACGCTCCTTCGGCGTCGGCAACGGCTGCGGCAGCTTGGGTTGAACGATTTGCGCGGACGCGTCGCCGGCAATAACCAGGCTTGCGGCGATGGCGAACGTGAGGGTGATTTTTCGCAGCATCGTATGACTCCAAATTCCCTCGCGAATGCGCGGAAACGCTGTTTGCAGAATGACGAAGTGGTCCTTAATATCTAACCATAGATCGACGCGGGTTTGAATAGGTAAATTCCCTTCGTTGCTAAAAAGAGGAGCCACGCATGAAATCGATCAATCGCCGCAAGTTCCTTGCGGGCGCCGCCGTCGCCGCGGGGGCCGCCGGATTGACAGCCACGTCCGCGAACGCCATCGAGCCGATCCGCCGACAAGGGCGTTCGTTCATCAAGCTCGGCCTGGCGGCGTACAGCTTTCGCCAGGTGCTGAATTTGACACGCAAGCCGCCGACGATGACGCTGGATGGCTTCATTGATTTAGCGGCCTCGATGCCGTTCGACGCGGTTGAGCTGACGGAATACTACTTTCCGGAAACGTCGGCGCGCTATCTCGCGGGCTTGAAAGGCCGCTGCACGCGGCTCGGCCTGGACGTCAGCGGCACCGCGATTCGCACGGATTTCTGCGTCAACAACGCGACGCGGCTCAAGGAAGAGATCGATCGCTGCAAGCGCTGGGTCGAGCACACCAGCCGGCTCGGCGGCAAAACGATCCGCATCTTCGGCGGCACGGTCGTCAAGCCCGACACCGAGGAACGCGCACGCCGGCAGTGCATCGAGTCGATCCAGGAATGCTGCGAACACGCGGGCCAGTTCGGTATTTACCTGGCGCTTGAGAACCACGGCGGCATCACCGGCACGTCGGAACAAATGCTCGCATTGGTTCGCGCCATCAAGAGCGACTGGTTCGGCGTCAATCTCGACACGGGCAATTTTCGCACGAAAGATCCGTACGCCGATCTGGAACGCCTGGCGCCGTACGCGGTGGTCGTGCAGATGAAAACGGAAATCTCGCGCGAGGGACGCAAGGCGGAGGAAGCGGATTTGAAGCGCAAGTTTCAGATGTTGCGCCAGGTCAACTATCGCGGCTACGTCGTGCTTGAATATGAAGCAGCGGAGGACGCGAAGACGGCGGTGCCGCGTTATGCACGGACGATGCGGGATTTGTG
>DAIOGM010000770.1:0-1595 GCA_036745215.1 Gemmataceae bacterium
CGGAGCGCATTGAGCATTTGCCGCTTGTACTCGTGAATCCGCTTGATCTGCGAATCGAAGATGCTGTCGGGGTCTATCGTTTGGCCGGTGGCGCGCTTGAGCCAATTCACGAAGTCCGATTTGGCTTCGCGTTTTGCCTTGAGGAACGCCTCATGAAAAGTCGAATCATCGGCCAGGGCTTTCAGCTGCTTCAATTGACTGAGGTCCTTGATCCAGCCATCACCGATGGCATCAGTATGGCTCTTGAGAGCCCGGGGTTCGACATCAACAGCCAACGGCGCGGAGTGACGCCGTTGGTTTTATTGTTGAAACGCTCGGGAAAGATTTCGGCCAAGTCTCTGACCGTCGCTGTGCGGAGCAAATGGGAATGGATGGCCGCGACGCCGTTCGTGCTATGCGAACCCGCAATGGCGAGATTGGCCATCCGCACCTTATGTTCCGCGCCTTCTTCGATGAGAGTCACACGCTGTACCCGTCCTTCGTCGCCGGGGAACCGCGCTCGCACGTTATCGAGCAACCGCCGATTGATCTCGTAGATGATCTCGAGATGTCGCGGCAGCAGGATTTGGAACCATTCGACCGGCCATTTCTCCAGAGCCTCGGGCAGCAACGTGTGGTTGGTGTACGCCAGTGTCTTAACTGTAATGCCCCAAGCGTCGTCCCAACCGAGATGAACCTCGTCGAGTAGAATCCGCATCAGCTCCGGTACCGCCATGGTGGGATGCGTGTCGTTGAGCTGGATGGCGACTTTGTCGGGGAATGTGTGCCAGTCGGCGTTGGCCGCGCGAAAACGGCGCACGAGATCCGCGAGCGAGCACGCGACGAGAAAATATTCCTGAATGAAACGCAACCCTTGTCCCATGGTTGTGTGATCGTCCGGGTAGAGCACGCGTGTAAGCGATTCGGCCCCAAGGGTTTCCGTCAGCGCGCCGACGAAATCACCGCTGCTGAATTCCTGGAAATCGAAGTAATCCTGCGCCGCCGCGGCCCAGAGCCGCAGCGTATTGATCGTCTTGCCGCCGTAGCCCACAACCGGCCGATCGAAAGGAATCCCGATCAGATTGGAGGGCTTGCCGATGATCGGGCATAAAGCACCGCCGCGCACTTCGAACGAGCAGTTAAGATTTACATTTACGGTTTCGTTTGGACGCGCGACTTCCCACGGATCGGGACGGCGAAGCCAGTTATCCGGAAGCTCGTGCTGCCAGCCGTCCTCAATGGATTGTTTGAACATGCCGTATTCGTAGCGCAGGCCGTAACCCATCGCGGGAATTTCCATCGTTGCCATGGAATCGAGAAAACAGGCCGCAAGTCGCCCAAGACCGCCATTGCCGAGCCCGGCATCCGGCTCCTCTTCGAGCAATTCGAACCAGTCGAGGTTCTTTTCCTTGATCGCTGCTTTCGCGACGGGATCGAGGAGAAGATTCGTAACGTTATTGGCGAGAGAGCGGCCGATGAGAAATTCCATCGAGAGATAGTAAACCCGCTTGGCATTTTGACGCTCGTAGGTCTTTTCCGTATGAATCCAGCGCTGCGACAAAAGATCGCGCACCGAGTGAGCGATCGCCTCGAAGCGTTCGCGAGCGCCGATCGCG
>DAIOGM010000771.1:0-1583 GCA_036745215.1 Gemmataceae bacterium
GGGCCACGGCGTGAAGGAAGCCGCGGCCGATCCGGTCACGTATCACACGCCGCCCGTGTTCGAGCAAGTCGGGCCGGATCGCAATATCGTGTCGCTCAAGAAAGGCGGCTCGAAGGCGTACACCGATGTCGTCAGCACGACGATCCATGAGCTGATGAAGGAGGACCCGCGCGTCGCCGTCATCACGGCGGCGATGTGCCAGGGGAACAAACTCGAAAAGGTGCGGGCCGATTATCCGACGCGGTTCTTCGACGTCGGCATCTGCGAATCGCACGGCGTCGCGTTTTCAGCAGGACTCGCGAAAGCCGGGGCGCGGCCGATTTGCAACATCTATTCGACGTTCTTGCAACGGGCGTTCGACCAGATTTTCCAGGAAGTGACGCTGCAAAACCTGCCCGTCGTCTTCACGATGGACCGCGCCGGCCTTACCGGACCCGATGGGCCGACGCATCATGGCTGCTTCGACATCGCGTACATGCGGCTCTTCCCGAACATGGTCGTCATGGCGCCGGGCGACGAGCTGGACATCGCCCCCATGCTGCGATTCGCCGTCGCCCATACCGCCAGTCCGATTGCGATGCGTTATCCGAAGGCGAATCTGGAGAAGGTCGAACGCTCGACGACGAAGATCGAACTCGGCCAGGCCGAGGTGATCGAATGGGGTAGCGACGCGATGATTTTCGCTTATGGCACGTTGTTCCCGACTTGTTACAAGGCGATGGAAAAGCTGCGCGGGGAAGGCCTGGACGTCGGCGTCGTCAACGCGCGGTTCTGCAAGCCGCTCGACAAGGCGACGACGTTGCGAGCCGTCGAGGAGGCGGCCGTCGTCGTCACCGTCGAGGAAGGCACGCTCGAAGGCGGTTTCGGCAGCGCGGTTCTGGAAGCGGCGAATGCCGCGGGGTTGGACACGCGCAACATCGTTCGGCTCGGCGTCCCGGATCGCTTCGTCGAACATGGCGAACGCGCGGAGTTGTTCGCCGATCTGGGGCTCGACGTCAACGGCATCTGCAACACGGTGCGTCGCGCGCTCGACAAGCGCAACGGCGCGTTCGATCGCAAGGCGTTTGCGGCGGAGCAATCGTGAACTTCGCGGTCCCCGGCGAGCCGAGCCGCGTAAGCGGCCGGTTGACGCACGACTCAACCGGCCGCTTACGCGGCTCGGCTCGCCGGTTTCTTTTAAGCGCTACCAGGACAAGTCCTAGCGCAACTAATCTTGGATCTCACGTTGTTATAACGGCACTCGTTTCGGCGAGTGCCGTTTCCGCTGGCGAGGGTCTCCTGCGCGAATAGGACATTCGCCAGGAGGCCCGTTTTTCTTGGCGGCGGCCAACGAACGTGGCTTAACCCCTTCTGCCATTTAACCAATTGGCCGAAGCACCTCATTCATAAGTCATTGCTATCAAATGATTTGTGAACAAGTCGCCCTCCCTTCAGTCAGTTTGGCGCACTCACGGCGTCATTGAAACTGCATGCAAATATTGTGGCTCATTTTGGAGTGCGGCGGTTTGACGCCGCTTTCCTTCTTTCTTTTGTGTCATGGAGATTCCAAAGAAAAAAAGAAAGAAAGCGGCGTCAAACCGCCG
>DAIOGM010000772.1:0-1554 GCA_036745215.1 Gemmataceae bacterium
TCGGCGGCCTTCCGGCTCTGATAGTTCGTGTAAAACACGAAGCCGCGCTCGTCGAAGCCGCGCAACAGCACCATGCGGGCGTCGGGCTGCCCGTCGGCGGTTGAAGTCGCCAATGCCATCGCGGACGGCTCGGGCAGCTTGGCAGATTCGGCGGCAAGAAACCACCGGGCAAAAAGCGCGAACGGATTCGCGGGCGCGTCGGCTTCCGACAGGGTTAGGTTAGATTCGTTATTCATCGAACGTGCGAGAAAGGGGATCGCGGCAGGCGCAAAAAAATGTCCCACTGTCGAGTACCTCGGCGTCGCCCAGTCACCGAAGCCATCAATCAGCGGGACAAACTCATCTTAGACCTCTTTGTTGAACTTGCAAGACTATTATTGGGCGAATACGTTTTTTTTTTGAACTTTTTTTGCTGCAGCCGCGTATCTGCATGCAGGCAATTGACGACCGTTGCTGCGGTAACAACTTGGGCGATTTCCGCCGAACATTCCGGCTCTCATTTCCGCACCAAACCCTTGAGAAAATGTCATATTTCGAGTCGATCAACCGAGCATTTCGTACGCGCGGTCCTTGCCACGAAGCTGCGGTCGATGGACAAAACCGACGCCAGCTGCACGGCAATATTTGCTCACGGAATTCGGCGCAATGTCCTTGCGCGAACAGCGAATAATCCTACAGAGCGGCAATTCGTTCGTCGTCGGCCGCCGGAGTATAATGGCGATAGCCGGGCCCATTGAAGGGGCACGTGCATCGTCCAAGGAGTCGGCATGGGGTTGCTCGTCCTAGTGCGCCGGTGCATGCTGGCGTTGGCCATTATCATGGCGGGCAGCGCGCTCAATGGGCGCGCCGGTGACCCGCCGGTGCGGAAGGACCATCCCAATATTGGCGCTCAGCGCCCCGCGCAAACGCAATGGCTCGATCATGTCGCCGAGTTCTTTCGCCGGCCGATCGTCAACATCGCGCTGATCACGATCGGCGTCATCGGCTTGATCTTTGAATTCAAGTTGCCCGGCACGACCTTCCCGGGATCGGTCGCGGCCATCTGTTTCGTCTTGTTCTTCTGGTGCCACGCCTTCGTCGGCGACGGCGGCATCACGATTCTCGCGATCCTTTTGTTCCTTTTGGGCCTCGTCTTTCTAGGAATCGAAGTCTTCCTCGTGCCGGGGCTCTGCTTCGCCGGAGTCGCGGGCGTCGGTCTGATGTTCGGCGGCTTGATCCTGGTCACGCTCGATCATTGGCCGGCCGATCCGAACGACTGGGCCAACGTCGGCTCAACGTTCGGCTCCATCGCGATCGGCCTGGCGCTGGCAGCGATCGGCGCCGTGACGGTGGCATGGTCGCTGCCGAACGTGCCGTTCTTGAATCGCATGGTCCTGAAGCCGCCGGCCGAGGAAATGGACGCGCCGTCGTTGTCGCTGTCCAACAGTGGCGCCGTGGCGCTGCTTGGCGCCATCGGCGTCGCGGTGACGCCGCTCAGGCCCGCGGGCAAGGCGCAGTTCGGCGAGCAATTCCTCGATGTGCTCGCGGACGGCGGATATGTCGCGCCGGGCGGCC
>DAIOGM010000773.1:0-1553 GCA_036745215.1 Gemmataceae bacterium
GAACTCTTCCGGCGTCCAATATCGGAGAACCGGGTGGTGATGCGGTGTCGGCTGACGCGGCCGCGAATCGTCTCGGAGAGCGAACGTTCGATTTCCTCGCCCTTGTAAATGGCGCGCTTGGTGATGCCTTGCAGCGAGCCGCAATCGTGCGAGGTGATGACGACGTTTTGTGCGACATCCGCCAGCTTGCGCGTCAGATAGCCGGAGTCGGCGGTTTTCAGAGCGGTGTCGGCCAAACCCTTGCGGGCGCCGTGCGTGGATGAGAAATACTCGAGCACGCTCAGGCCTTCGCGGAAGTTCGCCTTGATGGGCGTCTCGATAATCTGCCCGGACGGCTTGGCCATGAGACCGCGCATGCCGGCGAGCTGGCGAATCTGTTCGACGCCGCCGCGGGCGCCGGAGTGGGCCATCAGGAAGATCGGATTCAAATAGGGCACGCCGCCGCGCACGTCGTGGCGCAGCTCCATCATCATCTGCTTGGTGATGTTGTCGCGCGCCGTCGTCCACGCGTCGATGATCTTGTTGTAACGCTCCAGCTCCGTGATGAAGCCCTTGAAGTATTGTTTCTGGAAATCGTTGACCTTCTTGTCGGTCTCGCGAATGATCGATTCCTTTTCCACCGGCGTCTTGAGATCGTCCGTCGAGAACGACAGGCCGCTGCGCGTCGATTCACGGAAACCCGTCTCTTTCATGCGATCCAACAGCTCGATCGTCTCGCGCCGGCCGAGCAGTTGATAGCAGTCCGCGATGATGCGGCTCAAGTGCTTGCCCGAAAGCGCTAGATCGTAGAACGGCATCGGCTGCCGAAGGATATCGTTGAAGATGACGCGGCCCACGGTCGTCGAAACCAGCAGATTCTTCGGGTCGCGCGAGATCTCCTCGACGCGCGTCTTGTCTTTATCGACGGAGATTTCGCTGATGACTTTCTTCTCGATCGGCAAGCGCACCTTCACGCGCGCGTGAATGCCGACTTTCTTGAGCGCGAATGCCAGGAACACCTCGCCGGGGCTGGCGAATTTCATGTCTTCGCCCTTGAGGTTGATCGGCAAATTCTTGCGGTAATCCTTGACGCGCTCGTCGATCACGCCGCCGGGGGACATGAACATCGCCAGCGGATCGGCCGTCAGGTAGTAACAACCCATGACGATATCCTGGCTCGGCGTGATGATCGGATGGCCGTTCGACGGGCTAAAAATGTTGTTCGTCGCCATCATCAAGACGGTCGCTTCGACTTGCGCCTCGATCGAGAGCGGCAAGTGCACCGCCATCTGATCGCCGTCGAAGTCGGCGTTGAAGCCCTTGCAAACGAGCGGATGGATGCGGATCGCGTTGCCTTCGATCAAGACCGGCTCGAATGCCTGGATGCCCATGCGGTGCAGCGTCGGGGCGCGATTGAGCAGCACCGGGTGGTTCTTGATCACCTCTTCCAGAATGTCCCAAACCTCGTCCGCCTTGCGTTCGAGCATCTTCTTGGCCGACTTGATCGTGTCGGCGTGGCCCAGTTCCTTGAGCCGGCGAATGATAAACGGCTGGAAGAGTTCCAGCGCGATCTT
>DAIOGM010000774.1:0-1512 GCA_036745215.1 Gemmataceae bacterium
ATGAAGCTTTCCAGGTCTTGGCATGGAGGACGCGATCCACCGGGCTCGGCATCCATGCAAGCGTTTCGAGGCATCCGTGTCTCAACCAGGGGGCTCATTGCCGCCCCCTGGACCCCCGCTAGCCATCTTCCCTGTTCGCGGGGAGACAGGCCGGCACGCCTTGTTCCGGCCTTGGCCATACGCGTCCTGTCCGCTCGGCGCGTTAGGCGCAGCGCACGCGTTTCGTTGTTCGTTTCATTGTTCACTACTACGTTATGGTTCTTATCAGGAGATGATTGTATGAACGATGCCTTGCACCACGTGCTCAAGCAGCTTCGCCTGTCGGGGCTCTTGTCGACTCTGGACGTGCGTTTGCACGAAGCCGCCGCCAACCAACTGAGCCATCGCGACTTCCTGGAGCTGATCCTTCAGGACGAACTGGCCGTCCGCGACGAACGGCAACTCGGCCGCCGCGTCAAAGCTGCCCAGTTCCGGGAAATCAAAACGCTCGATCAGTTCGACTGGAGCTTCAATCCCGCCATTCCGAAGAAGGCGATCTTCGCCTTGGCAACGTGTAACTTCTTACGTGACAAGCGCGACATCTTGTTCCTGGGCCCGCCCGGCGTCGGCAAAAGTTGTCTCGCCCAAACGCTCGGCTATCACGCCATCAAAGCCGGCTTCGTCGTCCTCTACCGTTCCGTGTTCGACCTCGTCCGCGACTTCCTCCACGACGAACTCCTGAGCGACGGCGACAAGGTCCTGGCCAAATACCTCAAGCCCGACCTGCTCATCATCGATGACATGGGCATGAAGCACCTCCCGAAGCGTTCGGGGGAATGTCTCTTCGAGATCATCCTGCGCCGTTACGAAACGCGTTCGACGATCATGACCAGTAACCGTCCCCTCGACGATTGGGGCAAACTGCTCGGCGATGTCCCCAGCGCGACCGCCATTTTGGACCGCTTCCTGCACCACGCCGACCTGATCGAGCTCAAGGGCAAGAGCTACCGCCTGAATCATCGTTCAGCAGTGAACAACGACGCCGACCCGGACGCCGACGACGCCCGGCGCCGCGCCAACCCCGCCATGAAAAAAGGCGCTCCCGCCGACTCAAAACCAGCCAGCGCCAAGGGGGCGCTCAGCGATTCAAAACCAGCCACCGCCGACGAGGCGCCCATCGCCGCCGCCGGCAAAGACAAGAAGACTTGAACGGGCGCCTTCATCCGGCCGACGATTCCCTTGAAGACGGCCACGCCAAGTGGCCGAAGCAAACAACAACAAGGTTGACCGCGACACTCCGACTAACGGGGCAGAAGCACACGCGACCAACCGATTGCGTTCCGAAATCCCTCAAACGGCTGGCTGGTTTTGGGGGCGCTCAGAGGTGGCTGGTTTTGAGGCGCTCGGTGACAACGCTCACGATTTATCACGAACGGCACATTTTCATAAGCACCTGCCTTGGCCGGCAGACGTTCGCTTGCCGAAGTGCGGGCAGCCGCGGGGCACTCGAACGTGGCGATCACGAGCGTCTAC
>DAIOGM010000775.1:0-1509 GCA_036745215.1 Gemmataceae bacterium
GCAAGGCGGAGCCTTGCGGGCAGTGCGTTCCCAGGCGGAGCCTGGGAACGAGGGACCGAACAAGACATTGGGGACTTCGCATGATCTTGAGCCGTACCAGGTATTTCGTGGTCCTGGCGTTGGTCGGTTGGCTCGCGCCGTCGAGTCGCGGTCAAGAAGTCGATTTCGCCAAGGAGGTCCTGCCGATCTTGCAGGCGAATTGCTTCAAATGCCACGGCGACGCCAACGTCAAGGGCAAACTGTCGCTGTTCACTCGCGCCGGCCTGCACAAGGGCGGCGTGTCGGGGCCGGTCATTACACTGGACAAACTCGCGGACAGCCGATTGCTCAAGGCTATCCATCATCAGGGCGAACTGGAAATGCCGCCGGGCAAAAAGCTCGCGCAGCCGGAAATCGACACGCTCACGCAGTGGGTCAATGCCGGGGCGAATTGGCCCGACGGCGTTGTCGCGACCATGCCGGGCGCGGGCGGCTTAAGAATCACGGCGCAGGATCG
This sequence comes from Gemmataceae bacterium, assembly GCA_036745215.1. GTDB lineage: Bacteria > Planctomycetota > Planctomycetia > Gemmatales > Gemmataceae > SIAQ01. The sequence continues at coordinate 497 of DAIOGM010000775.1, forward strand.
CGATTACTGGGCGTATCGCCCCGTCAAACGGCCCGACGTTCCCGCGGTCAAGAACAACGCGTGGATCGCTAATCCGATTGACGCGTTTATCCTGGCGAAGCTCGAAGCCAACAAACTCACGCCGGCGCCGCCTGCCAATCGTCTTGCGCTCGCACGCCGCGTCTACTACGACCTGATCGGACTGCCGCCGACGCCGGAAGAAATCGACGCCTTCGTCAACGACAAGGCCGACGACGCCTACGAACGCCTGATCGATCAGCTACTCGCCCGGCCGCAGTACGGCGAAAAATGGGCCCGGCACTGGCTCGATATTGTTCGCTTTGCCGAAACCAACGGCTTCGAATTCGATCAGGTCAAGCCGTTCGCCTGGCGATATCGCGACTACGTGATCAATGCCTTCAATACGGACAAGCCGTACGACGAGTTCATTCGCGAACAGTTAGCGGGCGATTTATTGGAGCCGATGACGCCCGCATCGTTGATCGCGACCGGCTATTATCGCCTGGGCCAGTACGACTCCGGCGTCGCCGATCGGCTGCTGCAAAAATACGACGTGCTTGACGGCGTCGTCTCCACGACCGGCCAGGCGTTTCTGGGCATGTCGATCGGTTGTGCTCGCTGCCACGATCACAAGAAGGACCCGATCCCGCATCGCGATTACTATCGCATGCTCGCGTTCTTCCACAACATCACGGAAGGCGGCTCGAAGGGCCTGACGCGCAAGATCGGCGACATCGATGTGCTGTGCGTCAAGGAACAAGGGCCGACGCCGACGTACGTTCTTTTGCGCGGCAATCCACGAGCGACGGGCGATCCCGTGAAGCCGGGGTTCCCAGAGGTTCTCCCCTCGTCGTCCGGGAAAGGGGCCGGTCGTCTCGCGTTGGCGAATTGGCTGACCGATCCGCAGAATCCGCTCACGGCTCGCGTCATGGTCAACCGGCTCTGGCAGCATCACTTTGGCCGCGGCATCGTGCCGACGCCGAACGACTTCGGCAAGCTCGGGGAGCCGCCGA